>NZ_MQAD01000005.1:293281-817119 GCF_001996285.1 Anoxybacillus kestanbolensis | reverse complement strand
TTCTTGATGACGTTGAAGCATCCGATTTCCCCCTCCTATACCCTTATACCTATATATTAAAACAGCTTGTCGACTTTGTCGACAAGCTGAGAGGCTGACTATGCGTCAGCTTCTTTTTTTATTTATGTCGTGTCGGTGTTTGTAGTATAATGTGAAAAGTGAGGGAGGATGACGTATGTTACAAGAACATGAAGCGAAGACGGTGCGAAAAATTGTCCTATACATTACAGCACCTTTGTTATTGTTGATAATTGCCGCATGCATTGGCTTATTTGTATATATTCGTTCTGCCTTGCAGCCTGTTGATCCGAACGACAAAACGCCGATTCATGTTGAAATTCCGATCGGTTCGTCGGTGTATACAATTGCAAATGTGTTAGAAAAAAACGGCGTCATCAAAAATGCGACGATTTTTCGCTACTACGTGAAATTTAAAAATCATGCTGACTTCCAAGCAGGCAATTACACATTTACAAAAGCGATGACGTTAGCACAAATTGCTGAACAGCTAAAAACGGGAAAACTCGTGAAAGAAGCGAAGCTAAAAATAACGGTTCCAGAAGGAAAACAACTGACACAAATTGCGACGATTATTTCGCAAAAAACAGGCTATTCCTCGCAAGACGTGATGGCGAAATTAACAAATCGTACGTACATTGAAGAGTTGATGAAAAAATATCCTACCGTTTTAACGGCTGATATGTTGAACAAAGATATTCGTTATGCGTTGGAAGGATATTTATTTCCCGCAACGTATTCGTTTACAGAAGAAAAGCCAAAGCTTGAAGAAATAATCGAAACGATGATTGCTAAAACGGAAGAAGTGCTAGCGAAATACGGAGAAGATATGGAAGCGCGCGGAATGACTGTTCATCAGCTATTGACGATGGCATCTTTAATTGAAGAAGAGGCGACCGAAAAGGCGGATCGTGAAAAAATCGCCAGCGTCTTTTACAATCGTCTTGAAAAAGGAATGCCGCTTCAAACGGATCCTACTGTTTTATATGCGCTCGGACAGCATAAATCACGTGTATACTATAAAGACTTAGAAGTAAACTCGCCTTACAATACGTATATGCATAAAGGACTTCCGCCAGGGCCGATTGCAAACGCAGGAGAAACATCGATTCAAGCGGCTCTTCATCCTGCTGAAACAGACTACTTTTACTTTTTAGCCACGCCAGCGGGAGATGTCATTTTTACAAAAACACTTGACGAACATAATCGCGAAAAGGCAAAATATATCGGAAAGCAATAAAACGTTCGCTTTTTGTTTTGATTTATGGTAGTATATATAAAGTTATGGATCGTGATGAAACAAGAGTTCAATTCGTTTGAACTCTTGTTTTTGCGAGGAGGACAGTTCGTTGGTAAATGAGGAAATGATTCAGTATTTAGAACGATTACTACCAAAAAAAGAAGAAGCGATCGTAGCGATGGAACAATATGCGCATGAACATCATGTGCCGATTATGGATGCGCTCGGCATCGAAACGATGTTGCACATTTTAAAACTTGTTCAACCGACGCGCATTTTAGAAATTGGCACCGCGATCGGATACTCCGCCATACGCATGGCAAAAGCGTTGCCAAATGCGCACATTGTTACGATTGAACGAGATGAAAAGCGCTATAAACAAGCGCTCGTTTATGCAGAACAAACGAATACAAAAGCACAAATGACGTTATTGTTTGGCGATGCGCTTCATATAAGCGATGAAGTAAAAAAACATGCTCCGTTCGATGTATTGTTTATTGACGCGGCAAAAGGACAATATCGCCGCTTTTTTGAGTTGTACGAGCCGCTATTAAGCGAGCGAGGAATTATTATAACGGATAACGTACTATTCAAAGGGCTTGTAGCAACAAACGAACCGATTGAACAAAAACGCATTCGTCAGCTTATCAAAAAAATTCAAGCATATAACGAATGGCTGATGGCGCATCCACGCTATGAGACAGTCATCATTCCGATCGGTGACGGAATGGCGATATCGAGAAAACGAGGTGAATAGAATGAAAAAACCAGAATTGCTTGTTACGCCAACGAGCGTGGCGCATATTGAACAACTCGCACAAGCAGGAGCGAATGCTGTCATCATTGGTGAACAACGGTACGGCTTGCGTTTAGCAGATGAGTTTTCACGTCAAGATGTGATCGATGCGATGCAAGTCGCCCGAAAAAACGATGTACGTGTATATGTGGCAATGAACGCACTTTTTCATAATGACAAAGTTGATGAACTGAGCGACTATGTCCGCTTTTTAGCAGAGCAACAAGTGGATGCGATCGTGTTTGGCGACCCAGCTGTCTTAATGACAGTACGGGAAGTGGCACCGCATATGAAACTTCATTGGAATACAGAAACGACAGCGACAAACTGGTACGCTTGCAACTATTGGGGACGAAAAGGAGCAAAACGTGCCGTTCTTGCCCGCGAGTTGAATATGGAAGAAATCATTGATATTAAAAATCATGCGGAAGTGGAAATTGAAGTGCAAGTACATGGAATGACATGCATGTTCCAATCGAAACGTTCCCTCATCGGTAACTATTTCGAATATCAAGGCAAGTTTATGGAAATTCAACAAATGAAATACGCAAAAGGGCTCTTTTTGTACGACAAAGAACGCGACAACAAATATCCGATTTTCGAAGATGAAAACGGTACGCACATTATGAGCCCTAATGATATTTGCATTATTGATGAACTTGAAGACATGATTGACGCCAAAATCGATAGCTTTAAAATTGACGGCGTCCTTCATGAGCCAGATTATATTACAGAAGTAACGAAATTATATCGCCGCGCCATTGATTTATGTGCAGAAAATCGCGAGCAGTACGAAGAGGAAAAAGGTGAACTGCTTGCGCGCATTGAAGCGATTCAGCCGACACATCGCCCGTTAGACACCGGCTTTTTCTTTAAAGAAACGGTATATTAAACGAAAAGGAGGGAGCCTTCATGAGCATATCACAAATTATCAATGGCAAGCGCGTCATTGTGAAAAAACCAGAGTTGCTTGCGCCCGCTGGCAACTTAGAAAAATTGAAAGTGGCTGTGCATTATGGAGCAGACGCGGTCTTTATCGGCGGACAAGAATACGGTCTTCGTTCTAATGCCGATAACTTTACGCTTGAAGAAATGGCGGAAGGTGTGCAATTTGCAAGCAAATACGGTGCGAAAATTTATGTGACGACAAACATTTACGCACATAACGAAAACATTCCAGGGCTAGAAGAGTACTTGCGTGGGTTAGAGCACGTCGGCGTGCACGGTATTATTGTCGCTGATCCGCTCATTATTGAAACCGCACGTCGCGTTGCACCAAAGTTAGAGGTGCATTTAAGTACGCAACAGTCGCTTACAAACTGGAAAGCGGTGCAATTTTGGAAAGAAGAAGGGCTTGAGCGTGTTGTTTTAGCACGCGAAACGAGTGCGGAAGAAATTCGCGAAATTAAAGAAAAAGTCGATATTGAAATCGAAACGTTTATTCACGGCGCGATGTGTATTGCGTATTCCGGACGTTGCGTACTAAGCAACCATATGACTGCGCGCGATTCGAACCGCGGCGGCTGTTGTCAATCGTGTCGCTGGGATTACGATTTGTACAAGCTTGAAGGCGATCAAGCAGTCGCATTATTTGACAAAGAAGACGATCCGTTTGCGATGAGCCCGAAAGATTTAAACTTAATTCAATCGATTCCAAAAATGATTGAGCTCGGTATTGATAGTTTAAAAATCGAAGGACGCATGAAGTCCATTCACTACGTCGCAACGGTTGTAAGTGTGTATCGTAAAGTGATTGATGCATATTGTGCTGATCCTGACAATTTCGTCATTCGTAAAGAGTGGCTAGATGAGCTTGATAAATGTGCGAATCGTGACACCGCGCCAGCCTTTTTTGAAGGTGTTCCAGGCTATAAAGAGCAAATGTTTGGCGTTCATAGCAAAAAAACGACGTACGATTTCGTCGGACTTGTGCTTGACTATGACAAAGAAACGGGCATCGTGACGTTGCAACAACGCAACTTCTTTAAGCCGGGCGATGAAGTGGAATTTTTCGGACCTGAAATTGAAAACTTTACACAAGTCATTGAAACCATTTGGGATGAGGAAGGAAATGAGCTTGATGCTGCTCGCCACCCGCTCCAAATTGTTCGTTTTAAAGTCGATCGCGAAGTTTTCCCATACAACATGATGAGAAAGGGGCACTAACATGAGGAAGAAACCGGTTGTCATCGGGGTCGCTGGAGGCTCCGGTTCGGGGAAAACGACCGTTACGAAAGCGATTTATGAACATTTTCAAGGACATTCCATTTTAATGCTCGAACAAGATTTTTATTATAAAGATCAAAGCCACTTGCCGTTTGAAGAGCGCTTAAAAACGAATTACGACCATCCGCTTGCTTTTGACAATGATTTGCTTATTGAACATATTCATAAATTGTTGAATTATGAGCCGATTGATAAACCTGTATACGACTATACGCTTCATACGCGTTCAAACGACGTTATTCGCGTCGAACCGAAAGATGTCATCATTTTAGAAGGTATTCTTGTATTAGAAGACGAACGATTGCGCAACTTAATGGATATTAAAGTGTACGTTGATACCGATGCTGACATTCGCATCATTCGTCGCCTATTGCGCGACATTAAAGAGCGCGGACGCACGCTTGAATCAGTCATCGAGCAATATGTAAACGTCGTGCGTCCAATGCACAATCAATTTATTGAACCGACGAAACGGTATGCCGACATTATCATCCCAGAAGGCGGTCATAATCACGTTGCTATCGATTTAATGGTTACAAAAATTCAAACGATTCTTGAACAAAATTCTATTTTGTAATACCATAGCATAGATAATATGTAAACTTTTTGTCTTGTGTACGAACTGCTCGTTCGTACATTTTCCATACATAAATAAAAAGGAGTGAATGACATGTCAATGGAAAAGGAATACCCAATGACGAAAGCGGGGAAGGAGAAGCTCGAGCAAGAACTTGAATATTTAAAAACGGTGAAACGAAAAGAAGTCGTTGAGCGCATTCAAATTGCGCGCAGCTTCGGGGATTTATCGGAAAACTCGGAGTACGATGCGGCAAAAGATGAGCAAGCGTTCGTGGAGTCACGCATTCAAATGCTTGAAAATATGATTCGCAATGCGAAAATTATCGAAGAAGATTTAGAAAAGACAGATACCGTATCGCTTGGAAGAACGGTAACATTTATTGAGCTTCCAGATGGAGAAGAGGAATCGTATACGATCGTCGGTAGTGCAGAAGCTGATCCGTTCGAAGGGAAAATTTCAAACGACTCCCCAATTGCCAAATCGCTTATCGGTCGTCGCGTTGGTGAAGAAGTAACCGTTCATACACCTGGCGGCGACATGGTTGTCAAAATCGTTGCAGTCAAATAGGTTTTAAAAGACAACACCTCGTCGACAATGAAGACGAGGTGTTTTTTATGGTAAAAAAACGAATGGTCATCATATTAATAATGATTCAACTAGCCATATTCGGTTTGATCGGTCGACTCGTTCAATTACAACTTGTGAGCACCGAGTCGTTTCACGGGATAAACTTAATTGAAGCGAGCGTCGCTCAGCGCACCGAACAGCTCGTGATCGACGATGGACGCGGCGTATTCGTTGACCGAAACGGCCAGCCGCTCACATATGAATACGTTCCAACGCTCGTTTTATTTCCATTCTTAAAGAAAATGGATTGGCCAATCGATCAAATTGCTGCGATCGTTTCCGTGTCCAAAGAAACAATTAAACGACAGCTAGAAGAGGCGAAAGGTCCGATCATTTTACATGATGGTCAACAGCCGATTCAACTACAACCGTGGCAAATGGAACGGATTAATGATTTGCGCATCCCAGGTGTGATTGCCGTTCATAAACAGTACGAACTCAAACAAAAATATGCGCAACATGTCATCGGTTTACTTGGAGAAAATGAAAAGGTGTTAAAAGAACGCTATGCGGATCGAAACTTATCTCCAAAAACAAAAATAGGGGTGTCTGGCTTACAAAGTTCATTTGATGAATTTTTAATTCCTGATGAGGAGACGAAGCTACTGTATCACGTAGACGCCCGTGGTGAGCCGTTGTTTGGCATGGATGTGAAATATACAGAGCAGGCGAATCCGTTTTATCCAATTACGGTACAAACGACGATTGATCGTACTCTGCAACAACGTGTTGAGCAAATCGTTGCACAACATGGCATGGAAAAAGGGGCGGTCGTTTTGCTTGATGTCGAAACGAATGATGTTGTTGCGTTAGCGAGCGCTCCCGCCATTGATGAACGAGATCCGTACAAAGATGGAGCGATGGAAAATAAGGCGCTTCTTCCGCAAGTGCCGGGATCTGTTTTTAAAATTGTCGTTGCAGCCGCAGCGCTTGAAAACGGGCTTGTTCACGGACAGACGTTTAACTGTGATCGTAAAATTAACGGTGAGCAAGAAGAGAAAAAGAAAGGGATGCGCTCGTTTGAAGATAGCTTTGCGATTAGTTGCAATCGAACGTTTGGAGAGCTAGGAAAACAGCTCATTGCGATAGACGAAAATATGTTTGATGTATATGCTCGAAAGCTCGGTTTGCTTCCGCGCGTGGGTTGGGAAGGAGATGTATATCATTTTCAATCGTTTCGCCCGCTTCGTGAAGAGAAAAAAGGGAACATTTGGGGAGATGCACGGGATAAACATATTCCGCTTGCTATTGCTCAAACGTCAATCGGTCAAAAAGATGTACGCGTTTCACCGCTGGCGGTGGCGAATATGATGGCAACGATTGCTCGCGGTGGTGAGGCAAAACAAGTGCGCATCACTAAAAAAATGATGTATAAAAACGGAACGACATTTTTCACATTTGATGAGAAGCGGTTAACGATGGATTCATTGCAGAAAGAGACGATCGACAAACTACAAGAGCTATTACAACTCGTTGTGACGCATCCGGAAGGGACTGGGCGTTCGTTTCAATCATTGCCATATGCCGTAGCAGGAAAATCAGGAACAGCAGAAACAGGGAAAGGAGAACTCGTAAATAAATGGTTTGCGGGTTATTTCCCAGCTGATCGTCCAAAATACGCGCTCGTTGTGGTACAATTAGAAACAACGTCATCTGCCTCCGTCACGAATGCCATTTTTGCTGATATCGTTCGCGCAACATATGATTTGGAAGAGAAAGGAAGGTATGAAGAGTGAGCAGCCGTTTTGCGAAACGTTCAAAACAAAGAAAAGTAAACCGCATATTGAATACGTTAATTACCATTGTATTTGCGCTTATTTTATTTTTTGGATGGAAATGGTTGTTCGCCAACGACCGACCGACAAAAGAAACGAATGCTTCGCCACAACCGGTTGAAGTGGAGACAAATGAGCCGCCAAACGATGAGCAACCATCCGAAACGGAAACAGAAACAAATGAGCAACAATCGAACGACAACGTTGAAGAAACGGTTGTCGATGATCCAAACTCAAACGTGATTCGTGAGATCGTCAATCCGACATGGCAGCCGATCGGCACGACCCAATCTGAGCCACATGTGACACAATACGATAAAAACTCGGTCGATTGGAAAGAGATGCTCGATGCTATTAGTTATGCGACAGGCATTTCTTCGTCCGATCTTATCGTCTGGTTTATCGGAAATGGCGGCAGCCCGAATCACGCCGTTGCTACCGTTTCCAAAAAAGATAAAACAGAACATTATAAAGTGTTTATCGAATGGGTGACAAATGAAGGGTGGAAGCCGACGAAAGTGCAACAACTAAAAGAAATAGAGCGTCGTCCGTAACGCTCTATTTTTTTGCTTTAAAATGCACGAGCGCGCTATAAAGGAGCTGTCCGTTTTCGAGCAGTTGCATTTGATAGGAAACATGATGTACTTCAAGCATAATCGCTTTGTTATGGTGAACCTCCCACGGCTAAAGTCGCGGGCTTCTCACTTCGCAGTGAGAATTTCCTGCTTCATCGTCCTCGCAACCTACTAACTCCACAGGCGTATGATTCCGACAGTTCCTGCCGTACGATATTTATGCAAATAAACCTAATTCTTTTAAGCCTTGTTGTAGTATATTTTTTGCAGCATTCTCATCTCTTTGATGAATCGTGCCACAATGATCGCAAACCCATTCTCTTATGGATAATAACTTTACTTTTTTGTTTACACACCCACACGCTGAACAAGTTTGCGATGATGCAAACCATCTGCTTATTTTATGATATGTTCTACCATACCACATCGACTTATATTCTATCTGTCTGCAAAATTCACCCCATGCTACATCTGATATTCTTTTAGCGAGACGTGAATTTTTTATCATGTTTTTCACAGCTAAATCTTCGCTAATGATTACTTGGTTTTCGTAAACAATTTTCGAAGATAGCTTGTGTTGAAAATCTTTTCTAGTATTACTTATTTTTTCGTTTACTTTCGCTATTTTAATTCTTTGCTTGTTCCAATTTTTACTTCCTTTTTTCTTTCTTGCAAGCTGTCTTTGTAGCTTTGCCAATTTCTTTTCATATTTTTGTATTGCTTTAGGGTCTTTTATGTGGTTGTTATGATTGTCTATTAGAAATTCTTTTAGCCCCAAATCAAAAGCATACACATGATTGTTTTTTGGTAATTGTTTTATTTCAGTATCAACTAATATGGACACAAAATATTTGCCACTCGGCACTTGAGAGATAGTGGCAGACTTTATTTGTCCATCAAACTTTCTATGCAACTTGCATCTCATCCATTTAAGTTTTGGGAGTTTGATTTTGTTGTTATCAAAATCAACTTCTATATTATTGTTAGTGAAATTAGTCGTATAACTGTATCTATGTGATTTTTTTGTTTTAAATTTAGGGAAGCCAGATTGTTTTTTAAAAAAATTTTGAAAAGCGTTGTCTAAATTATAGATCGCATTAGTTAATGCGAACTTATCTACTTCTTTCAGCCACACAAATTCGCTTTTTAACTCCCTGTTACAATGATTATTGCAATCTGTTTTAGACATTTGTTTCTTTTTTGTTTCATACAATTCTATCTTTTTAGCGAGATAATAATTATATACAAATCTTACACAACCAAATGTTTTAGCTAATTGTATTTTTTGTTCTTCATTAGGACATAAGCGATATTTGTATGCCCTTAACATAGATAAACTCACCTACTTTTCCTTTTGGGAGTTAATATAATTTCTTATTTGTTCTTCTGTATTTTCACTAACTGTTGCGACAAAATAAGATGGATTCCAAAGATGCCCTCCCCAAAGTTGTTTCTTTAACTCTGGGTATTGTTTAAATAACAACCTCGCACTTACACCTTTTAATGCCTTAATCATATCTGGTATATAGTGCTGCGGACTACATTCTATGAGTAAGTGTATGTGGTCTAAATCTCCATTGATTTCTTGTATCACAAACCCATTTTCTGCGGCAATCTTTTGCAATATTTCCACCAAACGCTGTTCTATTTTGTCAGTTAATATTTTGCGTCTATATTTCACACACCATACGATATGATATTGAATAGAATAGACATAACCTCGTCCGTAGTGTATTTTTTCCATATATTATCACCTAATTGTAGGGTAACATGTGTATGAGTGAAAATCAAGATTTTATCTGGTTTTATAGCCACATTATAAATAACATATGCTAGCGTCCTTACTCATGACTAAAGTCACGAGAATGCGGACGCTGCCTCTTTCAAAACATTCTACTTTATCTTGGATTAAATCAAACGTGATCATCGTCTTCCTCCTCTCTATCCGTAGTTTAACACATTTCCATTGAACATCGACAAAAAATGTGATAGATTGAGAACAGTAATACGTTTAATTTATACTATACTTATAGGAATTATCACTTTTAAATGGAGTGTGACATCATGGGACGTGAGTTTTTAGACATCTTTGAAACGTGGGCACAGTCGTATGATTCGTCAGTATACGGGCACGATGAGCAATATCGTGACGTATTTGACGGATATGAGACGATTTTAAATACAGTTGTTGAAAAAAGCGGCAACGTTGTGTTAGAGTTCGGCGTTGGCACAGGAAATTTAACGAAAAAATTGATTGAAGCGAACAAGACGGTATATGGCATTGAGCCGTCTGCACCGATGCGCGAACTGGCGAAAGAAAAGCTTGCACATGTGTCAATTGAAGACGGAGACTTTTTACAGTTTCCATTGCCGAGCGAACCGATCGATACGATTGTAAGCACATATGCTTTTCACCATTTAACAGATCAAGAAAAAGAAGAAGCGATCGGCAAATATAGCACACTTCTTCGTAAAGGTGGTAAAATAGTGTTTGCTGATACAGCGTTTATTGACCATGAGGCGTATGAGGCGATGATTGCAGAAGCGAAACAAAAAGGATTCGTCGATTTAGCGGAAGACTTACAGCGCGAATATTACACGACAATTCCTGCCTTAGAGCATATGTTTACTACACACGGTTTTACGGTCACATTTACGCCGATGAATCGCTTCGTTTGGTTGATGGAGGCTGTCAAACAATAAGTGAAAGAGGTTGAAACGATGAACATAGCGATCATTGGAGCGATGGAAGAAGAAGTAGCCATTTTACGAGAAAAGATAGCGAACCGAACAGAAACAACGGTAGCAAATTGTTCATTTTATAGCGGCACGTTAGACGGAGCGAACGTCGTCTTATTAAAATCAGGTATCGGTAAAGTGAATGCGGCGATGTCAACAACGATTTTGTTAGAGCGGTTTGCGCCAGATGTTGTCATTAACACAGGTTCAGCTGGCGGTTTTGCGCCGTCGCTAAACGTTGGCGATATCGTCATTTCAACCGAAGTTGTTCATCATGATGTAGATGTGACGGCATTCGGCTATGCGTACGGACAAGTGCCGGGCATGCCGGCGCGCTATGCGGCAGATGAGCGGTTAGTGCAAGCAGCTGAAACGAGCGCTGCGCATATTCGCGACATTCAAGTAGCGAAAGGGCTCATTGCAACAGGCGATTCCTTTATGCACGATCCAGCGCGCGTTGACTTTGTACGCACGCAGTTTCCTGACTTATACGCAGTTGAAATGGAAGCGGCTGCGATTGCGCAAGTATGTTATCAGTTTGGTGTACCGTTCGTCGTCATTCGCGCATTATCAGACATCGCAGGTAAAGAGTCGAACGTATCGTTTGAACAATTTTTACAAAAAGCAGCTCTTCACTCATCTGAACTTGTGCAATTAATGGTGAATGAATTAAATAAATAGGGAGAGGCATCCTCTCCTTCTTTTCATCTTTTGGGAGGTCACAACATGAAAGTAGCGAAAAACGTGCATGAATTGATCGGGCATACGCCAATCGTTGAAATTACGCAATTTCCGCTGCCAAAGGGGGTACGCATATTTGCGAAATTGGAATATTTTAACCCAGGCGGAAGCGTCAAAGATCGTCTCGGCCAAGAATTGTTAAACGATGCGCTAGCGACAGGCAAGTTAAAAGAAGGTGGAACGATTATCGAGCCGACGGCAGGCAATACAGGGATCGGTCTTGCGCTTGCGGCGATCGGAAAAAACATTCGCGTCATTTTTTGCGTCCCCGAAAAGTTCAGCATCGAAAAACAACAACTCATGCGCGCGCTTGGCGCAACAGTAATCAACACCCCAACGAGCGAAGGGATGGAAGGAGCGATTCGTAAAGCGAAAGAGTTGGCGGCTGAAATTCCAAACTCCTACTGCCCACAGCAGTTCGCTAATCCAGCGAACCCACGCACGTATTATAAAACGCTCGGTCCAGAAATTTGGGAGCAACTGGACGGACATATTGACGTATTTGTCGCCGGTGCAGGAACAGGCGGTACATTTATGGGAACGGCGCAATTTTTAAAGGAGAAAAATGCGCGTGTGAAAACGGTCATCGTAGAACCAGAAGGCTCGATTTTAAACGGTGGAAAACCAGGCCCGCATCGCACCGAAGGGATCGGCATGGAATTTTTACCGCCATATATGGATACAAGCTACTTTGATGCGATTCATACGATTTTAGATGATGATGCGTTTCGTCGTGTTAAAGAGCTTGCGCAAAAGGAAGGATTGCTTGTCGGTAGCTCGTCTGGTGCGGCGTTTCATGCAGCGTTATTAGAGGCGGAACAGGCGAAAGAAGGAACGAACATTGTCGTCGTATTTCCAGATAGTAGCGAACGGTATTTAAGTAAAAACATTTACGAAGGCGGGATGTAATGTGAGAAGAAAAACGAAATTGATTCATGGTGGCATTGCTGGGGATGTGCATACAGGGGCTGTCTCGGTTCCGATTTATCAAGTGAGCACGTATAAACAGGAAGCGGTCGGTGTGCATAAAGGATACGAATATTCACGTACCGGCAATCCAACACGGCATGCACTAGAGGAGCTTATTAAAGATGTGGAAGAAGGATATGCTGGCTTTGCGTTTAGTTCTGGGATGGCAGCTATTACAGCGGTTATGATGTTGTTCAACAGCGGCGATCACGTCATTTTAACTGACGATGTATACGGTGGCACATACCGCGTCATGACGAAAGTGTTGAACCGTCTTGGCATTGAATCGACATTTGTCGATACGAGCGATTTAGCGAATATTGAAGCGCATATTCAACCAAATACGAAAGCGATTTATCTTGAAACGCCAACGAATCCGCTTTTAAAAATTACAGACATCCAAGAGGCAGCAGCGATTGCGAAACGCCATGGACTACTAACGATCGTCGATAACACGTTTAGCACACCATATTGGCAAACGCCAATTGCGCTTGGTGCAGATATCGTCATTCATAGCGCAACAAAATATTTAGGCGGTCATAGCGACGTCGTTGCTGGGCTTGTCGTCGTTAATAGCGAACAACTTGCGACCGACTTGCACTTCATCCAAAACTCGACAGGTGGCATTCTCGGTCCGCAAGATTCATGGTTATTAATGCGTGGCATCAAGACGCTTGGCATTCGCATGGAAGAACATGAGGAAAATACACGCAAAATTGTTGAATTTTTAACGAATCATCCAGCTGTTACACGCGTGTATTATCCTGGGCTTCCGTCACACCCAAATCATGACGTAGCGAAAAAACAAATGCGCGGCTTTGGCGGCATGGTGTCATTTGACGTTGGCAGCGCCGAAAAAGCAGAACAAGTGCTCACGCGCGTCCGCTACTTTACGCTAGCGGAAAGTTTAGGAGCGGTTGAAAGTTTAATTTCCCTCCCTGCAAAAATGACGCACGCATCCATTCCGAAAGAGCGTCGTGCTGAACTCGGCATTACGGACGGACTTATTCGCATTTCTGTTGGCTTAGAAGATGCGGATGATTTAATTGAAGATTTAGCACAAGCGTTGGCATAAATTACATCGCCCCCTTTTTTCTTTTCTATGATACATTGAAAGAAGGAAGGAGGACGGTTATGTTGGATGAACAAAAGCAACATTGGTTAGGAAAAGCGCGTGACTACAAAGCATACAGTCTCGTTTTATTTGCGCTTAGTGCGTTTTTATATATCGGAACATTGATTCCAAGCGCCATCGACGAAGCGAAGCGACCACTTGTGCTTGGAGCAGTGTTTATTCTCATGCTCGCCTCTATTTTTTTCTCTCACCGTTCAAATGTATACGTAAGAAAAATAGAAGAAGAAGCGTAAACCCCATTTTCGAACGAGACAAAAACGTGTAAAATAAAAGAAAATGGGCAAAAGGGGGAATGCATGATGATGTGGATGATTACAGGTCTAGTCATTACAGCTGTCATCGGTTTTGTTATTATCGCGGAAGTGAACGCCGAAGCATAAAACAGTCTCCAAATCGGAGGCTGTTTTTTATAAAACAACTACTTGTGAATACATTCACAACTGTCGTCGACCTCCAATCGTGCAAAAACCCCAGGGGATCGACGACAATTTGTTTTTTGCAACTTTTTCAGACGTATCAACGCATCAAGGTTATTGACAGAATTTTCGGATGTATGTATAATGACATTGTATAGCTTTTCCATATGTTGATTTATCAACACTGTTTCGGGGTTTGTATCGTACCTATGAGGAATTGAAACATACCAGTGTCCTCATACTCCTTGACAATCTCATTAGGTTTGTATCGTACCTATGAGGAATTGAAACCCGATGAAGTTGAAAAACTTCCAATTGTTGGGGCAGTTGTTTGTATCGTACCTATGAGGAATTGAAACCAAACTGGATCGACTTGTGCGGTCTGTCGGTGACTTAGAGTTTGTATCGTACCTATGAGGAATTGAAACCACTACGGAACACCTACAAGAACACATGCAAAACACGTTTGTATCGTACCTATGAGGAATTGAAACTCCATGTAGTTACTGCCGCCCCACGAACGCGGGACGATAGTTTGTATCGTACCTATGAGGAATTGAAACTGAAGTAGTGAATCACTAGACAAGTTGAAATCAGCAAGAGGTTTGTATCGTACCTATGAGGAATTGAAACAAGAAATGCGTGAAGGCTTGGGAGCATGGTATGTTGTTTGTATCGTACCTATGAGGAATTGAAACAAACAAGCATGTAGCAGTTCATGAACAAAGGTCTGTTCGTTTGTATCGTACCTATGAGGAATTGAAACTCCCTGTTTCCAAACAAGGCAGTTACACAGCAGACAACGTTTGTATCGTACCTATGAGGAATTGAAACCAAGATTCTTATCTGAGTTAGAACCGTTATTCTTGAATGTTTGTATCGTACCTATGAGGAATTGAAACATTCGATTCTTTGCCGCAATTCTTCTTCCGGTGTTAGTGGTTTGTATCGTACCTATGAGGAATTGAAACATACATGAATGTCAATGTAATACTCCATCAATTGTTGTTTGTATCGTACCTATGAGGAATTGAAACGACCTTTCAAAAATCATACCCGGAACACAGCTTTAGTTTGTATCGTACCTATGAGGAATTGAAACTCAACCGTTGGATAGTTTTTTCCTGTAATCCAATTCGGTTTGTATCGTACCTATGAGGAATTGAAACATTGTCCTCCATCTCCTGCTGGCTCGCCGCCATCACCGTGTTTGTATCGTACCTATGAGGAATTGAAACATCCTTTGGAAATCACTATCTATGCTTACTACAACGTTTGTATCGTACCTATGAGGAATTGAAACTTCCAACGATGATGAAATCTGTTCCCTCGATGATTACACGTTTGTATCGTACCTATGAGGAATTGAAACAACCCACGCCAGCAATTTGCGAGCTCCCCAAGTTCAACTTGGTTTGTATCGTACCTATGAGGAATTGAAACTGTTCGAGCAGCCATTTCAGTTGCTCATAGTATTTCGCTGTTTGTATCGTACCTATGAGGAATTGAAACACTGCTGAAGAAAAGAAACAACACGAGAAGGCGATGGAAGGTTTGTATCGTACCTATGAGGAATTGAAACACAGGCAAATTCGCGGGTTGGTTGAGTATGAAGTAAAGCAGTTTGTATCGTACCTATGAGGAATTGAAACTCCTGTATACTTGCTGCACTCGCCGTCGATGCGTACGCGGGTTTGTATCGTACCTATGAGGGATTGAAACCTCAGTCTTTAATCGACTCAAATCAGGGCGAACGCCGGTTTGTATCGTACCTATGAGGGATTGAAACATTTTGTACCTAGCGCATCAGCGAAGTCATCGACACTTTGTTTGTATCGTACCTATGAGGGATTGAAACATCGAGCCATGATTCGAAATGTGGGAATGTTTTGCCTTGTTTGTATCGTACCTATGAGGGATTGAAACCTTCAAGGTCCACTCGGAGCAGGAAAAACGTTGATGAGTTTGTATCGTACCTATGAGGGATTGAAACTTTCAATAATTCCATTCATTAGAAGATAAAATCCGAGTTTGTATCGTACCTATGAGGGATTGAAACAAAAGTTAGGACTTTAACTTCACCTTAAAATCAAAGTTTGTATCGTACCTATGAGGGATTGAAACCAACGGAAACGAGATTGCATCTCGAATCAATCAGACAGCGTTTGTATCGTACCTATGAGGGATTGAAACATAAAATTGTACAGGGGGGAGTCAACAAAATGGAAAGGTTTGTATCGTACCTATGAGGGATTGAAACTGGAAATCAAAGATATGGCAAGGGCAGCAAAAGAGTTTCAGTTTGTATCGTACCTATGAGGGATTGAAACTATCTTTGAGCATGCTTTTTCCTCCTCTTTGCTAGACTGTTTGTATCGTACCTATGAGGGATTGAAACATTTTCGTACGCCTCGACATCTGTGAGATTGGATAAGTTAGTTTGTATCGTACCTATGAGGGATTGAAACTCCACCCCAAGCGAAACTCTGCAGCTTTTCACACAATGTTTGTATCGTACCTATGAGGGATTGAAACTACGAGTTGTTCAAATTCCAGCCCTTCTAATTCCTTGTTTGTATCGTACCTATGAGGAATTGAAACTCACAATTCCTACCGGGAAGAGCGTTTCCCGGTAGGTGTTTGTATCGTACCTATGAGGAATTGAAACATTTGTTGTTCATGCTCTATTTTCATTTCTAAAACGTTTGTATCGTACCTATGAGGAATTGAAACATTAAAAGACTGATCGAATCTAAAAGCATAAATAAAATGTTTGTATCGTACCTATGAGGAATTGAAACCAATCAGGACTTGAACGGCTTTTTCCTTCCGCGAAAAAGGTTTGTATCGTACCTATGAGGAATTGAAATGCGTAAGGATGAGAGACATCCCCAAGGTTTCTGTCATTGTATCGAACAATCATGCAAGATATGTTTGATAAGCGTTTGTTGAAAACAATAAAAAGCTGGGAAAGGAAGAAGCGATCGATAAGGGGATCGCTTTTTTTATGTGCGTATTACCAAGAAGTGGTGTATACGAACAAGCGAAATCAAAAGCAAAAGAAAGTGGAGTATCACCGCTCCTTTGTTTGTGAAAGCATATGTTGCTGACTACGTTCAAGTATGATTGTTTACGTGTATGCAAATACGAAAATGGAAAATTCGATTTTTTTTAACAAATAAGAGTAAAAATGTATTGAAAAATATAAAAATTATGAGAAAATATAGCTATTAGTTAGCTGTGTTTTGGGAGGTGTAACATTGATCGAGTCAATATCAGAAATTGGAAAGTGGGCACTAGAAAAAAAGCAGAAAACGGTTGTAGATCAGTTGATTGAAGACCATGGTTATCCATATGCGATGAATATTTTACTAAAAGAAGAGGATGGGACGTTTGTTTTTGTTGGTATAGAAGTAGAAGAGGCTCACATAGATTTCAAAAAATATTTATTTAGAAATGGATCGCCGCGAGGAACGAACTATTCCCCAACTGCAAGAATTACGACAGTCGATAATACGTTTCATCAAAAAGTACTAGGATGGTTGAAGAAAGTTAAAGACGATGAAGACCTCTACTTCTCTTCTATTTACGAATTGCTCGTGAGCAAACAGGAGGAAGTCGTTTCTCAGCTTCAAGAAAAAATCGATCAATTGAAAGATAGAGCGATTTTGTCACTCAAAATTAACAACAAATTTTTATACGATCTTCCGTTATTTGTAGATAAATTTCTATTTATGGTGAATGAAAAAGATTTAGAGCTATACGCTGAGGGAAAAGTATGTTCTGTGTGCGGAGAGAAAAAAGATGTTGTCATCGGGAGAATGTCGGTTTTTCGTTTTTATACGCTTGATAAGCCAGGATTTATTACGGGCGGTTTTAACGAAAATTCAGCATGGAGGAATTTTCCTGTTTGTTTGGACTGCAAAGCATTCATTGAGGAAGGGAGAAAAACGATTGAAGAGAAGTTGCGTTTTCAGTTCTACGGTTTATCGTATTTACTTATTCCAAAATTTATTCTTTCCTCTCCAATGAATAGCGACGACTATGAGGACATAATGAATCTTCTATTTTGGCAGCCAAAAGATATACGGCTTCAAGATGAAAAAGTCCAATCATTTATGACAACGGAAGAAGATATACTAGCGGTGCTTGCGGATGCCAACAATACCATCTCCCTACAACTGTTATTTTTACAAAAAATTCAAAGTGCAGAGCGTATTTTGTTGCTTATTGAAGATGTTCTTCCGTCAAGATTACGAGAAGTTTTTCAAGCGAAAGCACATGTAGAAAAAGTACTTTCTTTTGCAGATCGCCAATTCCATTTTGGAATGGTGAGGACGTTTTTTAATAGTAATGCAGATCGATATTTTCTGACTATTGTTGATCGAGTATTTAAGAAAGAACCAATCCATTTCACGTTTTTGTTGCCGTTTATTATGAAAGAGATTCGTCGCGATTTTTATGAAGTGGAATCAAACACAAACTTCTTCTACAAGGTGAGACAAGCTATAGCAGTCATTCTTTTTCTTGAACAGTGTGGGGTGCTGAAAATGAAAGGAGGAAGCGTAGTGCCAAGCAAATTTGATGCGCTATTTGAAACGTTTGGGCAACAGTTGGATACAAATGAGAAGAAAGCGATTTTCTTATTAGGTGCGCTGACGCAAATGTTACTAGAGGTACAGTGGAAAGAGAGAGGGAGTCAGCCGTTTGTAAAGCAGCTGATGGGTTTAAAGATGGATGAGCGCACAGTAAAAGGACTTCTTCCAAAAGTGATCAATAAACTAAAAGAGTATGATGCATATCAAAGAAGTCATCAGCAGTTAGCAGAAGACATTTCATCATTATTTATGATGGCACAAAAAAACTGGAAGCTGTCCGTGGACGAGTTGAATTTTTATTTTGTTTGCGGAATGAATCTTGTTTCTAAAGTGAAAGAGTGCTTATTTGAACAGAAAGGGGAAAAGGTTAATGTTGAACAATCGATCTGAATTGCTTTTTTTATACGATGTCATGTGGGCAAATCCAAACGGAGATCCTGTAGACGAAAATAAGCCTCGAATTGATGAGGAAACAGGAAAAAATATCGTAACGGATGTACGATTGAAGCGCACAATACGAGATTATTTACATGGCTATTTAGGAAAAGAAATTTTTGTTCGTGAAATTGCTGATGAAAACGAATACATTCAGGACGCAAAAATGCGTGCGGAAGATTTCTTGATTAAAGACGGCGAAAAACAAAATAAATCAAAACTATCCTTAGTCGAAATGAAAACGCTCATTAACGAACAAGTATTAAATGAGTGTATTGATGTGCGACTTTTTGGGGTAACTTTACCGATTGAAAAAAGTAGTAAGGAAGCGAGCTCTATTACACATACAGGACCGGTGCAATTTAAAATGGGACAATCGTTGCACTCCGTTAAGTTACACTATGTAAAAGGGACCGGTGCTTTTGCTTCGGGAAGCAAAAAGTCGACAAAAACGTTTCGTGAAGAATATGTATTACCGTATTCGCTTATTTCCTTTTACGGCGTGATTAATGAAGTAGCTGCTAAACATACGAAGTTAACTGAAGAAGATGTACAGTTGATGCTTGAAGCGATGTGGAATGGGACAAAAAGTCTTATCTCTCGTTCAAAAGTGGGACAAGTTCCGCGTTTATTGATGAGAGTAGTATATAAAGAGAAACATTTCCAAATTGGAGAATTGGATAAATATGTGTCGCTCCATGCAGAAAAAGTAGATGAGGAAATTCGTGATGTAAATGACTATGTGCTAGATGTGACGAATTTGCTTCAAGTGTTAGAAAAATATAAAGAGCGCATTGAACGAATTGAGTTAGCAAAAGACGATCGTCTTGTTTGTAGTGAAAATTTAGTAAGATCTTTAGAATGCAAAGGTTTTGTTGTTGAACAAAAATCGTTTTAAGGGTGAAGTTATATGAATGTACTTATTTTTGATCTATACGCCGATTTTGGACATTTTCGTAAAATATATTCAACCTCTTCACCCCTAACATATTCCATTATCCCACCTACCGCCTTTTACGGGATGATTGGTGCCATTGTTGGATTAGAAAAAGAGGAAAATACGTACCTCAAATATGTGAATCATCATACGGTAAAATTTGCAGTGCAGCTACTTCATCCTGTAAAAAAAATAAGAATGGGATTAAATCATATCAATACAAAAGGAAATGTGTGGATTCCAAAACATCGGAGGGAAGGAGCGCGAACGCAAATTAGAACAGAGTTTCTACGCTTTCCGAAATACCGATGTTATGTACATATCGAGGACTCCACACTATTCAATAAACTGATTGACTATGTAACATTTGGAAAAAATGTATATACAGTGAGTATGGGCTTAAGCGAATGTCTGGCGAAAACGGAATTCGTTTCTATTCGGGAGTTTGAAGAGAAAAAAGACGAGGAAGCTACTGAAATCGCGACAGCTGTTCCTGAACGGAAACTGAACAGTCTAGAAATTGAATTCGGAAAGGAATATTTTAAAGAAAGATTGCCTATACGTATGGATCATGAACGAATTGTGGACTTGTACGGTGAAGTGCTTTTCGAAGCTAATGGACGAACGGTGAAAGCTTCTGTTGATTCCTATTGGACGGATCATCAAGGAACGCAAATTGTTTTTCTGAATTAGAGCGCGTATGTCACTTCATGCGTGCTCTCTTTACATATGGAGGGAACATGATGAATGAATTATATTCGCATCCGAACTATCCTCTTCAAAGACATATAGAAGGGGTAAAATGGTTGTCGTCACAATTTTTGCGTGAAAAAAATTTAAGCTTCACAGAGCAAGAGTGGGTACAAACGCTTGTGGAGCATGTTGCTTTTTTTCATGATATTGGGAAGTCACATCGGTATTTCCAAGATTATATTTGTGGTTTGAATGTTCCGAAGCAACTGAAAACCCATGCGTTGCTCTCGGCGTTTGTGTTTATGGCTTTTATAGAGAAATACGAGAACATTGAAGAGTTATGGAAGTATATTTCGTTTGTTATTATTAAGCGTCATCACGGCGATCTTCATGACTTGCTGGAAGAATGGAAACAATTTAGTAGTGAAATGGAGCAACAGTTACTAAATCAAATTGAAGCCATTGATTTTCAACAACTAAATGACACATATATGCATTTCATTCCTGAACTTTCCAAACATCCATTGGCGAAGTCTGATTTTGAAAATGCTGTTCGAAATTTATTTAAACAAAGCCGCAACATTCGGCGTTACGTCATGCGTTGGAATCAAGAAAATGATTCGCTAGTTCCCTATGTACGATTTTTATTTTTATTTTCATTGCTACTAGATGCAGATAAATCAGAAGCGGGAATTATACAAAAAGAAACAAAGTCTTTTTTTGAAAGATGTGCTATCCCTTCCTCGCTTATCGAAGTATATAAACAGAAACGAAATTGGGACAGGAATAAAATAAATGAGTTGCGCGAAAGAGCGTTTGAAGAAATTACAACCATTCCGATTGATGTGGCGAATCATTTTTATTCGCTACAACTCCCAACTGGTATGGGGAAAACTCTTGCATCTTTACAATTCGCCATTCGCCTTAGAGAAGCGATTGAAAAGGAAAAGGGCGTTACTCCACGTATCGTATATAGCCTACCATTTTTAAGTATTATCGATCAAACAGCATCTGTATTAGAAGATATTTTTCGATCAAATAACAAGGTGGTCGATCAACGGTTATTTTTATCACACCATCACTTAGCAGAAATGCAATATTCGCTTGCACAAGATGAAGAACGATATGATGTCGATTATGATGTGGCAAAACTTTTAATTGAGGGATGGAACTCGGAAATCGTTTTAACTACATTTGTTCAACTTTTTCACACGATATTTACTAACCGAAATAAGTTGATACGAAAATTTCATCGCTTAGCTAATGCTATCATTATTATTGATGAAGTGCAGGCTATACCGCATCGATATTGGCTTGTAGTAAAAGAAATGTTTCGAATTTTAGCTGAAGAACTGAACTGCTATTTTGTATTTAGCACAGCGACCACACCTGCCATTTTTCAAAGAGATGAAATGGTACAGCTTGTTGAGCCTTCGACATACTTTCAAGCATTGTCGCGTGTTCAGCTGTTTCCGTACGTGCAAAAAAATATGACCATTGACGAGTTTGTGAATCAACTTTGTTTGGATGAAGAAAAAAGTTACTTATTTATCGTTAATACAATCGATTGTGCGAAAAATTTATATGAAAAATTAGCTGAACATATTTGTTCAGAAAAAATGACATTTTTATCAACACATATCCCCCCGAAAGAAAGGTTGCGAAGAATTCAAGAGATTAAGAACGGAACATATCGAGTTGTTGTAAGCACGCAACTCGTAGAGGCTGGAGTGGATATCGATTTTGATGTTGTATATCGTGATCTTGCCCCATTGGATTCCATTCACCAAGCAGCAGGAAGATGTAACAGAAACGGTTTAAAAAAGGGAGAGGTTTATGTAATTTCATTAACAGATGGGAGACGTCGCTATGCTAGCTATATTTATGATTTAGTACGTATTGATTTAACTCATTCGCTTTTGAATAACTATTCGGTTATAGAGGAGAGCGAGTTTTTCTCTTTGATTGAAAAATATTTTGAACAGCTCTCTCTGAAAATGAATAATCGAGAGTCTATTCAGCTTTTAAATGGAATTAAAAGTCTTTATTTTGACGGCGAAGCAACAACGGAACGCGTACCAATTTCTCACTTCCGTCTTATTGAAGAAGGAGAAGATAAATTTGATGTATTTATTGAATTGGAAGAGGAAGCCAAAACGATATTTCAACGGTTTGAGAAAATCATAAGGATAAAGGATCCTTTTGAACGCCAAAAGCGATTTGCGGCTATGAAGGCATCTTTTTATCAATACGTTGTTTCTATTCCACGAAAAGTTAGCCATAAACCACCTATTTTATATGGTATAGGTTACGTTAACATAGATATGCTTGATGATTTTTACGATCAAGTGCTTGGATATAAAACGAAAAGCGAAGGAATGATATGGTAGGTGAAAACATGGACTATGAAATTCCTATCACCGGAACAGACATATGGTATTATTACATCTGCCATCGCGAAGTATGGCTGATGAAACATCAAATTGCACCTGATCAAGAAGATGGATCGCTTGATCTTGGACGTTTTATTTCAGAGATGTACTATCGAAGAAATAAAAAAGAATTGTCATTCGGCAATATTGTCATTGATCGCATTCGCCAAGAGGATGGGCAAATCGTTGTGGGGGAAGTGAAAAAGTCGTCGCGGTATATGAAAAGTGCAAAAATGCAGCTCCTTTATTATTTAGACCATTTACGTCAAATGGGAATTCAGGCGAAAGGGGAGTTGTTGTTTCCAGAAGAACGAAAAAAAGAAGTGGTCGAATGGACAGAGGAAGCAAGATTAGAGCTAGAGCAGGCTGTTAAAGAGATTCAGCGCATTTCGCGCATGCCGGTGCCACCGAAGCCAAAGAAAATCCAGTTTTGCGCAAAATGTGCGTATCGTGAATATTGTTGGGCGGAGGAATGAGATGAAACGGACATTGTACATTTTTCAAAACGGAGAGTTGCGCCGAAAGGATAATAGTCTTTATTTTGAAACAGAGGAACGGAAAAAGTATATTCCCGTCGAAAATACAAGTGACATATACATTTTTGGAGAAGTAGATGTATCGAAGCGTTTTCTTGAGTTTGCTTCGCAAAAACAAATCATCGTTCATTATTTTAACCGTTACGGCTATTATGTTGGGTCGTTTTATCCAAGGGAACATTTAAATGCGGGCCATGTGATTTTAAAACAGGCGGAGCATTATATAGATATACAAAAACGTCTTAACTTGGCACGACGATTTATTGAGGGTTCGATCCAGCAAATGGGGCGCGTGCTAAAGTACTATCGTTCCCGTTTGGAGAAAAAAGATGTTTTCAATGACATATTAGAAAGTTTTGAAAAAGAGTTGCTTTTGTTGACTGACGCTCAAACAGTAGAGCAATTGATGGCATCGGAAGGGCATATGCGCGAAAAATATTACAGTGCGTTTGATACGATTATTCGTCATCCCGATTTCGTATTTGAAAAACGAACGAAGCGCCCACCTCATAATCGTTTAAATGCACTCATTAGCTTTGGAAATTCGATCGTGTATACGATGTGTTTAAGTGAAATTTACAAAACGTATCTCGATCCGCGCATTGGCTTTTTGCATAGTACAAATTTCCGACGGTTTTCACTTAACCTTGACGTGGCTGAAATATTTAAGCCAATTATTGTTGATCGTCTTATTTTTTCATTAATCAATAAAAAAATGTTAGCCAAAAAACATTTTGATAAGCTAACGGACGGTATTTTATTGTCTGAAGAAGGACGAAAAATATTTGTGAGCGAATTAGAAAAGAAAATGCAAACAACGGTACAACATCGCCATTTAGGAAAATCGGTATCGTATCGACGACTAATCCGTCTCGAACTATATAAAATTCAGAAGCATTTATTAGGGGAAAAAGAGTACGAACCGTACGCAGCGAAATGGTAGGTGATGGCGGTGTTTGTTATTTTAGTGTACGATTTTAATGAGAAGCGCGTAGCGAAAGCGTTAAAAATTGCCCGTAAATATCTTCATTGGGTACAGAACTCTGTGTTTGAAGGAGAAATATCAGAAGCAAATTATAAGAAATTAAAAATTGAACTGCAAAACATTATGCACTCGGATGAAGACTCTGTCATTTTTTACACGTTTCGTACGCAAAAATATTCAAAACGTGAAGAGTTTGGTTTGAAAAAAGGCGGAGAGGAATTTATTTTATAGAGGGGAAAAGACGAATGAGATTGATGATTACATTACGGGGAACAGAGGGAGCGGTAACATTGCCACTCCACTATCAACAATATTTGCAAGGGCTAATCTATCATTCGCTAAGCGACGGATCGTTTGCATACTTTTTGCATGAGCGTGGATTTCGCAAAGAAAAGCGATCGTTTAAACTGTTTACATTTAGCCGTTTATTTGGCGAGCATCACGTTCAATATGATGCGAAAACGATTACTTTTGTTGATTCGATTCAATGGCACATCGGCACTGTATTACCTGAATTGACACAACAGTTAGGGGAATATTTGCTTCTTCAGCCGTATGTGCAAATTGGAGATCAGCGTATCATTGTCGAACGGGTAGAAACAGAAAAACGATCTATTGATCGAAGTGAAATTGAAATCGAAATGTTGTCGCCACTGACCGTATACAGCACGTATGAAACGGTAGACGGAAAGAAAAAAACACAATTTTTTGATCCGAGCGATGAAGTATTTCCGCATTTAGTCGAACGGAATTTTCATAACAAATATGAAGCATATTACGGGATTCCGCCAAGCGATCGGCTACTCATCGAACCTGTCGATGTTCGAAAATGCGATCGGGTCGTAACGAGCTTTAAAGGCTTTTACATTACAGCGTGGAAAGGGCGGTATAAGCTCATTTCTTCTCCAGAGAATTTAACGTTTTTGTATCGTGTAGGTATCGGCGGACGGAATTCACAAGGATTTGGTATGTTTCGTGTTGTGTCAAGAAAGTGAAATAATTCACAACTGTCGTCGACCTCTAATCTTGCAAAAACCCCGAGGGATCGACGACAGTTTATTTTTTGCAACTTTTTCAGACGTATCAAAGCATCAAGGTTATTGACAGAATTTTCGGATGTATGTATAATGTCACTGTATAGCTTTTCCATATGTTGATTTATCAGCACTTTTTGGGTTTGTATCGTACCTATGAGGAATTGAAACGTGTTTTTCTCTCTTTAGCTCTTGAGGCCGCTTCTCGTTTGTATCGTACCTATGAGGAATTGAAACACAGCGCGTAAGTTCCTGCCGCGTTTGAGGTATAAGTTTGTATCGTACCTATGAGGAATTGAAACAAGTCTACGTTTGAACAAGCTGTTTATAATGCTGCTGGTGTTTGTATCGTACCTATGAGGAATTGAAACCTGAAGATGGTACGGAAGTTAATCCTGATGGTTCAACGTTTGTATCGTACCTATGAGGAATTGAAACTGATTTCGCTTTTGAAGTCTGTGAAAAATCCGTCAACGGTTTGTATCGTACCTATGAGGAATTGAAACTGCTACTCACAAAAGCGAGGTGATGACGATGCACATTGTGTTTGTATCGTACCTATGAGGAATTGAAACTGCTACTCACAAAAGCGAGGTGATGACGATGCACATTGGTTTGTATCGTACCTATGAGGAATTGAAACTACAATTGTACAACAAAACCAACCAACAGGATTAGGCGGTTTGTATCGTACCTATGAGGAATTGAAACCATGAATTATCACGCGGAATCTTCTCTCATGTATCAAAGTTTGTATCGTACCTATGAGGAATTGAAACTACCGATTCCGATTCTTTTTCAATCATATTCGCCTGCGTTTGTATCGTACCTATGAGGAATTGAAACACAAGCTTGTACCCTTGCAGCTGATACTTTCTGACTTTGTTTGTATCGTACCTATGAGGAATTGAAACAGTAAAGCATCATCGGTGATGGGACTCAAATTGTTAGAGGTTTGTATCGTACCTATGAGGAATTGAAACCAGCGCGTCAGAACTTGTTGAAAAGTATGGACAGCCAGCTGGCGTTTGTATCGTACCTATGAGGAATTGAAACTTCTACCATACTTAACACCCTTTCTTGTTTGTTTGTGTTTGTATCGTACCTATGAGGAATTGAAACTATCGTTTGGCAAAGTTATACAACGTTGATATTTCGGTTTGTATCGTACCTATGAGGAATTGAAACTTGACGGCGATACCGTTTCACTTGAGACAGGACGCGGGTTTGTATCGTACCTATGAGGAATTGAAACAGTCAGGAGCGTTCACAAATGCAATACGAGCCAACTCGTTTGTATCGTACCTATGAGGAATTGAAACTCTCATCATGAAACTGTATACCGACAACGCGATACTTTCGTTTGTATCGTACCTATGAGGAATTGAAACCTGATATGCTTCCGAGATACGCTTTTCTAAGTCGCAGTTTGTATCGTACCTATGAGGAATTGAAACACCCTCTTCATAGACTCATGATACAAACGTATAACACGTTTGTATCGTACCTATGAGGAATTGAAACAATCGTTCGTCCGGTGTGATATCATCAAATTTTTTTCGAGTTTGTATCGTACCTATGAGGAATTGAAACATGCAATTGTAGCGCTTACGCAATACGTTGCGGTGATATGGTTTGTATCGTACCTATGAGGAATTGAAACAACATCAAATCCAATCGTAATGTAAAGCGAAGGAAAGCAAAATAAGTTTGTATCGTACCTATGAGGAATTGAAACAGACAGAACGTCCAATTTCTTTCTTTTTCGTTTTCATGCGTTTGTATCGTACCTATGAGGAATTGAAACCATAGATTCCATTATTAACCAAAATTAAACGCTCGTCAGTTTGTATCGTACCTATGAGGAATTGAAACCGGAAAGAAGCACACCGACGAGGCAACGCAGAAAATTTCGTTTGTATCGTACCTATGAGGAATTGAAACTCAACCCCACAGTCTATCTAAAAAATCATCAGTTGCGAGTTTGTATCGTACCTATGAGGAATTGAAACCCGTTAAACACAAGCTGATCACCGCCTGGAAGAGGCGGGTTTGTATCGTACCTATGAGGAATTGAAACCGTCGTAGAGAAAGTGATTCAGACCGCGGACGGGGAGTTTGTATCGTACCTATGAGGAATTGAAACATGGGTATAGATGAAAAGCGTAACTAGAACTTTATCTTAGTTAGTTGAGAATATTCCTACCTCAAGGAACGTGAAGAGGATTGCCCGGCAAGTAGGTGGGAAATGAATCGTTTTCGGATAGGGGGAGCTACTTTTCATCTCGATTTTTTGACTGTTCGGAAGTCATTTGTAGTAGGTGAAAAATCGTATGGGTACGCGTACCCTCTCTGTTTCTGTTTTGTATTTTAAAAGTGTTTTTGGAAAGCGTAAAACAACAGTTTGTTTTTGCATCGTCCTATCTCAATATTGTTCATTAAATTATGGTATACCATGACAGAAGGTGAAAGTCATGATCGTATATAAAGCGTATCGGTTTCGTATCTACCCAAATCAGAAACAAAAAATACTGATAAATAAAACGTTCGGATGCGCACGCTTTGTGTTTAATCATTTTCTTGCCAAATGGAACAACGCATACAAAGAAACAGGAAAAGGACTTTCTTATCAGTCTTGTTCTGCACAATTGACCAAGTTGAAAAAAGAATACACTTGGCTAAAAGAAGTGGACAGTATCGCACTTCAAACCTCGTTGAAACATTTGTCGGATGCTTACACACGCTTTTTCCAAAAACAAAACGACAGACCTCGCTTTAAGTCAAAAAAGAACAAGGTACAATCTTATACAACAAAGTACACGAACGGAAATATTGCGATTGTAGGTAACAAAATCAAACTTCCGAAACTAGGGTTCGTTCGTTTTGCCAAAAGTCGTGAAGTCGAAGGACGTATCTTATCCACGACCATTCGACGTAATCCAAGCGGAAAATATTTTGTATCTATTCTTGCAGAAACAGATGTGCAACCACTCCCTAAAACACATACAACTGTTGGTATCGACATGGGACTAAAGCACTTTGCTATTCTCTCAGACGGCACCAAGTACGCTAATCCGATATTCTTTCGGAAGCTTGAAGAAAAATTAGCAAAAGCACAACGTATCCTCTCTAGGCGCCAAAGGGGGAGTTCCAATTGGCATAAACAGCGTATGAAGGTCGCTCGTATTCATGAGAGTATCGTGAATGCCAGAAACGACTATTTGCATAAAATCTCCACCGAAATCGTCAAAAACCACGACATCATCGGGATGGAAGATTTGTCAGTCAGCAACATGCTCAAAAACGACAAACTAGCCAAGGCGATTAGCGAAGCGTCATGGGCAACGTTCGAAGCGATGATCGCGTACAAAGCCAAATGGTATGGGAAACAATTGATTGTGGTGGCGAAAAACTTCCCATCCAGTCAGTTATGTTCCTGCTGCGGATATCAAAACAAGGATGTGAAACATCTTGCTTTACGTGAGTGGGAATGTCCAAGTTGTCACACTCATCATGACCGAGATGTAAATGCAAGTATAAATATTAAAAACGAAGCCGTTCGGCTTCTAACCGCAGGAACTGCGGGGCTAGCCTACTAAATAACTGAAGGATGCTTCGGTGTTCGTAGGAATCTCCCGCTTTAAACCAACCACAAGGTTATTAAGCGGTGAGTAGTTCAACTGAACGTAGTGGGATGTAAAGTCGATACTCTCGCATAGATAGGTTTTATTTGGATAAAACCTCCCCCTTTTCACCTACTTTTCACCATCGACTTGTACACTTACGGTATAGGGTACATGATATGTGAAAGGTAGGGGAGTATATGTTGAAGAAAAACATTGTAAAAATAATATTAGACGTATCGATGGCGATTACGTTTGTGTTGTTAATGAATCCGCGGGTGTTTAATGGCTTACTGTTTCATGAAGTGGCAGGGTTAGTGATTGGTGTCGCTGTGCTTGTGCATATTGGATTAAACTATCAATGGGTTGTCCATACGGTGAAAAAATATTCGATCGTTCGCTTTCGAGGAAAACGGGATTTAGTTTTTTGCTAAGTGTATTATTGCTTCTTTCGATGACGGGGATTATTGTGACAGGTATTCTGATTTCGAAAGTTGTGTTTCCCACATCTTCTTAGTGGCGAAAATCATGCGTTGCGGGAGATACATGATGTGTTTGCGAAATTGACGCTTTTGCTTGTTGGGGTGCATATCGCATTGCATTGGCAATGGATTATGGGCGTGTTTCGGAAAATGTTGAAAACAAAAGAAGGAAATTGGAACAAAAAGGCGATTGTGACTTCTGTCCTTATTCTTGCGTTATTTATAGGAAGTATGCAGTGGCTAGCAACCAATGTAAAGCCTAATGAGGCGTTTAAGCCGAAGTTTGAGCAAAAAGTAGCACAAGCGAGCGAAACATTTCCACCACCCGGAAAATTTCGTGAAAGACCACATGAAGAACATCATGGAACCAGCCATCCGTTGCTTGTTATTTTGGGACACTTCACATTTTGGACAGTTGTGATTGTTCCAGTTTACTACATCGAAAAACGAATGCGTCATAAACGACAAGTTCGTGTATAAAAACAGGTGTCCTGGGTTGGCAGGACACCTGTTTTATTATGATTCTTTTTTCCCTTTCTCGTGTTTATAACATTCGTGATATAGCTTCATTAACGCCCGTTTTTCAATGCGTGAAACGTAGCTGCGGGAGATGCCGAGTTCTTTTGCGATTTCACGCTGGGTGCGTTCCGGTTGCATGTTTAGGCCGAAGCGGCTAATAATCACTTGGCGTTCGCGGTCGTCCAGTACATGTAAATGTTGGGCGATGTTTTCGAGCTCGTTATTTTTTTCAATCATATCACTAATATCTTCGTCTTCAGATTTTAATACATCTAACAAACTAATTTCATTTCCATCGCGATCTTGCCCGATCGGGTCGTGAAGGGAAACGTCTTTTCTCGTCTTTTTTAGCGAACGTAAATGCATAAGTATTTCGATTCTAATGTCAATAGTACGCGGTAATAAATAACAATCACAAACAAGAAGCCTCTAGTTTTGTACTGAGCACTTTATTTTCAATGTAATCCATCCGCCTTTCACAAATTTCAGCTGGCACACGGAACGTTTCCTGCATTTCATATACGATGAAGTCGCGTTTTTGTGAAAAATCGATATATGTAAGCATATGATAAGGGATCGCAGCGAATAACGTAAATCGCTTTGTTTGTGATTCTTGAAAGTATCTGAATGAGTCCGCCATTTTCGACTGGTCGCCCACATGTAAGAATAAATGCCCGATTTCATGAAAAAATACTTCTCTACGCTTGAGTGAGTCTAAATCGTGATGAAGCGCTACAATTTTCAAGTCGTCGCAGTATTCCGCAAACGATCCGAATTTTGATTCGAGAAGCAAAATATCGAATTTCCTTGCGATATACTCTTCATCGAGCTGAGAAGGATAGATGATCCCGTTTTGCTGATATGCTTCCGAGATACGCTTTTCTAAGTCGCAAGGCTTATATAAGTACATTCTACCTCATCCCCCACAAGTTTTTTTCTTTAATTATACAAACATATGTTCTTATTTACAAGAAAAAGAAAAATCCCTAAGCTTGACCAAGGGATTTTATTTTTTCGCAGCTGACACCTGTCGTTTTGCTTCTCGTTCTTTCCAAGCTACAATCTTGTTCTCAACAAATTCAATTGCAAAACAGTCGATATGATGTGTATCAGCTTCGGCAAGTGCGGCATTGGTATATGTTGTAGTAGCAATAAACCACCCTTTTATGCAACGATGATTACGTTTTGCCCCAACTAATTCGCGAATCTCTTTAACTGTAATTTGTCTTCCTGAATTTATATAGTGTTTGCATTGTACAGCGATTTTAAATTTTTCTTTCTTGTCTGTAAGAATTAAGTCAACCCCCTTGTCTTGTGCAGGAGGGGTGATTTCTGGATTGTAGCCCATTGCTTTGAAATATAAATAACAAAGCCGTTCAAATTCATAACCGTTTAGATCGCGTAACGGTAGAGAAATGATTTCATCATCCGATCGGACACCATATTTCTTTTTGTTCCCATTTAATGAGTTCTTAGCTGTTGATTTCTTTGTTGAAGCACTTTTCCGAGGAGTGTTTTTCTTTGGAGATTTTTTAGCTGGAAGCATTCTTTCAACTAAGGCAGGGATGACGATTATTCCAAACAATAACGTTCCCAAAAAAGCATATACGTTAGCGAACTTAGAATAGTTCAGCAGGATTACAGCGAGAAACGCGAATCCCACTAAACCAGCAATAAGTTGCCTCTCTTTTTTACCCATTTTTTTTCTCCTTTTCTTGTCGTGCTTTCCACTTAATGAATTCAATATGCTTCTTAATTTCCTCGATCTCTTGTTCTGTCAATCCGTCCATGTCGAAAAAGAAAAGGTTTCTACCTTCTTTACTATCGATAGTTTCATGTGGATTATCAGTCCGACCATAAAGATAATCTATTGACACTCCGAAAAAATCAGCGAATTTAGCTATTAATTCGATGTCTGGTGTTCTTGATCCGTTTTCATATCCTGAAATTGTTGATTCGGCAAGCGAAAAAATCTTTCCAAATTCTTTTTGACTAAGTTTTTTTTGTGAGCGCAATTTTCTTAATCGTTCTCCAAATTTTTGATTCATGACAATCCCCCTATCATTTCAAAAAATATTATACCTTTGCAAAACGCAAACAAAAATATTTTTTAAAAAACTTTACAAAACGCGTTGACACTTTGCGTTTTGTGAAGTAATATAATAATTGAACAACGCAATACGCAAAGTAAAATTGGAGGTGAAAGTAATGAACTTGCTAAAAGAAGCCAGAATTGCGGCTGGTTTAAGCATTGAAAAAGCCGCAGAGAAACTCAATATTTCGGCTGGATATCTTTCGCAAATTGAAAATGGACATCGACATGTGAGCGCAGAACGCGCAGAACAGATTGCAAAACTGTACAAAAAGCGTAAAGATGAAATTTTTTTACCTTCTCGCTACGCAGTACGCGAAGTTTCATCTAATCCAGCTTGAAAAAGAAGGTGATCTTTTTGCGAAAATTCAAACGGGTATGGAACAGCCCAAACGGAAAGTATCGCGTTGTCGGTATACAGTTTGACGATGAGATAACGGCAACGATTTTCGTTCAAGTGCAAGGGCGGAAAACATCGTTGACGTATAACATGCGCACAAAAGAAAAGCTTCCAAAATACGTTGTTGATGCGTGTGAATTAATCAAACAAGAACTTACATTTCTTTGTAATCATTGTAAATCAAATTAAATATCGAAAGAAGGTGTCGAAATGCTCAAAAAAGGGTTTTATCTCGATGAAATCGACAAGAAAAATAAAGCTTTATTGTGTATTGATTACATGCTTGAAGCGATTTTTAACAAAGATTATGAAACGGCAGAGATCGAAGCGAAAGAATTTTTAGCAGTGATTGAAATGCTTAAAGAAATTGAAGCTAAAAAAAAGCGTCGTGCAGATCTTGAGCAATTAGTTAGCGAGATGCAGAAACGAGGAATAAAGATAGATTTTGCAACGAAAGTACATGCCTAGTAGGGGAGGGATTGGGGGTGAAAATCACCGTTGTAAAAGGACCGTTGTTCAATCAATTAGAAAAAGAAGTGTATGCCTATTTAGCAAAAGTCCTTCCAGAACAATATCAAAGAGCGAAGGAAAGCGACAATGAAAAAGCGTCATAAAAAAAGCAGCAAGTGCGGCAACACTTACTGCAAGGCACAGAAAAAACATTCTTACTGAAAATATAACACGTTTCGCGATATTTTTCCATATTCGGCTCTCTCTTTTGGGAGCCGCGCAATCAAAAAAGGGCGGTGTTTTTAATGAAAAAAGCAAAAACAAAAGAAAATCCGATGGAAAAATACGTTCCTGCGGTCATGCGTTGGATTGAAAATACGTTTGATATGAGTGCAATTCAAGTCGAAGATTTTTCCGTTTTCCCAGCTGGAAAGCTCATTCGCGATGAAAACGGGCATACGATGGTTGTTTTCTATGACATTTTTACAGAGCAAGTCAAATACACATTCCCAACTGGAAAGTGAGGAACGAAAATGCAAGCAGCGATCGACCTACAATCAGGACTTGAACGGCTTTTTCCATCCGCGAAAAAGCCGTTGAAAATCATTCGTCTAGTCGGCTATTCGCGTATGAATACGGAAAACGATCCGAACAAAGCGTATAGCGTAGCAAAACGACCGTGCATGAAAGGCTGGCAAGATCTAAATCGTCCAGGCATGACAGAAGGTGAGATTCGTTCCTGGCTGCGGCAAAAAGGATGGACAGGGCTTGTCATTCCAGACGGATATGACGTGATTGACATCGACGAACAGACAGAAGGGGAGCTGATTTTTAAGGCACTTTTGCGCGAAGGATATAAATTTCACGCGATTCGAACAATACGAGGATTTCAATTTTTCTTTCGTTCGATCGGAAAAATCAAAGGACAAGATGCGACAGTGCTTATGGCTGGCGGTTTCGTCGGTGACTATCGTCTTTCCGGGCGCGGTCAAGTAGTTCTTCCAAGCGAAAATACAGGCGGACGCGAGTGGGTACATATTGCAGATGGGGAACTTTCGCCGATGCCGATCTATTTCGAACGATTGAAAAAAATTGATAAAGCGCAACGACCGTTTCCGATCCCGATGCACGAGGGGGGACGCAACAACGCGATGTACGCGCATTGTTGCCGGCTCGTTGAATTTGGCTACACACAAGAGCAAGTGCACGAGATAGCTAGTTTCCTAAATCGATATTTTTTCCTTCCTCCGTTAGACCAGCGAGAGTTTTCAAACACGCTAAATAGTGCTCTCAAGCATGAGCCAAGTGGAACAAACTATTCTTCTCCGCCACCGATGACTTTCCCAGCACGAAAAGAAGGAGAGTCGAAAAAGTTCAACTTGACCGAAATGGGGAATGCCGAACGTCTTGTTGCTCGAAACGGTCAAAACCTGCGTTATTGTGTGGAGTTTGAGGAGTGGCTCATATGGGACGGAAAGACGTGGATTGAGGATAAAAAGAAACAAATTGAACGGATCGCGATTCGCACATTTCGCGAAATGTACGCCGAAGCAGCAAAAGAGGAAAACAACGATGCGCGAAACGAACTGCTGAAATGGGCAAAGGCGAGTGAAAAAAGTTCTGTATTCATAAATTCCATTGCTAGGGCGGAAGCGATGTTACCAATCAGTCAGGAGGAGTTGAACATGGACAAATTTTTATTGAATTGCGCAAATGGAGTGGTCAATTTACGGACAGGTGAGCTGTTGCCACATGATCGCAAATACATGATGACGAAAAACACACATATTCCATACGATCCAAATGCAAAATGTCCGACGTGGATTGCATTTTTAGAATCCATCTTTCGTGATGGTGACGATGTAAAGCAAGACATTATTAACTTCCTGCAAAAAGCGATAGGATACGCTCTTACAGGCGATATAAGCGAACAAGTGGTGTTTTTTCTATGGGGAACAGGGAGAAACGGAAAATCAACGTTTATTAATACCGTTAAGGCTTTACTTGGCGATTATGCGAAGCAAACAAACTCGAATACATTTACAGCGAAAATGAATGATTCGGGGATAAATAACGATATTGCACGTTTGCACGGTTCACGTTTCGTGTCGGCTGTCGAAAGCGAGGACGGCCAACGGCTCAGCGAATCGCTCATTAAACAATTAACCGGCGGTGAGCCGATCACAGCTCGCTTTTTGCGGAAAGAATTTTTCGAGTTTGTGCCGGAATTCAAGATTTTCTTTACAACGAATCACAAGCCGATTATCAAGGGCGATGACGAAGGAATTTGGCGACGCATTCGTCTTGTTCCGTTCACCTATACGATTCCAAAGGAACAAGTGGACAAGCATCTTCCAGAAAAATTGATGAACGAACTTCCTGGTATATTGCGCTGGGCAGTCGAGGGATGCTTGAAATGGCAAAAAGAAGGCTTAGGAGAGCCAGATGAAATCAAGAACGCAACGGATGAATACAAAGACGAAATGGATCTTCTCAGCAATTTCTTGAACGATTGCTGCGTGATCCATCCAGGCGCGAAAGTGCAATTGAACGAGTTGTATAAAGAATATATCGACTGGTGTGAAGAAAACAGCGAAATTGCGATGAAAAAGCAAAAGTTTTCGGCGCGTTTAGTGCTGCGAGGATTCGAAAAACGAAAATCCACCGGAAACAAAACATTCTTTTTCGGCATCGGTCTTTCAAACGAAAGTTACAAAGTTACCACTAGTTACTCAAATTCGGGTAAATCGCCTATAGGCGATACATTTACGGAAATACAGAAAAATAAGTCACTTAAGGTAACTAGTAACTTTGTTGAGGAAGAAATTTAGTTACTTAGTTACCATGAGTTACTCATTTCTAGGTAAATCTTATATATAGCGATATATAGGAAAATACCATATTTTAAGTAACTTGAAGTAACTAGGTAACTTATAAGGAGGCTCTATATGTTATATAAAATTTTTTGTGAAATAGATAATCTAAATATTCAAATAAAAATAAAAAACAAAAAACTAAGTTTGATATATGAAGAAGGCACATTGCCAATGGATTTAAAACAACAAATCAAGCAGCATAAACAACAGCTAAAAAAACGCTTGGAAGAGAATGAAATGGCGCGTGCAAAAGGTTTTCTCATCTATCGCTACGGCGAACTGTACGAGTATCGCTATGGATTGGGCGCGTATTTGTTCATCGAACGCGAAGGAGATCTTGCGATTGCATGGCGTGCGAACTACATGCCGGAGGAAAAACAACCATACAAAATAAAAATGCTTGCTGAGCGTGTTCCATTTGAAAAAGCGTTCCATGAGGCAGCCAGTTTCATTGACTGGCTGCAACGGCAAAAAAGAGGTGTAAAAGGTGCTTAAAAAAATGATTATGCCGGCGAGTTTCATGTTAATTTGCATAATGTTAGCAATGTATTCGGTAACAATTGTGAAGAATGAAATGGATCAGGTAATGATTATGAGTACTTTGTTTGGATACGGAGCAGGCTACTTTGTTTGTGCGTTGGGTAAAGAGCTAGAAAAGAGGGATGACAAATGACAAAAACATTCAAGTCTTATTTACGTGAAGCCATTGAGAACGTGAAAGATAAACGAATTGAGCAGCTCATTCAAATGGGACGCGTAAAGATGGAAGATGGTCGGCAACTTTATGAGCTAACGATATCTGAACTAGAACATGAATACAGATGTATGAAAGAAAAGAAGGTGTTTTTTTGATATATCGTTTCTTTTGCGATAAATGTGGCTTTGAAGTTTGGAGTATAAAAGTTATTGCGAAGTTGAAATGTCCATGCGGCTTTTATGTGCTTTGTGAGGAAAAGGAGGACTGAAAATGCGACTGGACATATACACTTGTTCAACGTGCGGCGAAGGTTTTTCGGTTGAAGAGGACAAGCAACCTATCACTTGTCCTCTTTGTGAATCGAAATTATTTGAATTTTCTAATACAATCATCGGATCGAAAATCGAACTTGATTATGCTGATATGGAGTTGTTCGAAGCATATCTACAAGATTTCTTACGTGATGTTAGAGGTATTGAAAAAATCGAAAGTGTTTTTACTGAAATATTGGATGAAATTTTCATTGAAAAGTCAAAAGAGTATGCAAAGAACCCTGCGAATAGGGGGGCATGCTGCAAATGGCCAGATGATGACCTTCCGTTTTAGAAAATAAAACAAGGGGAGAGAATTGTGAGAAATACATTGAAAAACACAATAAAAGAAATCATAGAATCGATGGTGCTTTCTATAATTTTTGCGTTTTTAACAGGAGCATTTTTGTACTTTTTAACTTCCAAATAGGGGGAGATGAGATGTATCTTTCGCAAGTGAAATCAAATGGAAAGCAATATATATATTTATGTTCATACGTTGGAACACAGGAATATTCAACAAGAAAAGAAAAACGTATATATTCTTTTGGGGAAACAAAAAAAGCTTTGATAAAAATGAAACGCTGGAAAAGAAAATTCAACGAGTTTCCGAATGAATTGCTTAACCTTGGATGTGGCATGGAAGACTTGGAAGAATGGATTAGAACAATAGAAACAGGTATAACGAAAACGGGAAGAATTTTCAAAACGAACGTAAAACGTGCTTCGTTTTAAAGATGTTTATAACATCTACAAATTTTCACGGCACATATAGCCGAATGACATAATACATCTGAAAAATATCGCTTACATGTTTTAGAGAACTGAAATCGAGTGAAGAAAAATTCACTCGATTTTTGTCGTTATATGACCAAATTTTTTTGGTGATATGAAAAGGACAAAATTATCTGTACATTTGAATTGTGGAGGTGATATTCATGGATGAAACAGAACTTCAAAACGAAAATACTTCCAATGGCGATATACAAGGTGTTCAACAGTATGTCGACTTACGATCGCATACGACAATTGAAACGCCAGAGGGAAACATTCATATCATTCATGAAATCACACTCGGTGACATTGTTATTTCTGTTTTGATCGCTGCAACACTCATTTTCATGTTTTTAGAACGCATGATGAGGAGGTAGAACAATGTATTCCCTTGTCTTTGCAACGCCAAAGGACATTCTTGCGACATACCTCGTCATCATGGCATCCTGTATCGCATCATTTCCGATCGTAATGTTTCTCATATCTACTGTAAAAGGTGTGAAGAAGCGATGGTGACGACTGGGACACTCGCAGCATACGCTTTCAAAGTCGTCTTTGGAAATGCAGATGTGATGACAGGTATCGCCACATGGACAATATTTTTGACGCTTTTGTTTCTGTCTATCGCCATATATAAAGAAACGAGGAGGGAGTAATAATGTCGAGCATCGGGAACGTTTTTGACTGGGCGTTTTTCTGGGGTGTATTCGGGTTTTTATTAAAAACAGTCGCTCCCTTCATCATGCTGATTATAGCTATTGTGGCGGTAGGAATGCTTTTACACGGTGTGATCGTAGCGATCAGATCGAGGTCGTGATATCATGCCAGAATTTCAAACATTTTTCACACCAGCACGACTAAATGAGTTTTGGTATTACGTCAAGTGGCTGCTCTTTTACGTTGCGCCAGCCATTATGATCGTTGCAGCAGCTGGAGCATTGTCTATGTTTATTGCGATGATAAAAAAATCATTTGCAAATACAAAGAAAATTGACGAAAACGATCAAAACGGCGAAGATTACGAAATTCGACGTTACTAAGTTTTCAACTAGCATTTGCTAGTGGAATATAAAAAATTTTAATTTTAAGGAGGAATTATACATGCCTGCTTTAGGAGCTGCTATTGATTTATCAGGTCTTTCTTTACCTTTTACGGTGGCAGATGTGATTGGAAGTGTGAACTCTTTACTTGGTTGGGTGGGACCATTCGTACTCTTGGCAATCGCATTAGGTTTTGCACCAAAAATTATTGCTTTTATCAAATCAATTTTCGGTCGCGCTGCATCGCGATAAGCAAGAAAAAAGGAGGAGCGATCCTCCTTTTTCCATAGAAAGGGCGTGTCGTATTTTAGATGTTTAAGAAAATCAACATCATACTTTGTTTCTTGCTCCTTGTATCATTTTCCAAGCCTTTTTTTGCTTCAGCAGCAGGGGAGTTTCAAGTAATTGAAGTTTACGATCCGCAAAACTTAATCAGTACGCCGTTACATTATAACCCGAATTATCATGGTATGGATGCTGTTCTTGTTTACTTTAGAGGAACAAGTATAAAAAAGCTTTGGGTATCTGACTACGCCGATTCTTCGTTCAGCACACCATTGAATCCGAAAACAAGGACGGCGGCAGACTACGGATGGAGCTATTTTAATGGATTTTATTTTGCATGCAACAGATACTATAAAGCTGAATTTTTTGGGGCGACGGACAACTTACTTATTCGCATTAAAATTCATGTGACGGGATTAGTAAATCCCTCGTGTGATTCATCATCATATGGGAATTACGACGACATGGGGGGAAGTGATTCAAATACCTGTAATGCTTGTGACCTTTTCTCGTGTCCAGGGTGGGATCAATACCTAGGAAAACTAACAGAAATAAAAAATGCAATTCCACCAGCACCAAACTGGAACCAGGTGGCGACCGTTTTTCGTGATACAATCGTTCCTCAACTTGTATCCGATATAGGGACGCTTCTAGGGCCAGCACCAAGTGTACCGAACGAACCTGCGGAACTATCTGACTTGGACACACGAGGAATAGGAAATAAAGTTCCGAGTATGCCTGATCCAGGGCTTGATACGTCGGGATTCACCAAGGGAAGAATTGAAAGCGAAGCACCTGTCATTGAGGAGCGTCCTGATCCAACAGGAGGATGGGATATTTCAGATCCACTTGATACACTTCCTGACTTTCCAAGCATGCCAATCCCAGGCGAAACCGATCCAAAAGGTTGGGATGCAGGAAAACCAAAAGAAACGGAAACACAATTGCCAATTCCAAAAGAACAAGAAGGAACACCGGACACAGGTAATGCACCAACGCCAAGCCAAAACAACGACACACCGCCAAGCCCAGGCGACAATGGCGGCAACGCGCCAATACCGCAAGACGACGGTATACAAGGCTCAAAATACTACAAAAAACACCCTGATGATCCAGATGGGAGTGGGGCTGATGCAACCTTGTAGACTGAAAGGAGGCTATTTATGAAGAGGATTTTACCTTTTATTGCTTTTATTGTAAGTTTTATTTTCTTATTTACACCTTTTTCAAGAGACGTTTTTGCTTTTAATGGTGGATTATTAAATAATAAAACTATTTATTTTGGAGCATATGTTGGACATAAATACAGCCGAATTAGTACGGTTACAGATAATGAACTAAGTACTTATCAAGATATATTTGAATTTAACAACTATAATACGATATGGCATCAGTTCTCAATTCCTACAAAAATTGGTTCTTTTTATCTAAAATCTTCTACAAGACTGAATTTAGTTTTATATAGTTCCAATATGACCAAATTATATGAAAGAACTCACGTATCTTCTGATGATATTCAGTTTCTTGATTCTTTAGTTGATAATGTTTCCTACGTTGCATTAATAAACACAGGCACTGGTGGCGGTCGCGTTTATGAATTTGATGTTTTTTCAAATGCATTAGTTGATACTATGCCACCTTCTAACGTTAATTCGTTAGTTGCTAGTAGTATCAAAAGTACTTCTTTTAGTGTTGATTGGTCTAACCCATCCGATACAGATTTCGATGGAACTAAGATTTATTTAAATAATATTTTAGTAACCACTTTAGATAAAACAAAAACATCTTATACATTTAATGGTTTAAATCCTAATACAACATATACAGTTAAAGTTACTTCATTTGACACAAGCCAAAATGAGTCAAGTGGAGTAACTTTAACAGTCAAAACTCTACCACCACCCGATGTTACAAACTTAGAATTATTTCCATCGACTTATTCTATCTTAGCTCAATGGATAAATCCTACAGATTCAGGATTTATAGGAAATGACATTTATTTAGATGGAAACTTTATCACTTCTTTAGATAAAGACGCAACGTCATATAACTTTACTAATCTAAACCCAAACACTTCATACGCTGTAAAAGTTGTTTCTAAATTCATCGATGGGTACTCATCGACAGGACAGACAGCAACTGCAAAGACAACAATTCCAGTAGAAGATGTCGCTGACCTGCAAGCCGATGCAAAATACGACCGGGTGAAATTATCATGGACACCGCCGAACAGCGAGTTTTTCTCTCACGTGAAAATCTATCGTAAAAATGTCGAACAACAATCGTTCTGGGATCAGCTTTTTGGCACGACATCTGTTTCCGCCGAAACCCCATCAGACGGTTATACGCCGATGTTTGAAACGAACGGCACATATTGGACGGACTTGACTGTTACGCCGGAAACGACGTATTCATACAAGGTTACGTCGGTCAATATTGAAGGGGACGAGTCGCAAGGGGTAACGGTTGAAACAACAACGCCGTCCGAGCCTGTTCCAGTCTTATCTGGCGTGGCGACAACGCAAAACGAAAACGGTGACTATGTCGTTACATGGGCGAGTCCGACAAAAGGGATAGTGAAAGTGCTGATTGCCGGTAAAGAATACGCCCAAGTAGATGCAGCAACAAAACAAATCGTAATAAAAAAAGAAGATATGAAAACAGACTTTTTTGGAGCATATGCTGCGACACTTATTCCTATTGGTGAATATGGAACGAAAGGACAAGCTGTTACTGTTCCTAGTCTGGGTGAAAAAATTGACTTTCCTTTAAGTTTTCAAGATTTTATGGAAACAGTAGTGAGTATTCTAGCATGGGTAGCTCCATTTATCGTTTTATCGCTTGTGTTCATTTTTTGGCGACCAATTTTCAATTTTATTAAAAAAGCAATTAGTGAAAGGCGTGTGAAACAATGAATTTTAGTATATTGCAAGCCGTATTGGAAATAGTTTTTCAACGCTATATGGTATATCTCACGCCTATTTTGTTTCTTTTTACCGTTTTTTTGTTTTCTGATCGTCTTGTCGCGTTTTTATACGACGCTTTCAAACGTAGTAGGTGGTAGCAATGAATTACATGTATATGTTTGTTTTAGGTGGGATTTTGACCGACGCATTTGGAAGGCTCTTTGATGTCATATGGGGCGGTATAAAGTGGATCGGTCGGTTGTTGAAAAAGCTGTTTCAAGGGCTTGTTGACTTGTTTGTCGGTTTTTTTGAAGTGATCTATGCGTTAATTGACGGTTTGTTGTATTTTCTCTACAAAATTGGCGTGCTGGCGGTCAAGTTGTTTTTACTATTTTTTGAGCTGGCAAAAATGATTGTCTCCCTGTTTGTCGGTTTTGCTCGAACACTTGCCAGTCTAGTGTATATCCCTCGTAGTGGAAGTGGAAATGGCTATTCTGAAATGCTTGGAAAAATTTTTACCGCAATGCAGCCACTTAAACTCGAGCCGATCGCGTATATATTGCTATTTATCCTTTGGATGTTTACCGCAGTCGCCGCAATTAAGTTGCTATCGTCTATTCGGATAGGAGGGGAATAATGGGGATCAAGGAACAAATTCGCAGTTTTATTGACAAAATTTTTAACCCTCCTATAACGTTTCTTGATATGGGCATTGAGAAACTCCAAGCAGTTGGACGATTAACCGCGCAAGGTTTGAATATAGGCAAGTATCTGTCGGTATTCGGCGACATGCCGACCGCATGGCAGCTTGTCATTTCATCGGCGCTGATGTCAGTGGTTATTCTCGGATCTTTGCTTATTTTCCGTTCTGTTATGCGGCTCTATTATTCTTTGAAAGAAGGTGTGAAATGGTGGTAGATGCGTTTTTCTATATGTTTACGCTAGGCGCTGGAGCAGCTTCCGGAGTTGGCGTTGTCGCTTTTTTCGGTTGGAAGGTTGTTCAGTTTTCAAATAGAAAGAAAAAACAAAGAAAGGCGGTCATCTGATGGCATTCTTCAAACGAAAAGAAAAAGATGAGTTTTTCCCGGAAACGAACGATATTCTCATTGTGTTCGACGACGAACAAAAAACAAGCGACATACAACGCATCGATGAAATTCGCGACAATGCGATATATGTCATCGGAAAGTATTGCGTGCCGATGCACGATTGCGAGGTAACGACAGGAATTGAAGGACGACATTTTTTCTATCGCGCGCCGTCGCGTTCTGTCCAGGAAACAAAACGATTGGCCGAACTTGAAAAAAGCATCGTGCTTCGTCAAATCACTACATACCGCGCGCCGGAGACGCAAAGTCAAATGGATATCACAAAAATTCTTCTATTCGGACTTGTCTTCTTTGCATTCATTGTGATGGGAATTTCAAGCTGTTCCGGAGGTGGATCGTGATGCAAAATCAAATAGCCTTTCTCATTTTTGAATTGAAAGGAATGATAGACACAATCGAAGAAATGGCGAGCATAGATGATCAATGGAATTATCCTTGCATCGAGCGTCTTCAAAAGAAGGTCAATGAGCTTGTCGAACTTGTAAAGGAGTGATCGCATATGCAAGGAACAAGCAATGCCGAAAAGCTACAAAGCGTCATTTCTGATGATTTGTTTCCGCAGGTGCAGCACATATCGGACGTAAAACAAGTACTTGAAGAAATGACGACAAAAGCGCAGGAACTGCAAGAATGGCAAATTAAAGCGATTTTGTTACTTGAAAGTCTTTCGAAGAATGAATACTTGCACGGAAAAACCGATCCGTATCGCGAAATTATCAATTTCATTATGCAAGGCAAGGTTCTTGTCGCTGATCCGCAATATTATATCGACACGATTGAAGCGCTTATTCCGAAACCGCCAAAACCGGTCATTGTCGCGCCGAATGGCGTTGAGAAGGGAGGAAAACGGTAGTGGCACATCATTTCTTCATACAAGGTCCGTTAGGGGCTGGAAAAACGTTGATGATGTCGATTTTAGCTCACCATTGGCGTGAAAAAGTGCGTGCGCGTGGCGGTGATATTCAACTATTTTCAAATTACGGTTTAAAAGATTCGACTCCTCTTGAACATTATACAGATTGGTACAAAGTAGCTGAAGCACAGGGGAGCATATGCTGCTGGGACGAAGCGCAAATGGCGTTTTCTAACCGGAAATGGTCGAAATACGGCGCGACGATCGCAACAGAAGTCATGATGTTTACACGCAAAATGAAAAGTGTGCAAATATACTGTTCGCCAAGCATAAACAACGTGGATAGCCGCATTCGGCAAATTGTTGAAGTGCTTATCAACGTTCGGAAAATTGGCGATCGAGGTTTTGCAATTCATTTCACCGATTATCAAACAGGTGAGTTCATGCACAAACAGTTCCTTCCGATGTGGAAGGCAAAGAAAATTTTCAAACTTGGCTTATATGACACAGACACGATGGTACTAGGTTTTCCTCTCCCGTCAACGGAACGAGAAGGAAATGAGTTTTTCCAAACACTTGAGGAAATACACGACAAAGCGCGTAAAACAGTTAGGAGGGCTGCCCATGAACTACTCACTGGTGCCGCAGCATTATAAAGATAAAGATCCGCGTACATTGTTGTATCATTTTCCGTCCATTCCAGTCGTGAAATTCGCGAAAATCACGCAGAAATTCTATTTTTTCAAACAACTTGAAATCGCGCAGGACATTGTCAACCGAATGGGGTATATTTTGCTTCCGTCTGTATGTATGCATTGGGAACGAGTGAAACAATTTGCAGATCGACGAATAAAAATCGGTAGAAACTCATTTTTTATGATGAAAATTGAAGAACTTACAGAAAAGGAAAAAGAAAAGCTGAACGAATACGTATCTGAATTGCGAGGAGGAGAAAAATATGCAACTAACTAATGATGAATTAGCTATGCTCATTTTGCATATGAGTATTATGCGGAAAGAAATAAAAAAAGCGCTAAAGCGCAATTACGGATTTTTAGAAGGAAAGAAAAAAATGAATGTTTATGATTCGATTTTAGACAAAATTACATCGTTTAACGAAAAGAAAACATCACATGATATTTCGCTAGATGACGATGAATTGGGCATGTTGCATGCATTTTTATCCTCATATACGGTCGAGATTGAACGGCAGGCTCAAAAAGAAAAAATGAATGTGTCAAGTAGCGAGGTATTTCAATTATTAAATGATATTTTATGCAAAGTTGAGGGAATGCAAATTGCAAAAATGCATTGACGAGCTAATAAAAGAATACTATCGCAAACGATATATACTTTCTGAAGCAAAACGGAATGGAAATAAGTTTCTCGCATATATTTACGCGCAAGAGATTGAAGAAATTAAACGCATTTGTTTTGAAAAATATAAAATCATCATCGATTAGGAACAGATAGCATGCTTGTACATGTTATCTGTTTTTTTCATTTGTACAACCAGTTGTTGCATATCTTCAAACAAAGGGAGGTATGCGCGATGAATGTACGGGTTATAAAGGGAAAGCATACTGACAACAATATTCAAGCCTGCTATCATTATTTATTGAAGATATATAGAAGGGAGATAGCGAAGAGAAATGAAAGCTATCTACGCAAGAGTATCGACAGAAGAATCGGCACAGAAAGGATATTCAATCGCTCATCAGATTGAGGAAGCGAAGAAGAAGGCGAAAACGGACGATGTAATGATATACACCGATGAAGGCTTTTCCGGCGAATTTCTTGAGCGTCCGGGGCTGGAACGCTTGCGCAACGATATACGAAACGGAATGATCGATACCGTCATTGTGTATGATCCCGACCGGCTGGCGCGTAATCTTATGCACCAGCTGCTGCTTGATGATGAGTTTCGAAAATACAATGTTGAATTGCTGTTTGTCAATGGAGAGTATGCAAACACGCCGGAAGGGAAGCTGTTTTTTTCGATGCGCGGAGCTATTTCAGAGTTTGAAAAAGCAAAAATCCGTGAAAGAACGATGGCAGGGCGGAAAAGAAAAGCGAAACAAGGAAAAGTAGTAAAAAACGATAAAATATATGGCTATGATTATGACAAAAAAACAGGTCAACTCATCGTAAACGAAAGTGAAGCTGAAATCGTCCGTTTTATATTTGATAGCTTTACGCAAGGGCGATTTAAAGGCATAAACGGAATTGCATTGCATTTAACTGAACGAAATATACCAACAAAAATGGGGAAATCAGTGTGGCATCGGCAAGTGGTACGGCAAATATTGATGAATGAAACGTACATGGGAAAAAAGCCACAAAACAAGTGGAATACAGAAGGCATGCTGGCGAATAAGTATCGCAATGAAAAAGTGCCGATGCGCTTGCGTAATAAGGATGAGTGGATCTATGTCGATGTGCCAGCTATCGTTTCAGCAGAACAATTTCAGCAAGCGCAAATGCTGCTAGAACAAGCGAGAAGGCGCTATACGAAAGCACCGAAACGTCAATACTTGTTGTCAGGGCTATTGCGCTGCGCACAATGTGGAAATACGATGACTGGACGATACGCAAAAAATTGGGGTAAATACTTTCGAGAGTATACAGACATAAAAAATACAGCTGGCGCAAAACACCCTGGCTGTGGAATGACCATTCGGGCTGATGAAATTGAACATGAGGTATGGATCTACCTTCTTGATTTGTTCAACCATCCAGAGCGAATACGAGAATTCCAGCCTGTTGCTGACGTTGAACATAGCTATGAAACGAAGGAGCTCGCACGGATTGAAAAAGAGATTGACCGAACGCGGAAAGGACGCAAACGCCTGCTGTCGCTTGTCACAATGTCCGATGACGACGAACTCGACCTAGAAGAAGTGAAAGAAGAAATACGCAACTTGCAGCAACGCGAAAAAGAGCTAATTGAACAATACAACCAGCTCGAACAACAACTCAAAGAAATGCAAGAAAGCAAGCCGAACGAACACATTTTGCAAGAAGCGATTGACTTTTTTCTGAATCACAAAGAAGAACTTGACTTTGAAATTAAACAGACGCTGATCCGCAAAGTTGTTAAAGAGATCCGTGTTATTGATAAAGAAAATATCGAGATTCACTTATTTTGAAGACGTCAAAAAAGAGGCGTCTTTTTTTTGGTTGAACGAGTTAGAAAAAGAATTCCCGGAAGCTGCTATTACTGACAGGAGAAGACCTGTCAATTTTTTTGCAAAAAAATCGAAAAAAATTTAAAAAAAGTGTTGATTTGTAACGATAACGTGAATATACTAAAAGTAACGATAACGTGAAAGGGGAATAAAAAATGAAAACAATCGAAATGCAAGTAACAGCTCACGATCTCCGATCTACATTTGGAGACGTTGTTGACTATGTTGTCACGGAAGCAGCTAGCTTGGTGGAAGGCTGGACACATTATGATGTTATCGCGCACGATCGCAATATCGGTGGCGTTGAAGTTTGGGAGCTAGATTTAGAACATCGTGAACTCGCTGGCGAAACAGAATGTGTCGCAGATGTTTACATTCGTTTCTACGGTATGTCGGATGACACACCAGACGACGCAATAGTCGCGGACGCAATCATCGAAGTTGATAGCAATGCACAAAAACGTGTTAGAGTGAAACAATCGTTTATGAAACTTGCTAACACCGACACCGACTTTTCTTTGGCGGCAGATATGTTTATTCGGTGGTGTGTGGAAGAAGAATTTCACCCCGAAAGCTTCCGCTTGTTCAATGAGCGGATTCAAGAGGAACAAATTGATGACACATGGGACTTCTTCTTCGGATACGGTGACGATTTTGAAAAATTCGCATCTGATTGGGTCGACGAATCCGAAGAGGATGATTACATCAGATTCGCAAAACAAAAAACAAACTGAACACCTTTTAGCGCTCACAAGCGATTGTGGGCGCTGGTCAAAAAAAATAAAAGGAGAGGATCATGATGAAAACAGTTGTCATTGGAATGAATTATGGAAAAACTCCAAGTGGAGAACGGAAGTCTTTCAAAGGAATGTTGGTTGAAAATGAAATTGTTCCAACGCTTATCGTTTGCGACCAACATGGTTGGGAGTACGGATGTCGACGTGAAAATTATCGGACACTCGTGAACGCACGTGTAGTGTCCGTTTCGGAAGGAAATGAGTGCGTACTTGGCGAGTACGTGCTTGAAGCAGATGAGATTAAGGAGGATGTGATGTAGGATGTTAAAAATTGAAGATCGTGGACATATGGTGTTGATATGGGAAAATCTTTTAGATTGGTACGATGAGGAGAGTGAAACGTTATACGATTCCGCTCCGATTCAGTTTGAAAACGGACGTATCGAAGTTATTTGTGAAGATTTTATCGCGATTGAAAAAGAAGAAGGTTTTGTCCTCTATGTGCAGAACAGTTTAGGTGAGGTGGAGGAAATCCTCTCCACAGATGGGTATCTGATGAGCACGAAAGAGGCAGCTGAACGTTGGGGAATTGACGAGTCGTACATCAGAAGAAAAATCAATGAATTTCCACCAGGAACGACTCGGAAATTTGGGAAACAGTGGGTTGTTACAAAAAACGGCATGAACGCTGTTTTTGGTCAAGTCCCATCATTACAAAAAGTGTATGGCGATGAGAAAAAGGATACGGTATGATGAAGGACGGGAGTTATTTTTTCCCGTCATTTTTTTATTTTTCAGGTTTGCAGGGGGAGGAACAAAGAAAATGGTCGATATTCGTCCGTATTCAAAACAGAAACTACACGTCACTGTATGGTTGAAAGGGAAGTGCAAATACTGCAAACTCAACAACGAAAAGAAGATACATGACTACGGGGTATTGACTTTTGAAGAGCTAGACAAGCAGTTAGACGAAACAAAGCATGAGCTTGTGCCGATCGTATGCAAAAAATGCGGTTCAGAAACAACACCAGAAAGTCTATTGTATCGTGATGAATTAAGAAAAATGGTTATTAGTGAAGTGAACATCAATTATGGACACACAATTGTTGGAGAAAAAGCGCATGAAATTGAAGAAGCGCATAGAAAGCGGTATGAAATTTTCGATGAACACAAAGATGCGTTTTGGGAAAGGTACACAGATTATGCGATTGCGAATTGGCGGGATATGGTCAATGAGCTTGTTGATTTTGAATTCCAGGAAGCATATCAGAAGTTAGGAATTGAAACCAGCGCCCGTACGATTGCCCAATATCGGAAAGATGTGCTGAATCGGTTCAAAACAGTAGAAGAGAAGCAGCGTTTTTGGAGAGCAGCGAATGAATATTTCATCTATCACCATCTGCTGGATATCGGACCGCTTGGTTGGGCACTTGAAAAAGATGTGAAGTACTACGGACAGAAACGGATGCGGTTCATTGTGCTACATTTCCCACTCGGTGAAGCACTTGAGGAGTTGCGAACTGAATGGATTGGCCAGCTGATCAAGAAAGAAAAAGGCGACAACGACTTTCTATTCCGGCGCATCGCAATGCTGACGGACGAATTGAATAGGACACGTCGGAAAATCACGAAATACGTTCATCAGATTGAAGAATTGAAAGCAGAGCAAGCGAAATTACAAACTCGATTAGCAGAAACATATGAGGAATTGCGGAGAGAACGGAAAAATAAACATATATCCAATCGCGATCCAGCTGACATACAGAAAATACATGAACTGAAATCATTTATCGCGGAGCTGATCGACGAACTGAAAGAAAAAGAGCATCTTCTTCAAGAATTGCAGCCGGTGCAAAAAGAAGTCGCGGTGACAGTGTTAGAAGAAGAAACAGAAGACGATACAGAAAAAGAAGTTATAGATGTTCTTGCGGGGAAAACGGTAGCTATCATCGGCGGACATCGCCAGGAGCAAGCAGGCAGAAAGTATCCTTGCACAATTCTTACGCATACAGGCGAAGTGTTAGACCCGGACTTTTATCGTATATTGAAACAAGCCGACATTATTATCATATTGACGCAATTCATTTCCCATTTAGCCATGTGGGAAGCAAAAGTATATGCGTTACAGAACGATGTTCCGATCTATTTTATGAAAGGATTGAACATTACAAGGTTGCTGATGGAAGTAGCGAGGAAATTATGAAAAAGACACCTACACAGGTGCCTTTTTATTTTTAAAAAAAATCGCAAAAATTTTAAAAATGTCTTGTATTTTAGACAGAATGAGTTATAATATAATCAGAAAGTTAAATACAAGACAGGAGGAAAAGAAAATGAACAAAAAGGAGATCATGAAAAAAGCGGTTGCTTTAGCAAAAACAATGGTTGGTGATTGGGTGGCTCGCATGGCATTAGCATTAAAAACTGTATGGGCTGAGGTGAAGAAAATGGGAGAAAAAGTGTTGCCAGCTTTAAAAGGGACAGAGAAGCAAGTTACGTGGGCTAATGATATTCGCAATAAGTTAATTCCGATCGTAGAGAAGAACGTTGATATTTTCATTACTAAATTAGAAAATGCGGAATTTTTCGAGAAAAAAGACGATGCTTACCGCGCGAAAAAGAAAGAAGAAATTAAAGCGGCATTCAACGAATTTATAAATAAAGACCACGCAGATTATTGGATTTACTTCACGCAAACAAACGTGATTCATCGTGGACGAATCGATGAAGAATGCTTATTGTATATGTTCTCTTATCAATTTTTAAATGGGCGTGTAAAGTCAGCGTTTGATCGTATGCGTTCCGAATTATACTTATAATCTTTATCTCCTCCTGTCTTTTTAAAAAAACAACTGAAAGGGGAAATCAAAATGTTGATGTTTAGAGAAGAATATGGTAGCAGAGATGACGCATTTAACGGAGCGATCGAGAAGGTATTTGAGATGATTGAAGGAGCATACGAATGGGATTTGGATGCAGCGGATAACATATATCCACTCGAACGCAGAGAGATAAGTTTAACTAATGAGAAAAGCGAGAATGTCGGTAGAGTGACGATCGACATATATCCATCCGAAGAAGACGGTTATTACATTGTTGAAGCTTATTTGATTAGCGGCAATATATCACCGATCACGGCTGTTTACACGGCGCGTGAAGCGGAAAAAATATGGGGATTAGGGCAGAACACCGTCGTTAAATGGATTGAGCGAGGGAAGTTTAAGCTAAGCGAAGCACGGAAAAGTGGTGGCACGTGGTTAGTCACTCATAAAGGGATGGAACGTGTGGCTGGACGTTTAGATGATTCGTGGATGACGGAGATTGTTGAAAATTACGTCGATGGATTGAAAACATTTATTGATGAAGCGGACATGTTCTACGCGTGCGATTATATTGATGAGATTGAAGACATACTCGACGAAAAAGAGATTGAGTACACAGATATGGAAAAAGAAAAAATAAAACGACTAATCATAAGAGAATTAGTTGAAGAATACGGAGAAGATAACGTGTTTTACGGTTCTTATGAACATAAAATTGTTATCAATGATAGAGTCGAAACTATTTACGCTCAACTAGTAATTATAAAATAGTGATACACAGTTTTCATGCGTCATTCAGACATGAGTGGCGCATTTTTACATTTATTTACGCATACTATTGTTATTAGAATTTCATTCTCGATACAACGAGCAGCATATGTCGCTAGTTTTGTTCCTTTTCCTGTTGAATAGCTTTCGATCGCTTTAATTAAGCCGATTGTGCCAATTGAAATTAAATCTTCTGGATCTTCTCCCGTGTTTTCAAACTTTTTCACGATGTGAGCAACGAGACGTAAATTATGTTCGATCAGCTTGTTTCGAGCATGTTCATCTCCTTTCGCCATCTGTTTCAAATACATCGCTTCCTCTTTTGCATCAAGCGGTTGTGGAAAGGCATTATTTTTTACATAAGAAACTAAAAAGACGAGCTCTTTTACAAACAAAGCAAGCGCAGAAAAAATCGTGCCCATGTTCGTTCACCTCACAGGTGGTCATTTGTTGCTTATGTATGTATATGCATTAGAAAACTTGTTCGTGTTTGGACACTTTATTTTCTTTTTCCTTCTTTGTTTAATGAAGAAAATGATATATAATCGTGAAATATAAAAACATGACGTGAAAGAAGGATGAGTCGTGCGAAAAGGAATGACAAAACCGTTAAAACTCAACCCACCGCAGTTGTTAGCACTTATGTTTCTTTTTCTCGTTGTTGTCGGTGGGGTGTTATTAAAGTTGCCGATTGCAACAGAGAAGGACATTAGCTGGCTTGATGCGTTCTTTTTATCGACATCTGCCGCAACGGTAACCGGTTTAGCACCGATTGATCCCGGTTCGACATTTACCTTATTTGGAGAAATTGTTTTAATGGTGCTCATTCAAGTTGGTGGACTTGGAATTATGACATTTGCGGTGCTTGTTGTCATTGTGCTTGGGAAAAAGATCGGAATGAAGCAGCGCATGTTAATGCAAGAGGCACTAAATCAACCATCGCTTGGCGGTGTCATTCGTTTAGCGCGCAATTTATTGTTGTTTTCTTTATTTATGGAGCTTGTCGGGGCAACGTTATTAGCAATTGATTGGGTTCCGAAAATGGGCTGGGCGAAGGGGCTGTATTACAGCCTTTTCCACACGATCGCATCGTTTAATAATGCGGGGTTTGCATTATGGCCTGATAATTTATCACGTTTTGTCGGCGATCCGATCGTCAATATGACCGTCTCTTTGCTTGTTATTATTGGGGGGCTCGGTTTTACTGTCGTATTTGACGTGTTATATCAACGACGGTGGCGAAAACTATCTCTCCATACGAAGCTCATGTTAGTGATGACGCTTGTTGTGAATGTTGTGGCAATTGTTGCTGTATTTTTCTTTGAACAACATAATCCGAAAACGCTCGGTTCACTTTCGCTTCGAGAACAGCTTTGGGCCGCGTACTTTCAAGGCATTACACCAAGAACGGCAGGATTTAATACGATTGATATTGGCTCACTAGAACAACCAACAGCGATGCTTATGATTTTCCTCATGTTTGTTGGGGCAGGAAGTACATCGACAGGTGGAGGAATTAAACTGACGACATTCGCGGTGATCGTTTTTGCGGTGGTGAGCTTTTTAAAAGGGAAAGAAGAAACGGTCATTTGGCAGCGTACCATTCGTCATACAATTATTTTGCGTGCGTTAGCGATTGCTTCGATGAGCATGTTGTTTATTTTTGTTGTGACGCTAGCTTTGACGCTTACAGAGGATGCATCTGTCCTTGCGCTTTTATTTGAAGTCGTATCCGCGTTCGGGACCGTTGGGCTCTCGATGAATTTAACGCCGCATTTATCAATGATCGGAAAAGTGCTTATTATTTGCGTCATGTTGTTTGGAAAATTAGGTCCGTTAACGCTCGTCTATTCGATTGCGAAGCCGAAAAAAACAAATATTCGTTATCCAAATGGCGATATATTGACAGGATGAACAAAAGCGAGGGGCAGTCCCCCGCTTTTATTGTGCCGGTTCTTGCGGCATAATTAAAATTTCTACCCGTCGGTTTTTCGCTCGTCCTTCAGCTGTTGCGTTAGATGCGATCGGTTTAAATTCACCGTATCCTTTTGCGCTAAATAGTTGCGGATCTAATTTTGTATTTTCAAGCAATAGTTTCATAAAGTTAACGGCGCGCATGACGCTCAATTCCCAGTTTGAAGCAAACTTTGCATTGTTGATTGGCACGTTGTCTGTATGTCCACTAATGACGATGTTGCGCGGTGGGTTCATGACGAGCAAATTCGATATTTTTTTAGCGACATCGCGATATTGCGGTTTAATATCGGCGCTACCGGAATCGAACAATACGTCGTTTGCAATCGTCACAAGCAGTCCTTCTTCCGTCATGGCGACAGATAGTTCCCCACTCAATTGATTCGTTTTTACATATTCGTTAAATTTACTTTGAATCTTTTTTAATTCCTCGTATTCTTCTTTTGAAATTTTGACATACGTTTTTTGACTCGGAGAATCTTTAATGATCGAATCTATTTCTTCGCGTTCAATCGGACTTAAATAATGCAGCGCCCCTGTGCCGCCTGTGAAGACGCTATTAAAGGCTTTTGAGATTTGTTGAAATTTCTCTGAATCAATTTGGCTACTAGCAAATAACACAATAAACAGTGCTAATAGTAGTGTCAACAAATCAGCGTACGGAATTAACCAGCTCTCATCGAGATGTTCCTCATGATGATGCTTTTTATGCTTTTTCGCCATTATTTTGAGCTCCTTGTTCTAAAAGTTTTTGACGCTCGCTCATCGGCAAGTAAGAAGCTAGTTTTTGTTCGATCGCCCGCGGTGCTTGTCCTTCGATGATGGAGAGCACCCCTTCAATCATCACTTGCCGCACTTTAATCTCCTCTTTCGATTTCCGTTTCAATTTGTTCGCAAACGGATGCCAAAGCACGTATCCGGTGAAAATACCCATAAGCGTTGCGACGAACGCCGCACTAATCGCGTGACCGAGACGTTCAATGTCAGACATATCTTGTAAGGCAGCGATTAACCCAACGACGGCCCCAAGTACCCCAAGTGTAGGAGCATACGTTCCTGCTTGTGTGAAAATAGTTGCATTCGCGAGATGACGTTCTTCCATCGCTTCAATTTCTTCAGTCATCACATCGCGAATGAATTCTTGTGACTGTCCATCAATCGCTAAACTTAATCCGTTGCGCAAAAATGGGTCATCAATTTCGGCGACTTTCGCTTCTAGCGCTAACAACCCTTCGCGGCGAGCGATGTTCGCCCACTCAACGAAAAGTGGGATCAATTCTTCAATTTTTGGCGTTTTCGACTCTTTAAAAATTACCCCGAATAGCTTTGGGACTTTCGAAATTTCTTTCGTTGGAAAGGCAAGGGTTACTGCGGCCGCTGTCCCTAATAAAATGATTAAAATAGCCGCAGGGTTAACGAGCACAGCTGGGCTAACTCCTTTAAACACCATTCCGACACCGACTGCGATAATGCCAAGAATGAGCCCAATTAAGGACGTGCGATCCATGATATCACCTCTAGTTGTAGAATGAAAATAAATCCAAGTTTATCATATAATTTATCCGAATGTTTGAAAAGGGAAATTTGTACGAAAAAAAACCTTGAAGCACGAGTCTTCAAGGTGAGCGTTCCTTTTTTTACGTATGACTAAATTTTTTTTAGCCTAAATGAACCAACCATTAAAAGAGAAAGCGTGAAAATAATAAAAATAAAGACGTAAGGCGGAAAATAGTGAATTGTTAAATAACTGAGCGTCAATAAACACCCTGCAGCTGTGATCGGCAAACCGGTAAAATAACCGTTGCTTTCAGTAATGTTAAACCGAGCTAAACGAAATGCCCCACACCCGATATAAAAAACCGTAAAAAATGAGCCGGGTGCCCCAAATTCGTGCAACAATCCTTGATAAAGTAATAGTGCAGGTGCTACTCCAAATGATATAATATCACTCATTGAGTCCAATTGTTTTCCTAAGTCTGATTCGATGTTCATTTTCCGAGCGACTGTTCCGTCAAAACGATCGGCAAGTGCAGCTAAAAAGATAAATAATACAGAGACGTTCAGCTGGCCTTTTACCGCAAATAAAATCGCGAAACCGCCTAAGCTTAAGTTTGTTAACGTCAATACGTTTGCCGTATGCGCTTTAAGTTTTTTAATGGTATGATCAATATAATCGGATAAAAACATATAAGTTCACTCCTTTATTGAAATCGTGCCGACCCACTTGCCAAAAATATCACTCGGTTACTAATATTTTATTGATAATAAGCGAACTAGTAAAGGATATTCTTTACTTGAGGGGGGAAAATCGTTGGTTAAATGGCTATATCAACTATTTATTGAATTGACAAATCATGCATGGACATCGAAATGTCTCGCTTCGTTCACACGATCGAAATGGAGTCGGTTATTCATTTCATCTTATGCGAAAGTATACAAAATTAATAAAGAAGAAATGGAAAAAAAGTTGCATGAGTACGAAACGTTACAACAATTGTTCGTGCGTACGTTAAAAAAAGGGCTTCGTCCGATCGATACACATCCAGATAGCGTCGTCAGCCCGGTTGATGCAGTCATTGAAGATGTTGGGATCATTACGGACCAAAAAGAAATCATCGTCAAAGGAAAAACGTATTCGATTCGTGAAATGCTTGGCGATGATCAGATAGCTGAAAAATATTTGCATGGAACGTTTATTATTTTGTATTTAAGTCCGAGTCACTATCATCGCATTCATAGTCCAATATGTGGAGAAGTAGTGAAGCAGTGGGAGCTCGGTGGGAAGTCATACCCTGTAAACCGCCTTGGATTGAAATATGGCAAGGCTCCACTTTCTAAAAATTACAGAAGAATTACCGAACTGTATACAAATGGCATGTATACGGCTATCGTGAAAGTCGGAGCGATGTTTGTCAACAGCATTGAATTAACACATGAACATGATTATGTGAAAAAAGGGGAAGAAATCGGATATTTTTCATTCGGTTCTACGGTTGTGTTACTGTTTGAAAAAGATGTGTTCACATTAGACGAACAAATCGTCCCGCCATTTGAAGTAAAAATGGGACAACGAATCGGCTTTTTGGCGCAAAAGAAAAAGAGCCAATAGAGGCTCAATTACGATGTTTGTTTCAGTTTATGATGAAGACGGCGACGCAAAATCTCACGTTCAATCAGTTGAATAAATTCTTTGCTTAGTTGTAATTCTTTCGCTTTGTAGTATGATTCAATTAATAAGTCGTCAGGCAAACATTTCATTTTTTCGCCTCCTCGGTATACAAAGGAAAATGTATACATATAATGGTAGGTTTATCTTCACTTTACCATAAATCGAAAATAAGAACAATCGTTCTGATTATCCACATGTGATGGTGGATAAGTTGTGGATTTATTGTTTATAAAGGTGATGGAATGTTGAAAAATGCGTGTGGATGATGTGTATAAAGTTATCCACAAAACGTGAAAAACGTCGGGTTTTGTCGAAAAATTTTACAATTTGTTTATTTATGTAAAAAACGGAGAAGGAATGAGGAAGTATGTTAAAATATTTTTTGCCAAATGAACATGCGAAAAGTATTTTTGAGATTACGCCAGAACATTTGAAACAAAAAGGAATGAAAGGGATTATTACCGATTTAGACAATACGTTAATTGAATGGGATCGTCCGCTTGCGACGCCGGAAGTTGTCAGTTGGTTTGAACAAATGAAACAAAGCGGCATTCAAGTGACAATCGTGTCAAACAACAATAAAAAAAGAGTGGAAGCGTTCGCGAAGCCGCTCGGCATTCCGTTCATTTTCGAAGCGCGCAAGCCGTTAACGAGAGCGTTCCAACAAGCGTTGCGCGACATGAAGCTAAGAAAGGAAGAAGTCGTCGTTATCGGTGACCAGCTTCTTACCGATGTGTTTGGCGGTAATCGCCTCGGCTTGCATACGATTTTAGTCGTCCCTGTTGCGCAAACAGACGGCTTTTTTACGCGTGTGAATCGAAATATTGAACGAAGAATTTTAAATGTCATGCGAAAAAAAGGTATGATTCATTGGGAGTGATGATAATGAGTGAACAAGTCATTTGTATTGGATGTGGAGTAACGATTCAAACAGAAGACGAAACGAAAGTCGGATATGCGCCTCCTTCAGCGCTTGAACGCGATCCGATTATTTGTCAACGTTGTTTTCGGTTAAAACATTACAACGAAGTGCAAGACGTATCATTAACAGATGACGACTTTTTAAACATTTTGCACGGCATCGGACAAGCAGATGGGCTTGTCGTGAAAATCGTTGATATTTTCGATTTCAATGGAAGCTGGTTGCCAGGGTTGCATCGGTTTGTCGGAAAAAAAGATGTGTTACTTGTCGGCAATAAAGTGGATTTGTTGCCAAAGTCCGTCAAACATGAAAAGGTCACGCGTTGGATGAAACAAACTGCACGAGAACTTGGCTTACAGCCGCGTGACGTTTTTTTAGTTAGTGCACATAAAGGATATGGCATGAAGGAAGTCATGACGGCGATTGACGAGTATCGCAACGGAAAAGACGTATATGTTGTCGGTTGTACGAACGTTGGAAAATCAACGTTTATTAACCGTATTATTAAAGAAGTGACGGGTAAAGGAAATGTCATTACGACATCATATTTTCCAGGGACAACGCTTGATATGATTGAAATTCCACTCGATGATGGCTCAGCGCTTTATGATACACCGGGAATTATAAACCATCATCAAATGGCGCATTTCGTTGACAAGAAAGATTTAAAAGTCATTACACCGAAAAAAGAAATTAAGCCGAAAGTATATCAATTGAACGAACAACAGACGTTGTTTTTTGGTGGGCTTGCTCGATTAGATTATGTAAGTGGTGGGAGACGTCCATTTGTATGTTATATGTCGAATGAATTATTTATTCATCGAACGAAACGTGAACATGCCGATGAATTGTATGAAAGACATCTTGGTGAATTGTTGCAGCCACCGCGCAAAAGCTATTGCGAGCAATTGCCACCGCTTGTCGCCCATCATTTTACGTTAAAAGAACCAAAAACAGATATCGTTTTTTCAGGGCTTGGCTGGGTGACGTGTCACGAGCCGGGGGCACAAGTCATCGCATATGCGCCAAAAGGCGTTGGTGTAATGTTGCGGAAGTCGCTCATTTAACACAAAGGGGGAGAGGATGTTGAAATTGTTTGGGCTGATCGGCTGTCCTGTTCATCATTCGTTGTCGCCGCTTATGCATAACGATGCGTTTCAATCGTTACATATTGATGCGCATTATCATGCGTTTCACGTCGAACCGCATATGTTAAAAGAGGCGGTAGAAGGCTTAAAAGCGTTACAATGCGCTGGGTTTAATGTGACGATCCCGCATAAGACAGCGGTGATGGAATATATGGATGAGCTTGATGAAACGGCTAAGCAAATGGGGGCAGTAAACACAGTCGTTAATGAAAATGGAAAATGGGTTGGCTATAATACAGATGGTGAAGGATTTGTCCGAGCGTTATGCGAGCAAATGAACATTGAATTATCTGGCGCACGCATATTGATTATCGGTGCAGGCGGAGCGGCGCGCGGCATTTATTTTACTCTTTTAAAACATGAAGCAGCTGCTATTGATGTATGTAATCGCACGATGGAAAAGGCAGAGGCGTTTATTCAAAAAGAACGGTCAGCTGTGTATTCGCTTGAACAAGCAGAAGAACGGTTAGGAGCGTACGACATCATCATTAATACAACGTCTGTCGGTATGTACCCACATGTCGATACGATGCCGATCTCCCTTCAAACGTTAAAAACCGGGACGATCGTCAGCGACATTATTTACAATCCACTCATGACGAAATTTTTGCAAGAAGCAAAAGAAAAAGGGGCGCGCGTGCAAAACGGTGTAGGCATGTTCGTCTATCAAGGTGCACTAGCGTTCGAAAAGTGGACAGGGATCTTTCCAAATACGAAACGAATGGAACAACTTGTGATACAACAGTTAGGAGGAAAAACATGTTAACAGGAAAACAAAAACGATTTTTACGTTCTTTAGCTCATCATTTAACACCGATTTTCCAAGTGGGAAAAGGTGGCGTCAATGACAATATGATTAAGCAAATTGCCGATGCGCTTGAAGCAAGAGAGCTGATTAAAGTGAGTGTATTAAAAAATTGCGAAGAAGAAAAAGAAGTAGTGGCAGAGCAATTAGCGGAAGGTGCAGGGGCGGAAGTCGTCCAACTGATTGGGCATACGATCGTATTATATAAAGAATCGCGTGAACATAAACAAATTGTGTTACCGAAATAGGAGCGTTGTGGTGAAAAAAGTAGGCATTTTAGGTGGGACGTTTGATCCGCCTCATTACGGGCATTTATTAATTGCGGATGATGTACGAACGGAGTTACAGCTCGATGAAATATGGTTTATGCCAAATTACATTCCACCTCATAAAGATAAACAGGTGACGGATCACGTGCATCGCGTTCATATGTTGCGGGCGGCGATTGCGAATCAACCGCACTTTCGCGTTGAAACGATTGAGCTTGAACGAAAAGAGCGATCATATACGTACGATACGATCGTTTTGTTGAAGCAAAGATATCCGGATACGATGTTTTACTTTATTATCGGTGGAGATATGGTTGAATATTTACCGAATTGGTATCGAATTGACGAACTTGTTCAGCTTGTGCAATTTGTCGGGGTGAAACGGCCTGGCTATTCTCTTCGTACACCGTATCCGATCATCGAAGTGGATGTGCCGACGTTTGCGGTTTCTTCTTCGCTTATTCGTGAGCGGATTCAAAGTGGGAAAAGTGTCACGTATTTGTTGCCGGAAGCGGTTCAATTATATATAAAGGAGAATCGGTTGTATGAAACGTGAAGAAGCGTTAGCGATCGTGCGCACACAATTAAAAGAACAGCGGTATATTCATACGTTAGGCGTGATGGAAACAGCCATTGAACTGGCGAAATTGTACGGAGCTGATGTACAAAAAGCGGAATTGGCGGCAATTTTTCACGACTATGCAAAATTCCGCACAAAAGAAGAAATGAAGCGCATCATTATCGAACAACATATGCCCCAAGATTTGTTAGCATATAGCCCAGAGTTATGGCATGCGCCTGTTGGGGCATATTTAGTCCAAACGGAAGTCGGCATTCAAGATGAAGACATTTTACAAGCGATACGTTATCATACATCAGGAAGACCAAATATGACATTGCTTGAGAAAATTGTATACATTGCTGATTACATTGAGCCAAATCGTTCGTTTCCGGGTGTTGACGAAGTGCGTGCGTTGGCGCGAGAGCATCTAGATCGTGCGCTGTTTCGAGCGCTTCAAAATACGATCCAATTTTTAATGGACAAACGCGAACCGATTTACCCAGATACGTTCCATACGTATAATGATATAGCTAAAAAATTGAAGGAGGTTTCTTCATGACAGAACGAGATATTTTACGTATTGCAGTACAAGCAGCGGATGACAAAAAAGCCGAAAACATCGTAGCGTTAAATATGAAAGGCATTTCGCTTGTCGCTGACTACTTTATGATTTGTCACGGTCATTCCGATAAACAAGTACAAGCGATCGCGCGTGAAATTAAAGAAAAAGCAGAAGAGCATGGTGTTGTAGTCAAACGTGTTGAAGGATTTGACGAGGCGCGTTGGATTTTAGTTGATTTAGGGGATGTTGTCGTTCACGTGTTTCATAAAGAAGACCGCGAATATTACAATCTTGAACGCTTATGGGGCGACGCACCGCTTGAACACATTGAGAGTGATCTTGGGGCATGACGTACGAACGATTTGCGAGTTGGTATGATCAATTAATGAGCGATGCTCCATATGATGCGTGGTGTGCCCTCGTTGAACGAACGGTTACTTCGTATCACAATGGAAAACGACTGCTTGATCTCGGATGCGGTACAGGGGAACTTGCGATTCGGTTATCGGAAAAAGGGTTTGACGTCACCGGTGTCGATTTGTCGGAACAAATGTTGACTATTGCGCAGATGAAAGCAGAGGAGCGGGGGGTAAACCTCTCGTTTTTTCAGCAAGATATGCGCGAATTTGGCCCGTTCGAGCCGTTTGATACAATCGTCATTTTTTGTGATTCACTCAATTATTTATTACAGGAAGAAGACGTTATCGCTACGTTTATGCGTGTACATGAACAATTGCGACCTGGCGGATTGTTTTTATTTGATGTACATTCTTTATTTAAAATGGAACACGTCTTTTTGCATCATCGCACGTTTGCGAGCAATGATGACCAAGTGAGCTACATATGGAACTGTTACGAAGGACCGTGGCCACATAGCGTCGAACACGAACTCACGTTTTTTGTTCAATTACAAGAAGGGATGTATGAACGAGTCGATGAAATGCACGTACAGCGAACATACGATGTCGATCAATATGTCATGTGGTTAAAACAAGCAGGGTTTCATGTATTGCATGTATGGGCGGATTTCACAGAGCAACAACCAACAAAAGAAAGCGAGCGCATTTTTTTCATTACGCAAAAATAAAATCCCAAAAGTGCCTCACTTTTGGGATTTTTCTTCAACAAATAAGCAGGATTTTTTTTGTCAATCACGAATATTGTCGATTTGTTGGCGCACCTTTTCTGTTTCTTCATAAAACTTTTCGTGCGTTTTTTGAAAAACGTGAACGAACAAGTCCCCGACTTCTTTTTCCAACACTTCAATGCCCGCTCCTGTAATGCCACCTTTCACACGCACTTTTTCCTGCAATGTCGGTAATGTGTACAAGCGTTGTTCTAGCAAGGCACCGAGCCCGATAATCATTTCAGTTGCCAATGTTGTTGCTTGTTCTTTCGTAATGGATGTTTGTTGAACGGCTGCATCGATAAACTTTTGAATTAAGTAGCTGAAAAAAGCAGGACCACAGCTCGTTAAATCAGAAGCGATGCGCGTAATAGGCTCGTCTATGTATATTGGACGAGAAATGGAACGAAATAAATGTTCAATCGTTGTCCGATCCGCCTCTGTGCAACGTTCACTTACCGTAATTAACGTACTTCCAGCGAGTGCGCGATTTGTAATGCTCGGAATGACGCGAGCGACGCTACATGGCACGAGCGATTCAAGTTGTTGCACAGAAATGGGGCTCGTAATCGATACGATACAATGATGATCGGTCAAATGCGGGCGAAGTTGCTTTAGAACATCGGGCATATGCAACGGTTTCGTGCAAATAAAAACAATCGTTGCGTGTTTTACGACTTCTTCATTCGTCGGCATCACATGGATGTTTGGGTAGCGTTTTTGTATATTGTACGCTTTTTCAAGCGTGCGATTCGTAATGAATAGTTGTTCTTGTTTTACGGCTTTTCCGTTAATAAGCGATTCAATTAAAATTGTTCCCATATTTCCTGTTCCAATGAATCCTATATTCAACGGTATCCCCCCCTTATCCGTCACCACTATACGTCATATGTATGCACGAGTAATGCTTTTTATGAAAGGGTGAAAGCATGAAGTGGATAAAAACATATGAACGTTGGATATATGTAGGCTTAATTGTCATTGGAGCGGCCATTTGGATCATTCAACAACAAGAGGACACCCCCGTACAACCGCTCCCTTTAGAGCAGGTAGAACAAGAAGAACAGCAAGAACAACAAATGGAGGAACAAGCTCCCGTTATTGTCGATGTGAAAGGAGCCGTCAAACGAGCGGGAGTATATGAAGTGGCACCGGAAAGCCGCATTCACGATGTCATTCAACTGGCAGGAGGATTAACAGACGAAGCAGATGAAACGAAAGTAAATTTGGCGATGAAAGTGCATGATGAAATGGTCATTTACGTGCCGAAAAAAGGCGAAGACATCATCGTGGAAACAACGAGTCAAACGGGCAGTTCAAGTGGAAAAATCAACATTAACACAGCAACGATTGAACAGCTACAAACGTTACAAGGGATTGGACCTGCGAAAGCAGCCGCCATCATTGCATATCGTGAGGAACATGGACCGTTTCAAAAAGTCGAAGATTTGTTGAATGTGAGTGGAATCGGTTCGAAATCGCTTGAAAAAATAAAAGAACAAATTGTCGTTCGCTAAAATTGACGATAAACTAAAGGCATAATGGACAAGGGGGAGAAGTAGATGGAGCGAATTACATGGGATCAATATTTTATGGCTCAAAGCCATTTGTTAGCGTTACGTAGCACGTGCACAAGGCTAGCCGTCGGGGCAACCATTGTGCGCGATAAGCGCATCATTGCTGGGGGATATAACGGTTCGATCGCAGGTGGGGCGCATTGTATTGATGAAGGATGTTATGTCATCGACAATCATTGTGTGCGCACGATTCATGCAGAAATGAACGCTATCTTACAATGTGCAAAGTTTGGTGTGCCAACAGAAGGGGCGGAAATATACGTCACTCATTTTCCGTGTTTACAATGTTGTAAGGCGATCATTCAAAGCGGGATAAAAGCTGTTTATTATGCGAACGATTATAAAAACCACCCGTTCGCTTTGCAGTTGTTCGAACAAGCTGGCGTAACGGTCAAGCACGTCCCGTTTGATGTAAACTCGATCCCAACCTTTTTACATGCAAAGGGGAGATGACGTATCGTTTATGTGGCGATGGCGGCCGTTTTGGCCGTCTTGTCTATGCTAACAAAATCGGTTGTTTGTTTTACATTGTCATGTGTGTATAGTTTCTTTTTACTCTGGCGAAAGCGAGCGTTATTTTTCGCTTGCATGTGCTGTTATTTATTTTTCTCGTTGTGGAGCAGATGGGTAGCTGTGCATCATGTGACAACGCTTTCTGGGAATGAAACGACATTTTTTGTCCGATTCATTGCTCCGATTTATATTGACGGCGATCGAGTGAAAACGACTGTCCAATGGCAAAAAGAACGATTACAGCTCGTTTATCGTCTTCGAACAGAAGAGGAAAAACGAAAATGGGAAGAGATTCAAATAGGGACAGCATGTTTACTAAAAGGAACGCTTGAGCGCCCTTCTTTGCCGACAAATCCATATGCTTTTAATTATCGTCGCTATTTGTTTTACGAGCGCATTCATTGGATCGTTCGTCCAAATTCTCTTGAAAGTTGTACACGGACAAATGTAACATGGATAGAACGATTACAAATCATTCGCCAACAAGGCATTCGCTACATTCAACATCACTTTCCAAATGACGTAAGTGCGTTTATGCAAGCGCTCATTTATGGTGAACGAAGCGATATAGAGCCAACGGTACTCGCTAGTTATCAAAAGTTAGGGCTTATTCATCTGCTTGCGATTTCGGGCTTGCATATGACATTGCTCGTTGGTGGTTGTTTTTATTTGTTTATTCGCTTCGGTATTTCAAGAGAACGAGCGACGGTCATATTGCTTGGGTGTATCCCGCTGTATGCTGTTTTAGCCGGTGCCGCTCCGTCAGTAATGCGCGCAGCCATTATGACAAGTTGTTTTCTCCTTTTTTCTTCTCGTTTCCGCACAATTGATGCGTTAAGTATCGCTTGCCTCCTTTTATTAGGAAAAGATCCGTATACTGTATTTCATCTCGGTTTTCAACTATCTTTTCTCGTTTGTTTTGCGTTAATTATTTGCTCTTCGTTCATTCAAAACGAACGCTCTATTGTTCGCCAATTGTTCATGACATCTTTCATTGCACAAATAAGTACATTACCACTTTTGCTTTATCATTTTTACGAAGTGTCTCTTTTATCCATTCCGTTAAATATCATCTTTGTTCCACTTTATTCGTTTATCATTTTGCCGCTTTGCTTTGTAGCCCTTCTCAGCCACTTGTTTATGCCATTTGTTAGTTCTCTGATCATATATGTATTGACGGTTGTGCTTGAACATACGAACGCACTTGTTCTCTCGTTATCCGACATGTTCGTGCTCACGCTCGGTCGTCCGCCACTATTGCTGCTTGTTGCTTATATCGTCTCCGTTTTTCTCTTTTTTCTTTCTTTCGAATCGAAAAAGCGCGCGGTTATGTTTCGTTTTTCGTTTCTTTTTGTTATGATCGCGCATGTCATTTGGCCATTTTTTCGTCCGACCGGTGAAGTCGTCATGTTAGAGGTTGGACAAGGGGATAGTATATATATTGAACTGCCTTATCGAAAAGCTGTTTATATGATTGATACGGGTGGAACGATGTCATTTACTGATGAACATTGGAAAAAACGAAAGCAATCGTTTCGTGTTGGGGAAGATGTAATCGTTCCGTTTTTAAAAGCAAAAGGAGTTCGTACGCTTGATGCACTTATCGCAACACACGGTGATTTCGATCATATTGGTGATACCAACGATATATTCGATGCTGTTCGTGTACGAAAACTTATCGTTGGTATGCAACGAAATGATTTAATCGAATCGGTGATGGAGCAAGCAGTAAATAAAGGGACACGTGTGCAAATAGTGAAAAGTGGCGATCGTTGGACGGTTGGGAAAGCGCAATTTTACATTCTCTCTCCATTTGGAAATGAAGAGACAACAAACGACGGTTCGATTGTGTTGTATGCATTGATGGGAGGAGCATATTGGCTATTTACAGGTGACTTAGAAGAAAAAGGGGAACAACAAATTATGAGAACGTACCCGTCATTGCCAGTCGACATATTAAAAGTAGGGCATCATGGCAGTAAAACGTCGACGTCTGAATCGTTTTTACGACATATACGTCCAAAGTTGGCGCTTATTTCAGTTGGGCGCGGCAACCGATATGGTCATCCGCATCGGGAAGTCATCGAACGTTTACGTCACGATCACGTGCGCATATTTCGCACCGATGAACATGGTGCGGTCGTCATTCGTTTTCATAAGCGAATAAGCACCATTCAGACGTTCTTGCCATAATATACAAGAAAAAAGAGACTGCAATACGCAATCTCTTTCAGGTGTCCATTATGCACCGAAAAATTTTACAAGTGTGGCGATAATGAACATCGTGGCGAAAAAGCCGAATGATACGATGAAGCCAACAGCCGAGTCAACGGCGTCGTTGCGCGTACATTGAACGTTTTTTTCAAATTCGTTCATGACCATCCCTCCTATTTTCTCACCCATTAGTATAAGGGAAAAAAGAAAGAAAATCTACATCGTTGACAACAGTTGTCACAAATAGTTCGCGTCAGATCGGAAAAGATAAAGATACCCGTTGGATAAACGAGTTCCTAGGGCTTGTTTTCCAACGTTTAAATAAATGGGAGTTGGCGATTCTCATCTGCTAACTCCCTTGTAAAATGCTCCGAAACGTTGTATGTTCTTTAGAGAAGATGGATGAAGAATGGGGAAGAGAACATGGAACAACTATATGTCATATATGGCACGGAGCATTTTTTAATGAGACAAGCGTATGAACAAATTATTCGTCGGGCGTTGTCAGACGAAGAACGTGAATGGAATGTTAGTACATATGATTGCGAAGAAACGCCTATCGAGGTGGCACTTGAAGATGCGGAAACGCTTCCGTTTTTTGGAGAGAGGAAAATCGTCATCGTCAAGCAGCCGTATTTTTTAACAGCGGAAAAAGGAAAAGAAAAAGTAGAGCACGATGTGAAACGGTTAGAAGCCTATATTGACAAACCTGCTCCGTTCTCAAGCGTCATGTTTGTCGGTTCGTATGAAAAACTTGATGAACGAAAAAAAGTGACGAAAGCGTTATTAAAAAAAGCACATGTCATCGTTGCTAAGCCGTTGAACGAAAAAGAGTTAAAACAATGGGTGAAAGGGCAATGTCAAATTGATGATGACGCGATTGACGTGTTGCTTGCATTGGCAGGCACCGATTTAGCGACATTAGCAAACGAAATCGAGAAGTTGATGCTTTTTGCTGAGGGGCGTTCCATTACAGCTGACGATGTTCGGTTGCTTGTATCGCGTACACTTGAACAAAACGTCTTCGTTCTCGTCGAACAGATTGCCAAGCGGAACATCACAGATGCGTTGCAAACGCTTCAAGATTTATTACGTCAAAATGAAGAGCCGATTAAGCTTGTCGCATTGTTGGCTAGCCAATTTCGGCTCATTTATGAAGTGAAAGAATTGATGAAAACAGGATACGGTCAACAACAAATGGCCTCGATGTTAGGTGTCCATCCGTTTCGTGTAAAAATGGCGGCAAGTTATGCGGGCGGATTTTCGGAACAGCAGTTAATGCACATTTTATATGATTTAGCGGAAACAGATTATGCGCTAAAAAGTAGTGCAACAGACAAACAGTTGTTGTTGCAGTTGTTTTTCTTAAAGTTACAGCGGTAGAGAAACAATCTACCGCTTTTGTTGTAGCGCCTCGACATCAATGATATAGTAGCCGTCGTCATCCGTTGTTACGACGCCTTGCTGTTTCATTTGGCTGAGTACACGACTGACTGTTTCACGTGCGGTGCCGATCATATTAGCCAATTCGCGAGTTGTAAGCGTCGCTTTTAAACGATAACGGCCGTTGACATACACGCCGCTTGTTTTCGCTAATCGGATGAAAAGTCGGGCTAATTGTTCAGCTGTATTGTGAAAAACAAGTTCTTCTAACCGTGTTTGTAATTCAATAATTTTTTCTCCCATGATGCGAAACAGCTTTATGCATAGTTGTGGATGACAAATGAGTGTTTGTTCAAATTGTTCAATAGGAATGACAATAAGCGTCGTTTCATTCATCATTTCAGCGTGCGCTGGGTATGTACCACGTCGAAAAAAGCCGGTGTGCGGAAACATCTCTCCTTCGTGCAAAATAGATACAATTTGTTCTTTTCCGCTAACATCTGTTTTGTAAATTTTTACTGTACCACGGACGATGAAAAAAACACGATCGAGCGGATCTCCTTGCATAAAGACGATCGTTTTCGGTTTGCATGTGCGGACAGTTGCAATATGTACAATCGCATCTAATTCTTCATCGGATAGTTGAGAAAATAACGAAATGGTTTTTAACTGTTCTTTCACCCAATGCATATGTTCCCCTCCCAAAACGGAAAAACAGCTTGCCGGGTATGACAAGCTGTTTTTTCATTATGCTGTAATGCTGTTTAATTTTTTCGCTAAACGTGATTTATAGCGATTTGCAGCGTTTTTGTGGATTAAGCCTTTGCTAGCTGCTTTGTCGATTTTTTTCGTTGCAAATGCGAAAGCTTCTTTTGCTTTTTCCACGTCTTTTAACTCAACAAGCGCCTCAAATTTTTTGATTGCTGTGCGCATTGCTGATTTCATAGATGCGTTATGAGCGCGGCGCTTTTCGCTTGTTTTTGCACGTTTAATTGCAGATTTAATGTTTGCCATTTTTTTCACCTCCATTAACCGATCGCAAATATATACGTTCAATACGCGACAGTTCGATGAACAATAAGAACAAGTGATATTCTACCAAACTGCTCTTAATTATGCAATAGGGCAAAGACGAAAAGTACGATTGTATGAAAAAGGAGGAAAATGGATAAAACAAATGATAAAAAATACATGGAGGAAGCGGTATGATCGATTTACGACCGTATAGTGTACGAACGGATTTAGCGATTGAAGCGCATGAAATAGCGATTGAAGAACGACTACAAAACAAGCAGGAAACTTCGCTTGAGGGGGTATTGATTCGTGACTGGGAAGAAGATGGTGTTCATTTTTCATTTGTAGAAGTGACGGAAGAAGGGGCAAAAACGTTAGGAAAAAAAGCAGGAAAGTATTTAACAATTGAAGCCCAAGGCATTCGTACACAGGATACCGACTTACAGCAAAAAGTAGAAAAGCTTTTTGCTAAACATTTTTATGCTTTTTTACAGCAGCTTGGCATCCCACGAGAAGCAAGTTGTCTTGTTGTCGGATTAGGGAATGCGGAAGTAACTCCCGATGCGCTCGGTCCACTAGCTGTATCGAACTTATTAGTGACGCGGCATTTATTTCAGTTGCAACCGGAAAGTGTTCAAGACGGATTTCGCTCGGTGAGCGCGCTCGCTCCAGGAGTAATGGGGATGACCGGAATTGAAACGAGCGACGTGATTGCAGGGATTGTCGAAAAAACTCAACCAGATTTTATTATTGCGATTGATGCGTTAGCGGCGCGTTCGATCGAACGAGTCAACGCGACGATTCAAATTTCTGATACAGGCATTCATCCAGGAGCGGGTGTTGGGAATAAAAGAAAAGAGTTAAGTAAACAAACGCTAGGTATTCCCGTGATTGCGATTGGTGTACCGACGGTTGTTGATGCTGTATCGATTGCAAGCGATACGATTGATTTGTTGCTAAAGCATCTCGGTCGTGAGATGAAGGAAGGCAATCGAGCAGCTCGTGCGCTTGCGCCAGCAAGTCTCGTATTCGGAAAGAAAAAAAAGTTAACGGAAGAAGATTTACCGAGCGAGGCAGATCGTTCAGCTTTTTTAGGGATGGTCGGTCTATTGGATGACGAAGAAAAGCGACGGTTAATTTATGAAGTGCTTGCCCCGATCGGTCATAATTTAATGGTTACACCAAAAGAAGTCGACGTATTTATCGAGGAAATGGCGAACATATTGGCGAGCGGGCTGAACGCTGCTTTGCATCATCGGATTGATCAAGAAAACGTTGGGGCATATACGCATTAGTTTTTTCGTTCTATCTTTCAAAGCGTTGTCATATTGATAGAGTAGACAAGCTTTGAAAGGGTGAAGTGATGAACATGATGGTGACCGTTCACGGAACGAGTATAAAAAAGTGGCTTGTATTTATTTTGTTTACATTTATGGGAACGTTGACAGTTGTCGCCACGATGACAGCGACATCGACATATCGTCTCTCTTCTTCGTCTGTTCATGAAGTGGCGAATCAATTTTCAACGGAATCGCTCGTGCATTTGCTTTCTTTTGAAAATGTGTACTTTCGTCAAACGTTGCCGAAAGATAAACAACAATTCCCGTATTCCCAGTATTTTTTTCAAATGACGACAAGCGTTAATTTGAACGATCCACGCAGCTTGCTCGGACGAGAGCTTCCCGGTTTTTCGTTATATGATAGCGAAATTATTTTAGCTGGGGAAGGAACGGACTTTACAAACATTCCATACGAATCTCCTCCTCCTTTAGAAGTGTTGCTTGCGGAGCGTGAAGCTGCGCAAGAACAACTTCACGAGGAGGAAGCACCACCTGCTCCTGCGCCGTCGCAAACGACAGGAGGAAAGAAAGTCGTTTACATTTATCATACGCATACACAAGAATCGTATTTACCAGCATTAAAAGGGGTGACGAATCCAAACTTTGCGCATCATCCGACTGTGAATGTTACAAAAGTTGGAAAAAAATTAGGAGAAGAGCTAGAAAAGCGCGGCATTGGAACGGTTGTTGATACGACCGACTTTATAGGGAAGTTGTTGAAAAATAACATGGAATATTATCAAGCGTATGATATGTCGCGTAAAACGGTCGTTGAAGCGATGGCAAACAATCGTGACGTGCAATATTTGATTGACATTCACCGCGATTCTCGACGCCGTAACGATACGACGGTGACGATTAACGGAGTGGATTATGCGCGAGTATCGTTTATTATCGGTGGAGAGAATGCGAAGTATGAAAAAAATTTACAGTTGGTAACAAAATTGCATGAAATGCTAGAAAAAAAATATCCGGGCTTGAGTCGTGGCACGTTTGAGAAAAAAGGGGTCGGCACAAACGGAAAATTCAATCAAGATTTATCGGAAAACGCCATTTTAATTGAGTTCGGCGGTGTGGATAATACATTTCAAGAATTGTATCGAACAGCAGCAGCTGTAGCGGATGTATTTAGTGAATATTATTGGCAAGCGGAGAAGGTGAATGCGACACAACCAGCGGAGAAAAAGTAGGTGGGTAAGATGGTGAAATTTATGATGCAAAGTTTACTCATCGCCGTCATTTTTTTAGTCGGGGTATTGCTCGGCATGCAGCAAGCGAACGAAGGAATGCGAAAAATGAAAGGGTATAACGATCCTTCTCTCGAGCAAGTTGTACATGTATCAAAAGATGAAACGATCGTGCTCGGTCAATCCATCGAAGAGAAAAAAGAAAAACTGCAACAAATTGAGGCATTTAACATGTTTTCAAAAGCGGGACAAAAACTTGCGACATTCGTTCATTCGCTCGTTGAACAAATGTTCTCATTGATGCAAAAGGCGGGATAGCACTCCGCCTTTTCTTTTTTTGCGTTGAATATTGCGAACGTTGTTGCTATAATCAAAGCTAGCGTATTTCGGAAATTATAGGAGTGGAACATAGATGAATCGTGAAGAAAGACTAAAAAGACGAGATCGTATTCGCAACTTTTCCATTATTGCGCATATCGATCACGGCAAATCGACACTTGCTGACCGCATTCTCGAGAAGACAGGTGCACTATCTGAGCGCGAGATGAAAGAGCAAGCGCTCGATTCGATGGAGTTAGAGCGCGAGCGCGGCATTACGATTAAATTAAATGCCGTCCAGCTTCATTACAAAGCGAAAGATGGACAAGACTACATTTTACATCTCATTGATACGCCTGGGCACGTCGACTTTACGTACGAAGTGTCACGCAGTTTAGCGGCGTGTGAAGGGGCAATTTTAGTCGTTGACGCAGCGCAAGGCATTGAGGCGCAAACGCTTGCGAACGTATATTTGGCGATCGATAACAACTTGGAAATTTTACCTGTTATTAATAAAATTGATTTACCAAGTGCCGATCCTGAACGTGTTCGTCAAGAAATTGAAGATGTCATCGGTCTTGACGCATCCGAAGCTGTGTTGGCATCAGCCAAAGTCGGCATCGGGATCGACGAAATTTTAGAACAAATCGTTCAAAAAATTCCTGCTCCATCCGGAGATCCAGATGCACCGCTTAAAGCACTTATTTTCGACTCGCTTTACGATCCATATCGAGGGGTTGTCGCATACATTCGCGTGGTCGAAGGAACAGTAAAAGCAGGTCAAAAAATTAAAATGATGGCGACAGGAAAAGAGTTTGAAGTCGTTGAAGTGGGCGTATTTACGCCGAAAGCGAAAGTCGTTGACGAGTTGACCGTCGGTGATGTTGGATATTTAACCGCATCGATTAAAAACGTAAGCGATACGCGCGTCGGGGATACGATTACGCATGCCGACAACCCAGCAAACGAACCGCTTCCGGGGTATCGCCGTTTAAATCCGATGGTGTTTTGCGGATTATATCCAATTGATACAGCGCGTTACAACGATTTGCGTGAGGCGTTAGAAAAGCTACAATTAAACGATGCGGCGTTGCAGTTTGAGCCGGAAACGTCACAAGCGCTTGGCTTCGGTTTCCGTTGCGGTTTCTTAGGACTTTTGCATATGGAAATTATTCAAGAGCGTTTAGAACGTGAATTTAACATTGACATTATTGCAACAGCGCCAAGCGTTGTATATAAAGTATATTTGACAGATGGAACAGAGCTCGCCGTCGATAATCCATCCAACATGCCAGATCCACAAAAAATTGAACGTGTGGAAGAACCGTATGTACGTGCGACAATTATGGTGCCAAACGATTACGTCGGTCCTGTTATGGAACTATGTCAAAAGAAACGCGGTATTTTCGGTGATATGCAATATTTAGACGAGCGTCGCGTTACGTTGACGTACGAATTACCACTTGCTGAAATCGTATACGATTTCTTCGATATTTTAAAATCGAGCACAAAAGGATACGCATCGTTTGACTATGAATTGATCGGTTATAAGCCGTCTAAGCTAGTGAAGATGGATATTTTATTAAACGGTGAAAAAGTTGACGCCTTGTCGTTTATCGTTCATCGCGATTCAGCATACGACCGTGGAAAAGTGATTGTTGAAAAATTAAAAGACTTAATTCCACGCCAACAGTTTGAAGTTCCTGTTCAGGCAGCGATCGGCAATAAAATTATTGCGCGTTCAACGATTAAGGCGTTGCGTAAAAACGTATTAGCGAAATGTTACGGCGGGGACATTTCTCGTAAGCGTAAGTTGCTTGAAAAGCAAAAAGAAGGGAAAAAGCGCATGAAGCAAGTCGGCTCTGTTGAAGTGCCGCAAGAAGCATTTATGGCTGTACTAAAGATGGACGATCAAAAATAAACCGCAGAACCATTCTGCGGTTTTTTATATAGAAAAGGGTGAAACGAGTGATTCAAGCAGCATATATTCATATTCCGTTTTGTACGCACATTTGTCATTATTGTGATTTCAATAAAGTGTTTTTACATCAACAACCGGTCGATGCTTATCTTGATGCGTTGATTATCGAGATGGAGCGAACGTTTGAACGTTTTCCGACCTCGCAATTACAAACGGTGTTTATTGGTGGTGGTACACCGACGTCGCTTACTGCTAAACAACTTGATCGATTATTGAGCGCCATTCATCGCACAGTTCCGCTCGCTTCGAATGTTGAGTTTACCGTAGAGGCGAATCCGGATGGAGTAAGCGATGAACAGTTGTATGTGCTCAAGCAATGGGGAGTCAATCGCCTTAGCTTCGGGGTACAAACGTTTGATAATGAACTGCTACGACACATTGGACGTACACATACGAAGGAAACGGCAATCGAAACAATTGAACGGGCGAACGAACTCGGTTTTCATAATATAAATATCGATTTAATGTACGGATTACCGACACAAACAATCGATCAACTGAAAGAAACGTTGCACATAACGTTTTCATTACCCATTCAACACGTTTCTGCCTACTCGTTAATTATTGAGCCGAAAACGGTTTTTTATAACTTAATGAAAAAGCAGGCGTTACGATTGCCGAGTCAAGAAGAAGAAGCACAGATGTATGAAATCATTATGGAACAAATGGAACAACGCGGATATAAACAGTACGAACTAAGCAATTATGCCCAAAACGGATTTAATAGCCGCCATAATATGACATATTGGAATAACGAGTACTACTACGGATTTGGTGCGGGAGCGCATAGTTATATGAACGGCGTAAGGTACGTAAACGCCGGACCGATTAAAAAATATATCCAACTCATTGAACAAGGTCAATTTCCTTATATCAATACACATGTTGTGTCAAAAGAGGAACAAATGGAAGAGCATATGTTTCTCGGTTTACGAAAAAGCGAAGGAGTAAATAAAGATGAATTTTTTCGACGATATGGAAAAACGGTGCATGACGTCTTTGATGAAGCGATTGCTTTACAAAAACGAAACGGATTGCTTGAAGAGACAGAAGAAGCGATTGTTTTGACGCATCGTGGCAAATTGCTTGGAAACGAAGTATTTCAGTCGTTTCTCGGCGTTTCATCTTGACACGACAAGCTCAATTTGATACCTTAATAGTAGATTTAGCACTCGCTTTATTAGAGTGCTAACAGAGGTGATGAGCATTGCTATCCGATCGCCAATTGTTAATTTTAAAAATTATTGTCGATGATTTTATTCGTTCAGGGCAACCGGTTGGTTCGCGAACGTTATCGAAAAAAGAGCAAATTACGTTCAGCTCGGCGACGATTCGCAATGAAATGGCGGATTTAGAGGAGCTCGGTTTTATTGAAAAAACGCATATTTCCTCTGGTCGCGTCCCGTCTCAAAAAGGGTATCGTTATTACGTCGACCATTTGTTGCCGCCTGTTCGGTTAACACAAAAGGATGTGCAAACGATTCAGTCGATTTTTCATGAACAAATATACGAATTAGAAAAGCTTATTCAAAAGTCGGCGCAAATTTTATCAGACTTAACGAACTATACGACGGTTGTGCTCGGTCCCTCAGTAAAAGAACATAAGTTAAAAACGATTCAAATTATTCCGCTCAATGCGGAAACGGCTGTCGCGATTATTGTGACCGATACAGGTTATGTTGAAAAACATGTTGTGACGCTCCCGCCATCTATTCCGCCATCAGATGTTGAAAAGATGGTAAACATTTTAAATGAACGGTTGACGGGTGTCCCTTTAGAAGATTTGACAGATAAAATTCAAACGGAAGTTGCGCACGTTCTTCGTGAACACATCCAAAGCTACGACCACATGTTGCGCATGATTTCGTCTTCTTTGGATTTAAATGCGCCTGCACAAATGTTTTTAAGCGGAAAGATGAACATGCTTCGTCAGCCGGAATTTAGCGACATCGATAAACTTCGTGCTTTATTTAACATCATTGAACAAGAAAAAGAGTTTTATCGTTTACTAAGAAAGCATAATCAACAAGGTATCCAGGTGAAAATCGGTACCGAAAACGATGTCGAAGGGATGGAAAACTGCAGTTTAATTACAGCGACATATTCCGTCGGTGGAGAGAAACTTGGCACAATCGCTGTGCTTGGCCCAACCCGTATGGAATATTCGCGCGTCATTTCGCTGCTAAACCTTGTTGCAACGGATTTGTCGAAGGCGTTAACGATGTGGTATCAAAAAGATTAGCAATGTCAATATTATGGATGGGGAATTTCCCCATCCGCTTTTCGAGTGTTTAAGGGAGGTGAGAAGATGGAGAAAGAACAGCGTACATATGATGAAACGATTGAACAACATGAGGATGCACAAAGCGAGCAAGCATCAGAAGAGCAAGTGGAAAATGAAGCAACGCAACAAGAAGAAAAAGATGAGTTAACGCTTGCTTATGAAAAAATTGCTCAATTGGAAGCGAAGTTGGCAGAAACAGAAAATCGTTTCCTTCGTTTACATGCTGATTTTGACAATTATCGTCGCCGTGTGCGTTTAGATATGGAAGCGGCTGAAAAATATCGCGCGCAAAGCTTAGTTTCTGATTTGTTGCCGATTTTAGACAACTTTGAACGCGCATTACAAGTGCAAGTCGAAGATGAAAAAGCAAAATCGTTACTGCAAGGCATGGAAATGGTTTATCGTTCGTTAATCGAAGCGCTGAAAAAAGAAGGCGTTGAAGCGATTGAATCGGTTGGAAAACCGTTCGATCCGCATGTGCACCAAGCGGTGATGCAAGTCGACGATCAAAACTATGAACCAAACACAGTTGTGGAAGAGTTTCAAAAAGGTTACAAACTAAAAGATCGTGTCATTCGTCCGGCAATGGTCAAAGTAAATCAATAGGGAGGGATTATGGATGAGCAAAATTATCGGTATTGACTTAGGTACAACAAACTCTTGCGTCGCTGTATTAGAAGGCGGTGAACCAAAAGTTATTCCAAACCCAGAGGGAGGTCGCACGACACCATCTGTCGTTGCGTTTAAAAACGGTGAGCGTTTAGTTGGTGAAGTCGCAAAACGTCAAGCGATCACAAACCCAAATACAATCATTTCAATTAAACGCCACATGGGTACAGACTATAAAGTGCAAATCGAAGGAAAAGAATATACACCGCAACAAATTTCTGCGATGATTTTACAATACTTAAAATCATACGCAGAAGCGTATTTAGGTGAGCCTGTAACACGTGCTGTTATTACTGTTCCTGCATATTTTAACGATGCACAACGTCAAGCGACAAAGGATGCTGGCCGTATCGCTGGTTTAGAAGTTGAGCGCATCATTAACGAGCCGACAGCGGCGGCGTTAGCATACGGATTAGATAAAATGGATGAAGATCAAACGATTCTCGTATACGACCTTGGTGGCGGTACGTTTGACGTTTCCATTCTTGAGCTAGGTGACGGTGTATTCGAAGTAAAAGCTACTGCTGGTGACAACCATCTTGGTGGTGACGACTTTGACCAAGTTATCATCGATTACTTAGTCGAAGAGTTCAAAAAAGAACACGGCATTGATTTATCGAAAGACAAAATGGCATTGCAGCGCTTAAAAGATGCAGCGGAAAAAGCGAAAAAAGAACTTTCTGGCGTGATGCAAACGCAAATTTCATTGCCGTTTATTAGCGCAAACGAAAACGGTCCACTTCACTTAGAAATGACGTTAACGCGCGCAAAATTTGAAGAATTATCCGCACACTTAGTTGAACGTACGATGGGTCCTGTTCGTCAAGCGTTAAAAGATGCGGGATTAACGCCTGCGGACATCGATAAAGTTATTCTTGTCGGTGGTTCAACGCGCATTCCAGCTGTTCAAGAAGCAATTAAAAAAGAAATTGGAAAAGAACCGCATAAAGGCGTAAACCCAGATGAAGTTGTCGCAATTGGTGCAGCGATTCAAGGTGGGGTCATCGCTGGGGACGTCAAAGACGTTGTATTGTTAGACGTGACACCACTTTCACTCGGTATCGAAACGATGGGTGGCGTCTTTACAAAATTAATTGAACGTAACACGACAATTCCAACAAGCAAATCACAAATTTTCACGACGGCAGCAGACAACCAAACAGCGGTAGACATTCACGTTTTACAAGGTGAACGCCCAATGGCTGCCGACAACAAAACGCTCGGTCGCTTCCAATTGACAGACATTCCACCAGCTCCGCGCGGTGTGCCGCAAATTGAAGTAACGTTTGACATTGACGCAAACGGTATTGTGCACGTACGTGCGAAAGATTTAGGTACAAATAAAGAGCAATCGATTACAATTAAATCTTCTTCTGGTTTGTCTGAAGAAGAAATTCAACGCATGATTAAAGAAGCAGAAGAAAATGCAGAAGCAGACCGGAAGCGAAAAGAAGAAGTGGAACTTCGCAACGAAGCAGACCATCTCATTTTCACAACAGAAAAAACGTTAAAAGAATTAGAAGGAAAAGTAGACGAAGCGGATGTGAAAAAAGCGCAAGAAGCAAAAGATGCGTTAAAAGCAGCGCTTGAAGGAAAAGATATTGAAGACATTCGCACGAAGAAAAATGCGCTACAAGAAGTTGTGCAACAGCTTTCTGTTAAGCTATATGAACAAGCAGCTAAACAAGCGCAAGCACAACAAAGCGAAGGCAAAAAAGACGACAATGTCGTCGATGCGGAATTTGAAGAAGTGAAAGAAGATAAGTAAACAAACAAAAAGTCAAAGTCAGGCCTGCCTTGGCTTTGACTTTTTTGCTATGGAAACATCAAATGTATTGCGCAACAAGTTGAGACAATGATAAAATTACGTTCATGTGAACGAGTCGGGAGTGGGTGATCATGAGTAAACGAGACTATTATGAAGTGCTCGGTGTGAGTAAAAACGCGACAAAAGAAGAAATTAAAAAGGCGTATCGAAAATTATCAAAGCAGTATCATCCAGATATTAATAAAGCGCCCGATGCAGCTGAAAAGTTTAAAGAAATTAAAGAAGCATACGAAGTGTTAAGCGATGACCAAAAGCGCGCGCACTACGATCAGTTCGGTCATACCGATCCGAATCAACAGTTTGGTGGATTTGGCGGCGCTGATTTTGATTTTGGTGGATTCGGTGGATTCGGTGGATTCGAAGATATTTTTAGTAGTTTTTTTGGCGGTGGGCGTCGACGTGATCCGAACGCACCGCGTGCAGGGGCAGATTTGCAATATACGATGCGTTTAACATTTGAAGAAGCGGTTTTTGGAAAGGAAACAAATATTGAAATTCCACGTGAAGAAACGTGCGATACGTGCCACGGTTCTGGGGCGAAACCAGGAACGAAAAAAGAAACGTGCGCGTACTGTCACGGTACAGGGCAATTAACGATTGAACAAGCGACGCCGTTTGGCCGCATCGTAAATCGTCGCCCCTGTCATCATTGCGGCGGCACAGGACACTTTATTAAAGAAAAATGTTCGACATGTCATGGAACAGGTCGCGTGAAAAAACGAAAAAAAATTCACGTCAAAATTCCTGCTGGTGTCGATGACGGTCAACAATTGCGCTTAGCAGGTCAAGGTGAGCCAGGAATAAACGGTGGACCATCAGGAGACTTGTACATCGTTTTCCACGTTGAACCACATGAATTTTTCGAACGAGATGGCGATGACATTTATTGTGAAATGCCAATTACATTTACGCAAGCCGCGCTCGGTGCAGAGATTGAAGTGCCGACGCTGTATGGAAAAGTGAAGTTGAAAATTCCAGCTGGTACGCAAACAGGTACAAAATTCCGTTTGAAAGGAAAAGGAGTACCGAATGTGCATGGGTACGGAAAAGGAGATCAACATATTCGCGTTCGTGTTGTCACACCAACGAAATTAACGGAACGTCAAAAACAATTGTTGCGTGAATTTGAACAACTCAGTCAAGGGAATGGACAAGAAGACAGCTTTTTTGCAAAAGTGAAGCGAGCATTTAAAGGGGAGTAACGTGAAGGAGGAGTTGGTAGATTTATGAAATGGTCAGAAATAAGCATTCATACAACACACGAAGCGGTCGAGGCAATTTCAAATATTTTACACGAAGCAGGTGCTGGTGGTGTCGTCATTGAAGATCCGTTTGAACTAACGAAAGAACGAGAAACGACTTACGGGGAAATCTACCAACTCAATCCTGACGATTACCCCGAAGAAGGCGTCATTATTAAAGCATATTTACCGGTGAATAGTTTTTTAGGTGAAACGGTCGAAGAAATTAAACAAGCGATTAATAACTTAATGTTATATAACATCGACATTGGACGAAATAAAATTACAATTAGCGAAGTGAATGAAGAGGAATGGGCAACAGCGTGGAAAAAGTATTACAATCCGGTCAAAATTTCTGAGCGATTTACGATCGTTCCGACATGGGAAACGTATGAACCGGTTTCAAGCGATGAATTAATTATTGAATTAGATCCGGGCATGGCGTTTGGTACAGGCACGCATCCGACAACAGTCATGTGTATTCAAGCGCTCGAAAAAACAGTGAAAAAAGGGGATGTAGTGGTTGATGTCGGTACGGGATCAGGCATTTTAAGCATTGCGGCTGCGATGTTAGGGGCAAAGCGTGTCCATGCGCTCGATTTAGATCCTGTGGCAGTAGAAAGTGCAAAATTGAACGTGAAGTTGAATAAAGTGCACGATGTTGTCACCGTTTCGCAAAACAATTTACTTGATCGAATGGATGAACAAGCAGATGTCATCGTCGCAAATATTTTAGCTGAAATTATTCTTCGTTTTGTCGACGATGCGTATCGTCTGTTGCGTTCAGATGGTGTGTTTATTACATCAGGTATCATTCAAACGAAAAAACAAGAAGTGAAGGAAGGGCTTCTTCGTGCTGGTTTTACCATTGAAGAAACGTTAACGATGGAAGACTGGGTTGCGTTTATTGCGAAAAAACAATAAAAAGGGTGTTCGTGTTGCAACGATATTTTGTACGTAACGAGCAAATCGTTGGCGATCACGTCATGATTTCTGGCGATGACGTCCATCATATCGGACGGGTGATGCGCATGAATGAAGGGGATCGCCTTCTTTGTTGTAATGAACGTAGTGAAACGATGCTTTGTGAGATCGAACAAATTTCCAATGATTTTGTTCGCTGCCGTATTATACAATGGATAGAGGCAAACGTTGAACTTCCTGTACACGTATATGTCGCAAGCGGATTGCTAAAAGGAGATAAATACGAACTCGTTTTACAAAAAGGAACAGAGCTTGGAGCAAAAGGGTTTCTTCCGCTTATCACCTCTCGTTCGATCGTGAAATGGGACGAGAAGAAAGGGGATAAAAAAGTGGAACGTTGGCAAAAAATCGTGAAAGAAGCGGCTGAACAGTCGCACAGAGCTTACATGCCACCTGTTTATGCTCCGATGACGATTCGTGAACTTATTGCATGGGCGCGCGACATCAATTATAAATATATTGCGTATGAAGAAGAGGCGAAAGAAGGACGTCACCGTTCGTTTGCTCATCTTCTTCAAACGATGAACAAAGAGGACTCTCTCCTCATCGTTTTTGGACCAGAAGGAGGCCTCTCTGAACAAGAAGTGGCGTTATTAAAAGAACATGGATTCGTCGCATGCAGTCTTGGACCACGTATTTTACGGGCAGAGACAGCGCCATTATATGCATTATCCGCTGTATCTTATGAATGGGAACTTAAGTGAGGTGATCTACATGCCAACGGTTGCATTTCATACGTTAGGATGCAAAGTGAATCATTACGAAACAGAAGCGATTTGGCAGTTATTTAAACAAGCAGGATACGAGCGAAAAGAATTTGAAAGCCACGCAGATGTATACGTTATTAATACGTGTACAGTAACGAATACAGGCGATAAAAAAAGCCGTCAAGTCATTCGTCGCGCGGTGCGCCGCAATCCTGATGCAGTCGTATGCGTAACGGGCTGTTATGCGCAAACGTCTCCAGCGGAAGTTATGGCGATTCCCGGTGTCGATATTGTCATCGGGACACAAGATCGCGGCAAAATTTTAGAGTACATTGAGCAGTTTAAACAACAACGCCAGCCAATTAACGGTGTGCGCAATATTATGAAAACGCGTGTATATGAAGAGCTTGATGTGCCTGCATTTACCGATCGAACGCGGGCGTCGCTAAAAATTCAAGAAGGGTGCAATAACTTTTGTACGTTTTGCATTATTCCATGGGCGCGCGGTTTAATGCGCTCGCGCGATCCGAAAGAAGTTATTCGTCAGGCGCAACAACTCGTTGACGCGGGCTATAAAGAAATTGTATTGACGGGCATTCATACAGGTGGATATGGAGAAGATATGAAAGATTACAATTTCGCCATGTTGTTGCGCGATATTGATGAGCAAGTAAAAGGATTAAAACGTTTGCGCATTTCATCGATTGAAGCGAGCCAAATTACAGATGAAGTGATCGACGTATTGAGACAATCGGATAAAATCGTCCGTCATTTACACATTCCGTTGCAATCTGGTTCAAACGCGGTGTTAAAGCGAATGCGCCGCAAATATACAACTGAATTTTTTGCGGAGAGACTAGCTCGTTTACGTGAAGTATTTCCAGACTTAGCTGTAACATCAGATGTCATCGTCGGTTTCCCTGGGGAGACGGAAGAAGAATTTATGGAAACATATGAATTTATTCGCGAGCAACGCTTCTCCGAACTGCATGTCTTTCCATACTCAAAACGGACAGGCACACCAGCCGCAAGAATGCCAGATCAAGTCGATGAAGAAGTGAAAAACGAGCGCGTGCATCGTTTAATTGCACTTTCCGATCAGCTAGCGAAAGAGTACGCATCAAAGTTTGAAGGACAAGTGCTTGAAGTCATTCCAGAAGAGCTTTACAAAGAAGATCCAGCGAGTGGGTTATACGTCGGTTATACGGATAACTATTTAAAAGTGAAATTCCCAGCAACAGAAGAAATGGTCGGTCAACTCGTGAAAGTGAAAATTACAAAAGCAGGCTATCCATATAACGAAGGGGAATTTGTTCGTGTCATTGACGATGCTCATGAAGCCATTCGGCTAAGCTCATAAAAAGAAGTTGACTTATGAGCTTGGTTATATTATACTTTGAAAGTACATGTTTTAACATGTACCAAGGATTAGCGGTTTTGTTCGGAGGGAGGGAAGTAGGATGTCAAAAACGATCGTTCGTAAAAACGAGTCGCTTGAAGATGCTCTTCGTCGCTTCAAACGTGCGGTTTCAAAAACAGGTACGTTGCAAGAAGCAAGAAAGCGCGAATTCTATGAAAAGCCAAGCGTAAGACGTAAGAAAAAGTCTGAAGCGGCTAGAAAGCGCAAATATTAAAAGAGGGTGTATTTATGAGTCTTCTCGAACGTTTGAACAATGATATGAAGCAAGCGATGAAAAACAAAGAGAAGGACAAATTATCGGTCATTCGCATGGTGAAATCCGCTTTACAAAATGAAGCGATTAAACTTGGCAAAACGTTGACCGAGGATGAAGAATTAACCGTACTTTCTCGCGAATTAAAACAGCGTAAAGACTCCCTCCAAGAATTTGAAAAAGCTGGTCGCACAGACCTTGTTGATAAAGTCAAGGAAGAAATTACGGTTCTTGAACTTTACATGCCGAAGCAGTTGAGCGAAGAAGAGCTTGTGCAAATCGTAAAAGAAACGATTGCCGAAGTCGGTGCTTCCTCAAAAGCAGATATGGGTAAAGTGATGGGAGCGATCATGCCGAAAGTGAAAGGAAAAGCTGACGGCTCGCTCGTAAACAAACTTGTTCAACAACATTTAAGCTAAAACACCTTACGAGTTCGTAAGGTGTTTTTTCATTTTTGAAACTTTTTTTCTTTTCATCCGTACTAAAAATGAAGGGAGGAAAAAGGATGGCTAGTCTAATTGTTGCTTTCACGCATCCGTTTCTTGCTGCGCTTCTGCTCATCGCTGGTAGCGTGTTGTTTGTTTGGCAACTGTACGATGCGCGCTGGGGATGGAAAGGAACGGGAAGCCTCATTTGCTTTTTGCTTTTTTTCTCATCGCATTTAGCAGCTGGTTTAACCGGCGTTGGGGCGATGATGTTGTTTGCTATTGGTCTTATTTTGTTAGTCATTGAGTTGTTTGTGCCAGGTGGCGTCATTGGTTTTCTCGGGCTCGGTACGCTCGTGTGGAGTTTATTTTTGGCAGCAAAACATTCCCCATTTGTTACGATGTCGTTAGCAGTAGCCATTGTGGGTGCGCTTATGATGGGATTATGGCTTAGCCGAGTAAGCAAAAAGAAGATGGCGCTTTTTGAAAAAATAGTGCTGACCGACGAACAGCGGAATGAAGAAGGATATGTGTCCCATGAAGCACGTATGGATTTAGTCGGGAAACGCGGAGTGGCCATCACTGTATTGCGGCCAGCAGGAACAGCGCTCATTGATGGCGAACGTGTAGATGTTGTCACAGAAGGAGAATATATTGAACGACATCGACCAATTGAAGTTATTCATGTAGATGGGTTAAAAGTCGTCGTTCGAGAATGTAAAAAAGAGGAGGAATTTGTATGACACCTGATCAACTTTTATTTATTATTGCAATTGCGTTAGGGCTTGTGTTATTAGCTGTATTCTTTTCGTTCGTTCCAGTTATGCTTTGGATTTCCGCGCTTGCTTCTGGTGTGCCTATTAGTATTTTTACGCTTATTGGGATGCGTTTACGCCGCGTCATTCCATCACGTGTCATTAATCCACTAATTAAGGCAAAAAAAGCAGGGCTTGATGTCACGACTAACCAGTTAGAAAGCCACTATTTAGCCGGAGGAAATGTTGACCGTGTCGTTAACGCTTTAATCGCTGCACAGCGAGCGAATATTAATTTAACGTTTGAACGTTGTGCGGCAATCGATTTAGCAGGACGAAATGTATTAGAAGCGGTACAAATGAGCGTCAATCCAAAAGTCATTGAAACGCCGTTTATTTCTGGCGTGGCGATGGACGGCATTGAAGTGAAGGCGAAAGCGCGCATTACTGTAAGAGCAAATATTGATCGATTAGTTGGTGGTGCGGGAGAAGAAACGATTATTGCACGCGTAGGAGAAGGTATTGTTTCTACCATCGGCTCTCAAGACGATCATAAAAAAGTGCTTGAAAACCCAGATATGATTTCACAAACTGTTTTAGCAAAAGGGTTAGACTCAGGAACGGCGTTTGAGATTTTATCGATCGATATTGCAGATATTGATATTGGGAAAAATATTGGTGCAGAATTGCAAACAGACCAAGCGGAAGCGGACAAAAAGATTGCACAAGCGAAAGCGGAAGAGCGTCGGGCGATGGCAGTTGCACTTGAACAAGAAATGAAAGCACGCGTGCAAGAAATGCAAGCGAAAGTCGTAGAAGCCGAAGCGCAAGTGCCGCTTGCGATGGCAGAAGCACTCCGTTCGGGTAAGCTTGGTGTCATGGATTACATGAACTTAAAAAACATTATGGCGGACACGAATATGCGTGATTCGATTGGGAAACTTACACAAAACCCAGATGAAGAAAAAAGGTGAGGAATAAATGATGACGCTCATCGATTGGCTTCTTAATAACATATTTGTCGTCTTTATTTTAGGAGCGTTTATTTCTTGGATCGGAAAACGCATCAAAACTGTGGAGGAAACAGTTGAGCGAACACAACAGCAAGAACAAAAAACAACGGTCATTGCAACAGAGATGGAGCCGAAAATGACACGTCCTGTTAGGAAGGCGCAAGAACGAATGACTGTATCACGACCGGCAGAAGAGCAACATAAAAAGACGAAACAATTGCCGACACATCCGCTCGTGCAAGGTGTGATCTTTTCAGAGGTACTCGGTCCGCCGCGCGCAAAGCGTCCGTACGGTAGAAAATAAGTGCTATAACCCCCATTTCGCTCATACATATGAGATGAAAGGGGGTTTTGTTTATGATCGGAAAATGGAAAAACAAAATGCGACAATGGTTAACAAATCAAATGGAACTGCCTGCGGACGTTGTCGCTGACCTCCCCCGCATTACGATGATTGGGCATATTCATATTTACATAGAAAACCATCGCGGTTTACTTCTGTTTACAGATCGCGAATTACGCTTGTTGTTAAAAAATGGTCAGCTACTTGTTAAAGGGGAATCGTTTAGCATTAAAACGATTTTGCCAGAAGAAATTTTGCTCGAAGGGAAAATTAGTCAAGTATTATATTTAGAAGAATAGGGGGGGACGGGTGTGAAAAACGAGTGGATGTATCGAATGTCAGGCAACTTGCGCATACGTATTGTTGGAAAAGGATTAGAACGGTTATTAAATGAATTTACACGCCGAGGGATATACGTATGGAACGTGAGGCGAGAGGGAGAACATTCGCTCACGTGTTATATACTTCTTCGCGATATTCGCCACGTGCGAATAGCGATGCGTAAAAGTGGGTGTAAGCTATATGTTCTCAAACGGCGAGGGGCACCGTTTTGGTTGAAAGCGTCATGGAAAAATAGCGGTATCGTTGTCGGACTAGTTGCTTTTATATGCATCGTTTTTTTATTGTCTAATATGATTTGGCGCATTGAAATCACAGGAGCAAATCCAGAAGTAGAACATACGGTGAGGCAACAATTAAAAAAGATGGGGGTTGAACGTGGTGCGCTACAGTTTGTGATTCCGAGTCCCGAAACGATCCAGCGTACGTTAATGAATCATATGGACACGGTAACATGGATTGGTGTTGAATGGCGTGGAACAACGCTATATTGCCGAGTCGTTGAAAAAAAGCAACCGACAGAAACGAAATCGAATACCCCCCAACATCTTGTTGCAAAGAAAAAAGCGGTTATTACGTATATGTTTGTTGAGCAAGGGCAAGCAGTTGTAGAAATAAATGATCATGTCGTTCCGGGACAACTACTCGTTTCTGGATTTATTGGGAAAGAAGGACAAACAAAGATCGTGCCAGCGCGCGGTCAAATTTTAGGTGAGACGTGGTACAAGTCTACAGTCGTCGTTCCGTTAAAAACGACGTTTTATATGTTGACAGGAAAAAAACGCGAAACACATTACGTTCGTTTTTGGTCGTGGAAAATCCCGTTTTTTTGGAATCATAAAGAGAAATTTTCAACATTTGAAAAACAAGTCGATGAAAAAACGTTTCGTTTCTTGACATGGACGTTACCGATTCGCTATGAAAAAGTAGTGTGGCACGAAAAAGAAATCGCTGTTCGTGAATATTCATACGATCAAGCAAGGAAAGTGGCGAAACAAATCGCGCGTGAACAGTTAAAGCGACAGCTGCCTTCGGATGCGACCATCCAAGGTGAAAAAGTTTTGCATGAGACGAAGGAGAATGGTAAAGTAAAAGTAGAAATGCATTACCAAGTCATTGAAAACATTGCGACACCACAACCAATTATTCAAGGAGATTGAGGAATGTCGGAACAGTTTGTCACGATTTATCCTAACGTACAAAATGCAGATGAAGCGCTCGCTTTATTTGGTACGCACGATGTTCATTTAAAGCGCATTGAGCAAGAGCTCGGTGTTTCAATTGTGACGCGCGGAGAAGCGATAAGCGTGTCAGGAAGCAAGCAACATGTTGAGCTTGTTGATGAGTTGCTTCGCCATTTGTTGCTTGTTATTCGTAAAGGCATTGTGATTAGCGAACGAGATGTGCTTTATGCGCTACAAATGGCGAAAAACGGAACGATTTCTTATTTCGTTGAACTGTACAACGAAGAAATTGGAAAAAATGCGAAAGGAAAAGCGATTCGCGTCAAAACGCTCGGTCAGCGTCAATATGTATCGGCTATCCAGCGCCACGACTTAATTTTTGGTATCGGGCCAGCAGGAACAGGAAAGACGTATTTAGCGGTTGTGATGGCTGTACAGGCATTGAAAAACGGACAAGTCAAGCGGATTATTTTAACGCGTCCTGCTGTGGAAGCGGGTGAAAATTTAGGTTTTTTGCCGGGAGATTTAAAGGAGAAAGTTGATCCGTATTTACGTCCGCTTTACGATGCGCTTCATGACGTGCTCGGTCACGAACATACACAACGATTAATTGAACGCGGTGCAATTGAAATTGCCCCGCTTGCCTATATGCGCGGTAGAACGTTAGATGATGCGTTTGTCATTTTAGACGAGGCACAAAATACGACCCCTTCGCAAATGAAAATGTTTTTAACGCGCCTTGGTTTTGGCTCGAAAATGGTCATTACCGGCGATATTTCGCAAGTGGATTTACCAAAAGGTGTTCGTTCTGGACTTGCGGTTGCAAAAGATATCTTAACGAATGTAAACGGAATTTCATTCGTCTTTTTGGAGCAAGCTGATGTTGTACGCCATCCGCTTGTCGGCAAAATTATCGCCGCATATGAAGATGCAGGAATGTAAATGCGACCCGCACTCATGTGGGTCCTTTTTGCACTTTAACGGAGAGAGGGAAGAATATGTTAATTATTGACTTTATGGATGAAACGAATGAAATAACAGAACAACAAATCGAGCTTATTGAACAGTTATTACAACATGCTGCAAAGGAAGAACATGTGCCAGATGGGGCAGAAGTAAGCGTCACATTTGTGGATAATGAAAAAATTCGCGAAATTAATCGCGATTATCGTGGAAAAGATCAGCCGACCGATGTTATTTCGTTCGCCCTTGAAGAGATGGGTGAAGAAGAAATTGAAATTGTCGGTATAGATGTACCACCTGTGCTTGGAGATATTATTATTTCCGTTCCAAAAGCGCGTGAGCAGGCAGAACAATACGGTCATTCGTTTATGCGCGAACTCGGTTTTCTAGCTGTACACGGTTTTTTACATTTACTCGGTTATGATCATGAAACGGAAGAAGAAGAAAAAGTGATGTTTGCGAAACAAGAACAATTATTACAACAGTTCGGCTTAACGAGATGATCGATTGTGCGTTGGAAACGATTTGTCGCTAGCGTATGGTATGCTTTAAATGGGATTCGTCTTGCGGTTTGTTATGAGCGAAATATGCGTGTTCATCTCGTAGCCGCGATTATCGTGGTCGTCGCTGCAGCGGTATTTCGCGTTTCAAAAATGGAATGGCTTGTGTTGCTGATAACGATCGGTATCGTTATCAGCTTGGAAATTGTCAATAGCGCAATTGAACGGACGGTTGATTTAGTGACGGATGAGTATCGACCATTAGCAAAAGAAGCAAAAGACTTAGCAGCTGGTGCCGTACTTGTTTTTGCTTTTCTTTCTATCATCATTGGCATTTCCATTTTCTTGCCTTATTTGCATGTATTTTTTAAAAATTCTTTACATTTTCATAAATAGTAGTGAAATCGCGTTCATATTTTGGTAAAATAAAAATCAAGCATAACTTTATGCGATGGAGGTTTTTATGATTCAGGAAGGATATAAATCAGGATTCGTAGCAATTATCGGACGACCAAATGTAGGGAAATCTACATTTTTAAATCGCGTCATCGGGCAAAAAATTGCGATTATGAGCGATAAACCGCAAACGACGCGCAATAAAATTCAAGGTGTGTACACAACAGATGACGCACAAATCATTTTCATTGATACGCCAGGCATTCATAAGCCGAAACATAAGCTTGGCGACTTTATGGTGAAAGTAGCGCAAAGCGCGTTGCAAGAAGTTGATTTAATTTTATTTATGGTGAATGCTGTAGAAGGGCTCGGTCGCGGTGACGAGTTTATTATTGAACGTTTAAAACAAGTACAAACGCCAGTGTTTTTAGTCATTAATAAAATTGATGAAGTGCATCCTGATGATCTATTACCGCTGATTGAGCAATATCGCTCACTCCATTCGTTTGCCGAAGTCATTCCTATTTCAGCGTTGCAAGGAAATAACGTAGAAACGTTGTTGCAGCAAATTAAAAACTACTTACCTGAAGGACCGCAGTATTATCCTGCGCATCAAGTGACAGATCACCCGGAGCGATTTATTATCGCCGAATTTATTCGTGAAAAAGCGCTCCATTTAACGCGCGAAGAAGTACCACATTCCATTGCAGTTGTCATCGATTCGATTGAACGTCGGGAAAATAGCGATACTGTATATGTGGCGGCGACAATTATCGTTGAACGTGATTCGCAAAAAGGAATTATTATTGGCAAACGCGGTCAAATGTTAAAGGAAATCGGTCAACGTGCACGTGCTGATATCGAAGCGCTACTCGGTTCGAAAGTGTTTTTAGAGTTATGGGTGAAGGTACAAAAAGATTGGCGTAATAAAATGGCACAGTTGCGAGACCTTGGCTATCGTGAAGATGAATATTAATGCTGTAAAATTTTAAATAACATCATGACAGCGACAAACGGGCAAACTACAAGTGAGCTGCTCAATCACCGTCAACTAACGAGAGAAAGGTGTGGTTCGATGCTCGATTTTACCTGGAAGCTATTTAGTCAAACAGGAAATATTGACACGTATCTTTTGTTTAAGGAGCTAGAACGCGAAACGAAAGAGCAGGCGAGTGATTCCACGTATCATTTAAGTGAACGAGATTACCACGTCCTGTAACTTTGGAAGGTTATGTTATATGTTTGAAAAATGCGAAGGAATTGTCATTCGAACAATTGACTATGGAGAGACGAATAAAATCGTTACAATATTTACGCGCGAATGGGGGAAGGTTGCTGCGATGGCACGTGGAGCAAAAAAGCCGAGCAGCCGCCTTTCTTCTGTCACGCAAATATTTACATACGGTATATTTTTAATTCAAAAAAGTCGCGGGGTTGGAAGCTTGCATCAAGGAGAATTGCTTTCAACGATGCGCCATATACGTGAAGATATTTTTTTAACAGCATACGCTTCATACATTGTCGAATTGACGGATAAAGCAACGGAAGAAAGACGTCCGAATCCATATTTATTTGAACTTCTTTTACAAACGCTCACATATATGAACGAAGGACTCGATGCGGAAGTGTTGACGTATATATACGAGATGAAGCTGCTTCCGGCATTCGGGCTATATCCGAAGTTAGATGGTTGTGCTATTTGTGGGGAAAAAGAAGGGACGTTTGCTTTTTCGATTGCACAAGGAGGATTTTTGTGTCACCGCTGTTTTGAGCACGATCCACACCGCATTCCGATGACCCCATCGGTTTTAAAATTACTTCGTCTTTTTTACTACGTCGATTTGTCTCGCATCGGTCAAATCGCTGTCAAATCGGAAACGAAACAACAAATAAAAACGATTATTTCATCTTATTACGACGAATATTCGGGCCTTTCGCTGAAGACGAAACGTTTTTTACAGCAACTACATACGTTGGACGGTAAAAGCGGACAAATATAGCGTTGTCCGCTTCCCACTTTTGTTTGCAAAATACGAAGATGAATTATAATATGATGTTATAATGTAGCCTATTGTAAGGTGGTGAGCGACAATCGAACTCAATAAACGTCAAGAACAAATCTTGCAAATCGTCAAAGATCACGGCCCGATTACAGGGGAGCATATCGCTGAAAAGCTCAACTTAACACGTGCGACGTTACGTCCGGATTTAGCGATTTTAACGATGGCAGGGTATTTAGAAGCGCGACCTCGTGTTGGCTATTTTTATACAGGAAAAACAGGGACACAGTTGCTTGCTGATAAAATTAAGAAAATGAAGGTGAGCGACTATCAGTCCATTCCGGTTGTCATTCATGAAAACATGAGCGTTTATGATGCGATTGTTACGATGTTTTTAGAAGATGTCGGCACGTTGTTTGTTGTGGATGAAGAGTCGCTGCTTGTCGGTGTGCTATCCCGAAAAGATTTGCTGCGCGCCAGCATCGGAAAACAAGAGTTGACGTCTATTCCTGTCAATATCATTATGACGCGAATGCCGAATATTACATTTTGTGAAAAAGATGATTTACTGATTGATGTCGCCCAAAAACTAATTGAAAAACAAATTGATGCGATGCCAGTCGTTAAAAAAGTGGACAAAGGGTATGAAGTCATTGGACGTATTACAAAAACAAACATGACAAAGGTGCTTGTCGCGTTAGCAAAAGAAGACGTGCTTTAAAGGGGGAAGAACATGAGTCAAATCGTATACGTCGTATCCGATTCAGCGGGGGAGACGGCCGAACTCGTTGTGAAAGCAGCAGCGAGCCAGTTTCAAGGAGCGCTCGTTCAATTTCGTCGTGTTCCGTACGTAGAAGATGTTGGAACGCTATCAGAGGTTGTCGCTTTAGCAAAAATGAACCGAGGAATTATCGTCTTTACATTAGTTATACCCGAGATGCGTCAATTTTTATTAGCCGAAGCAGCGAGGGAAGGAGTTCCTGTATACGATATTATTGGACCGCTCATTGAACAAATGGAACAACTATTTCAAATGGCACCACGTTGTGAACCAGGTCCTGTTCGTGTATTAGATGAAGACTATTTCCGAAAAATTGAAGCGATCGAATTTGCGGTAAAATATGATGATGGACGTGATCCTCGTGGCATTTTGCGAGCTGATATCGTTTTAATTGGGGTATCGCGCACCTCGAAAACACCACTATCGCAATATTTAGCCCATAAACGTTTTAAAGTCGCGAACGTGCCGATCGTTCCAGAAGTCGATCCTCCTGAAGAACTATTTCAAGTTTCGCCTAAAAAATGTTTCGGTTTAAAAATTAGTCCAGAAAAGTTAAATGAAATTCGCCGAGAGCGTTTGAAATCGCTTGGATTAGATGATCGTGCCATTTACGCAAACATTGACCGAATTAAAGAAGAATTACAATATTTTGATGAAATTGTAAAGAAAATTGGTTGTGAAGTTATCGATGTAACAAACAAAGCCGTTGAAGAAACAGCGAATGTCATTATGAATATTATGCGCAAAAGAGAAAAATAAACAGGCGAAGCACAGTCACAACGTGTGATATGTGCTTTTCCTTTTTATAAAAACATTTGTATAGCCAACTAACGTTTTTTATATTATAATAAAAAATTGTGATAAAACAGGTTTAGACTGAACATAGGACGAATAAACTATTTATAGCTAATTGTCAAGTGACAATGCATCGGGATTTTCGACAATATTTTTTTCTTAAAAAGAAGGATTGTTTCGCGCGATGGAGAATAAAAACATACAAAACCGTTGGGGCAAAGCCACACGTTTTGTCGAAATATGTTTGGAGTTGTTGGAATATGGGACAACGCATTCCTGAAGAAACGGTTGAGCACATCCGTCGCTCAGTCGATATTGTAGACATCGTTCAACAGTATGTCTCACTAAAAAAGCAAGGGCGCAACTACTTTGGGTTATGTCCTTTCCACGGAGAGAAAACACCTTCTTTTTCCGTTTCACCTGAAAAGCAAATTTACCATTGTTTCGGTTGTGGGGCAGGCGGAAATGTGTTTTCATTTTTGATGGAAATTGAAGGGATTTCTTTTATCGAAGCTGTCAAACGGCTAGCACCACGAGCAAATGTTGATTTGTCGCACGTCGTTGATGATCATTTGCCAACTGAGCGAACAGAAACAGCTACGATGATTGCTGCGCACGAGTTGCTAAAAAAGTTTTATCATCATTTGCTTATGCATACAAATGAAGGAGAAGAAGCATTAAATTATTTGCTTCAAAGAGGCTTTACCCGCGAAATCATTGAACAGTTTGAGATTGGCTACGCTTTGCCAGCTTGGAATGCGGCTGTCACATTTTTAACAAATAAAGGTTTTTCGCTTCCCCTTATGGAAAGGGCAGGGTTAATTGTAAAAAAGTCAGGCGAGGACTCATACTTTGATCGTTTTCGACACCGCATTATGTTTCCGATTCACAATCATCACGGAGAGACGGTTGCTTTCTCAGGAAGGGCGATCGGAAACGAAGAACCGAAATACTTAAATAGTCCTGAAACACTTATTTTCAACAAACGCAACATCTTATATCACTTCCATGAGGCACGGTTACCGATGCGCCAAAAGCAGCAAGTGGTGTTATTTGAAGGATTTGCGGATGTCATTGCTGCTGTGCAAGCTGGCATTTCCCATGCGGTAGCAACGATGGGAACAGCCTTATCAGAAGAACAGGCACGCATGCTTCGGCGCAATGCTTCATCTGTCATTGTGTGCTACGATGGTGATCGAGCTGGAATAGATGCTGCGCTTCGGGCTTCCGAGACGCTTACGGAAGCTGGTTGTTATGTTAAGGTAGCGATGATACCAGACGGGCTCGATCCTGATGAGTACGTGCGCAAATATGGTGCTGACCGCTTTCGTCATCATGTGCTTGACGCGAGCTTATCGCTTACCGCATTTAAGCTAGAATATTTGAAGCGCGGACGTCATTTGCAAAATGAAAGCGAACGGCTTCGTTATATTGAAGAAGCAGTCAGAGAAATTAGTCGCTTATCTAATGCTATCGAAGCCGATTATTATTTGCGACAACTGGCGGATGAGTTTTCGATCTCTCTCGATGCGTTACGGGAACAAATGATGATTCACGGAAAGAAACAGCAAATAGAACGTAAACAAGAGCGCCGTGAAACAGTCATCTTACCTGCGAAGGCGAAATTGCTACCAGCTTTTCAAAAAGCGGAGCGAATGTTAATTGCCCATATGTTGCGCGACAAATCGATCGCATTTACGGTACAAGAGGCGATCGAAGGCGCGTTCAACATCGAGGAGCATCGCGCTATTGCTGCTTATGTATATGCGTTTTACGAAGAAGGACACGAACCCGATGTGAGCTCGTTGCTTGAACGCATTCATGATTCGCAGCTAAAACGCATTGTTACGGAATTGTCGATGATGCCAATTAACGAAAATATTTCATCGGCTGAGTTACAAGATTACCTCCAATGCGTGCTCAATTATCCGAAAGAGCAGTTGCTTAAACAAAAAGAAGCAGAACTGCGTGAAGCTGAACGTCAAAAAGATTATGAGCGCGCGAAACGTATTGCTAGCGAAATGATTGCGATGCGAAAGTCTTTGTATTTTGGAAGGAGGGGAATAAATGGCTGAAAAGTCAACACATTCCGATTTAACGTTAGAACAAGTAAAAGAACAATTAGTTGAACTAGGTAAAAAACGTGGTGTTCTTACCTATGAAGAAATTGCCGAGCGATTATCCCCGTTTGATCTCGATTCCGATCAAATGGATGAATATTATGAGTATTTAAATGAGCAAGGGATCGAAGTTGTCGGTGAATCTGATCTAGATGATACGGATTTAGATGACCCGGACTTCGATGATTTAAAAGACGAAGAGTTCGATTTAAACGATTTAAGCGTTCCGCCTGGTGTAAAAATTAATGACCCTGTTCGTATGTATTTAAAAGAAATTGGTCGCGTTCCGTTATTGTCGGCAGAGGAAGAAATTGAGTTAGCAAAACGCATTGAGCAAGGTGACGAAGAAGCCAAACGTCGCCTAGCTGAAGCAAACCTTCGCCTTGTTGTGAGCATTGCAAAACGTTATGTCGGTCGCGGTATGCTCTTTCTTGACTTAATTCAAGAAGGGAATATGGGCTTAATTAAAGCGGTCGAAAAATTTGATTACCGCAAAGGATATAAATTCAGCACATATGCAACATGGTGGATTCGCCAAGCAATTACGCGGGCGATTGCTGACCAAGCACGCACGATCCGTATTCCTGTTCATATGGTTGAGACAATTAATAAGCTTATTCGCGTTCAGCGCCAGCTTTTACAAGACTTAGGACGCGAGCCATCTCCAGAAGAAATTGCAGAAGAGATGGATTTAACGCCAGAAAAGGTGCGCGAGATTTTAAAAATTGCTCAAGAACCTGTGTCGCTTGAAACGCCAATTGGTGAAGAAGATGATTCACATTTAGGCGATTTTATTGAAGATCAAGATGCGACATCTCCAGCCGAACACGCCGCGTATGAACTATTGAAAGAACAGCTTGAAGACGTATTAGATACGCTAACAGATCGGGAAGAGAATGTGCTTCGTCTTCGCTTTGGCCTTGATGACGGACGTACGCGAACGCTCGAAGAAGTCGGAAAAGTGTTTGGCGTCACGCGCGAACGCATTCGTCAAATTGAAGCAAAAGCGTTGCGGAAACTGCGTCATCCAAGCCGAAGCAAACGTTTAAAAGACTTTTTAGAATAACCGTTTACAAGAAATAGTTTACTTCTTACAATGGAAGTAAGCTATTTCTTTATTTAGGAAGGAATGCGTATTCAATGGAACAAAAACGAAAAGAAATCATTATTAATGAAATTAAATATTGGAAACAAACGCGATTGCTACCGGAACAATATTGCGACTTTTTGCTTGCGTTGTATACGGAAGGGAATCGCGACGATGTTGAACAGCCAACGAAGCAAGTTCCGGCATGGGCTATTCGAGTGACGATGATAATGATCGGTGTCTTTTTGCCGTTTGCCCTTCTTGTCATTTATTTTACTGAATTGTCGTTCGTTTTGCAAACGCTCATTTTGTCACTTTTTGTCATAATTTGTTTTATGACCGTTCGTTTTTTTGTACAACATAAAATGCTCACCCATATCGCTCTCATTGTGGGTGCTTTGTCGCTTCTTCTTCTTTCGATTCGCGTATCAGATATTTTCTTTTCTGAAAGCACGAGTGCGTTAGCGATCACAGTCATATGTAATTGTTTTGTTTGGTTGTTGATCGGTTGGCGTTTTTCGCTCGTGTATTTTGTCATTTCGGGCGTTGTTGGCATCATTCTTCTTTTTTCTTCATTTTTCGTTTAAAAAAATTACATACAGGGCTTTTCCTTTATGGGAATTTAAAGTACAATAAAATTGTTTGTAACGTTTTCATTTTGAAAAACATGCTTTATTACATAAGGGAGGGTAAAGTATGAATCGTAATCCATTAATCCCATTTGTACTTATTATGGTGATGGGAATTGGACTCATTTTCTTTCTGTCTGTGAAAGGCCTCGGAGATATGAAAGAAGTTGCGAAAGAGAAAGAGGGCGGCGCAAAGACAGAAGAGACAGCTGCTGCGGGTCCAGAAGATATTTACAAAAAAAGCTGTGTAACATGTCACGGTGCTAACTATGAAGGTGGCGTTGGTCCAGCATTAAAAGGTGTCGGGGATCGTTTATCTGTTGACCAAATTAAAGAAGTCATCACAAACGGTCTCGGAAGCATGCCAGGTGGATTAGTTCCTGCAGACCAAGCGGACGCAATGGCAAAATGGCTTTCTGAATTAAAATAAACGAAGCGAAAAAGTCCCTTTACTTCGGTGAAGGGATTTTTCGTTTTTTGCAAAACATGATAAACTGAAGAAAAAAGTGTGGGTGATGTTTGTGAACGAATTACAGCTATCTAAACGGTTACAAACGGTCGCGTCATTTATTCCAAAAGGAAGCGTACTAGCAGATATTGGCTCAGACCATGCATATTTGCCGTGTTATGCGTATTTGCACGGATACATAACAAAAGCAATTGCGGGTGAAGTGGCAGATGGACCGTTTCGTTCTGCAAAGCAACAAGTCGAAAAGAGCGGGCTTTCTCACGTCATTTCCGTTCGCAAAGGAGACGGCCTACAAGTTGTAGCGCTTAATGAAGTAGATTGTATAACAATAGCCGGAATGGGAGGAACGCTCATCTCGAACATTTTAGAAAATGGAAAAGAGAAGTTAGAAGCTGTAAAACGTCTTATTTTACAGCCAAATGTCGGTGCACATATCGTAAGACAATGGCTACTAAATAACGAATGGGAATTAATTGATGAGCGCATCTTGGAAGAGGATGGGCAAATATACGAAGTGCTTGTTGCAGAACGTGGTGATCCTTATCGTCCGTACACCCAACTTCATGTGGAGCTGTTGCTCGGTCCGTTTTTATTGAAAGAGCGAAATGAAGTGTTTAGGAAAAAATGGGATATGGAAATGAAACATTGGCAGAATGTCATCGAGCAATTGAAGTATGCGAAAACGGACGAGGCGATCAAAAAGAAGCAACAATTTCTCGAAACATTGCAGATGGTAGAGGAGGCTTTAAAACGATGAAAACGCCAAACGGATATGAAATCATCCAGTTGTTTGAGCAGTTTGCTCCAAAACATTTAGCGATGGAAGGCGATAAAATCGGATTACAAATCGGTACGTTAAACAAGCCGATTCATCGTGTTATGATTACGTTAGATGTATTAGAACATGTTGTCGATGAAGCGATTGAACATGAGATCGATTTAATTATTGCGCATCATCCACCGATTTTTCGGCCGCTCAAACATATTGTGACCGATCAGCCGTATGGACGTATGATTGAAAAGTGCATTAAACATAATATTGCTATTTATGCTGCGCATACAAATTTAGATATTGCCAAAGGTGGTGTGAACGATTGGCTCGCTGAAGCATTGCAATTACAAAACGTAGATGTGCTCGTTCCAACATATGAAGAGCCGCTAAAAAAGCTCGTTGTATATGTGCCACGCACACACGCAGATGCGGTGCGCAAAGCCATTGGTGATGCCGGTGCGGGACATATCGGAAACTATAGCCATTGTACATTCAATAGCGAAGGAATGGGAACGTTTTTACCAGAAGAAGGAGCAAATCCGTTTATTGGTCAACAAGGGAAGTTAGAAACGGTAGAAGAAGTACGCATCGAAACGATTGTTCCTGCACGTTTGCAACGAAAAGTCATTCAAGCGATGTTACAAGTTCATCCGTATGAAGAAGTGGCGTACGACGTATATCCGCTTGACAATAAAGGAACGACATATGGACTTGGTCGAATTGGGACATTAAGTGAAGAGATGACGTTACAGCAATTTGCACAACATGTGAAAACATCGTTGCGCGTGCCGACAGTTCGTGTCGTTGGGGAGTTAACAAATCGCGTTCGGAAAGTAGCTGTTATCGGTGGAGACGGAAATAAATATATTCATCAAGCAAAAATGAGCGGTGCTGATGTGTATGTAACAGGTGACTTATATTATCATGTCGCACATGATGCGTTAATGCTCGGTTTAAACGTCGTTGATCCTGGGCATCACGTCGAAAAGGTGATGAAAGAAGGAGTTGCAAACGTATTAAAAACGATGTGTGCACAACAAAAGTTTGATATCGATATATACGTATCGCAAGCCAATACAGAGCCGTTTACGTTCATATAAAAAAGAGGCTTATTCGCCTCTTTTTTTCACTTTCGGTAAAATTTTTGTTAGCGGTACTTTTCGCTCGCGTTTCCATGTTTCAGGATTGTTTGGATCGAATTGCTCCAAAAAGTCGATAACTTCTTTTGTAATTGGTGTTGGTGTAGATGCTCCGGCAGTAACCGCTACTTTTTTTGCATCTTTAATCCATTCAATGTCGATTTCGGTTACATCTGCAACACGATACGCTTTCGTTCCGGCAATCTGTTCCGATACTTGTGCGAGTCGATTCGAGTTATTGCTTCTTGGGTCACCGACAACGATCGTCACATCCGCTTCTTTCGCTTGTTCAGCGACCGCCTCTTGCCGTACTTGCGTCGCTAAACAAATTTCACGATGCATCTCGACATGAGGATATTTTTCTTTTACTTTTTCCATAATATGTGCCACGTCCCATTGGCTCATTGTCGTTTGGTTTGTCACAATAATGCGTTTCGATTGAATATCCAGTTGTTCTACATCTTCAGGCGTTTCAATTAAATGGACAGCATGTGGAGCAACGCCAATTGCCCCTTCAGGCTCAGGGTGTCCCTTTTTACCGATATAAATGACTTCATACCCGTTAGCGACCTTTTCGCGAATCAAATTATGCGTCTTTGTGACATCTGGGCATGTAGCATCAATGGTGACAAGTCCTTTTTCTCTCGCTCGTTGTTTTACTTCAGGTGAAACGCCGTGGGCAGTGAAAATGACTGTGCCATGATCGATGTTTTCTAAAATTTCAAGTCGATTTGGCCCGTCAAGTGTAATAATTCCTTCTTCTTCAAACGCGTCCGTTACATGTTTATTATGAACGATCATACCTAAAATGTAGATCGGTCTTGGCAACGTCGGATCGAGCGCAGCGTTGCGGGCGATGACCATCGCATCAACGACTCCGTAACAATATCCGCGTGGCGTAATTTTAATCACTTCCATATGGATCGCTCCTTCTTGGCGTGTTTGTCGTCTTCATTATATAAAAGAAGAAGCGAACATACAAAAGTTAAATATATAGTTTTGGAACAGATTTCCCTTTTTCATCCGTTTGTTGTTGTTTTCGTTCTTTTACTGTTGGAACGGGGCGTTGTTTTCTCGTTATTTTTTGCTCCATTTGCTTCTCTGTTGTTGCTGCACTTGTTGCATTGGCTGTTTCAGTTGTTTCGTTTATGTTGTCAGATTGTTTCAATTCGCGAAAAATTCGCATCATCGATGGTACGCTTTTAATGAGTGGACCGTATTGTTGCACCATCGGGGTAATCGTTTGGACCATGTTTAACATTTTTTGTACATTTGTTAACATCGAATCAATGCTCGGTAATGCTCCTTGAGCACCGAAAGCTTGTGTAGGCAGTTGGCTGCCGAACAATCGTGAAAACATGCCTCCTTGTGCTTGCCGCATCATTGGTTGTTGCCACATAGATGGCATCGGTGGATGGGAAGGTGGAAACATAAATGGACGTCGCAATGAAGTTCCTCCTCTCTTTATGTGTTGTGCTTATTTCATCTATATTACGATATGCAAGAAAGCTCATATAGTTGAATGAACGATTGATGTTCGTATATAATATATAACTGGTCTATTTTTTTATTGAACTGAGAAAGGGGATGAGAAACGATGTTCGAGCGTTTTCCGTTTCATCCGTTTATTATAGAGGCGATTCAACATTTAAAATTCCATAAACCGACACCGATTCAAGAGCGTGTCATTCCTGCTGTGTTGCGTGGTGAAAGCGTCATCGGCCAGTCGCAGACGGGAACAGGAAAGACGCACGCTTATTTATTGCCGATCATTCAGCGCATCGATCCGCGTGTAGCAGAAGTACAGGCGGTCATTACTGCACCGACGCGTGAATTGGCAACGCAAATTTATCATGAAGTGTTAAAAATCACAAAGTTTTGTCCGAATGATCACCGCATTACAGCCCGTTGTTTTGTTGGCGGAACAGATAAGTTGCGTTCGATTGAAAAGCTGAAAACACAACCTCATCTTGTCATTGGTACACCGGGGCGCATTGATGATCTTGTTCGCGAACAAGCGTTATTTGTTCATACTGCCCGCATGCTCGTCGTTGACGAAGCAGATGTGATGCTTGATATGGGGTTTATTGTAGATGTCGATCGCATCGCGGGTCGTATGCCTGAAAATTTACAAATGCTCGTCTTTTCTGCTACTGTTCCAGAGAAGTTGAAGCCGTTTTTGAAAAAGTATATGGAGAATCCGACTCATATTCATATCACCCCAAAACAGATCGCAGCACAAACGATTGAACATATTTTAATTCCGTTGCGTCATCGCGACCGTTTACAACTTTTACATGACGTGTTAGTGAGCTACAACCCATATTTAGCGCTTGTGTTTGTCAATACAAGAAAAACAGCTGACGAGGTGGCGAACGGCTTAATTGATAAAGGATTAAAAGTAGGTGTGTTACACGGAGATTTATCACCACGTGAACGGAAAAAAATGATGAAAGCGATTCGTGATTTACAATTTCAATATATTGTTGCAACTGATTTAGCGGCGCGCGGAATTGACATTGAAGGCGTCAGTCACGTCATTAACTATGAATTGCCGTCAGACCTAGATTTTTACGTTCATCGCGCTGGGCGAACAGGACGTGCCGGTTATGAGGGGATTGCTGCAACGATTTATGAAGCATCCGATCAACATGCGTTAGTTAAGTTAGAAAAGAAAGGGATTCATTTTCTCCATCGTGATTTGCGTCAAGGTGAATGGATCGAGCTTGATGCATGGAACGGACGGAAAAAAGAGAAAAAAGTCGATGAAGTGGAACAACTCGTTGAAAAAATAGCGAAAAAACAAAAGAAAGTAAAACCAGGATATAAGAAAAAATTGCGAGAGCAGTTAAAAAAACAAAGAGCGAAAAAGAAATAAGGGAGAGAAGAACGTGTTAAAAATTGGTTCGCACGTATCAATGAGCGGAAAAGAGATGTTGCTAGCCGCGAGTAAAGAGGCGGTATCGTATGGGGCAAATACGTTTATGATTTATACCGGAGCGCCACAAAACACGAGACGGAAACCAATCGAACAGCTAAACATTGAAAAAGGACTTGCCCATATGAAAGAACATGGGATTGATGAAATTGTTGTACATGCCCCGTACATTATTAATATCGGTAATACGACTAATGCCAATACATTTTCTTTAGGTGTTTCTTTTTTACGTTCAGAAATTGAACGAACGGAAGCAATTGGCGCCAAGCAGCTTGTTCTTCATCCGGGAGCGCACGTTGGCGCAGGTATTGAAGCAGGAATTGAAAAAATTATTGAAGGATTAAACGAAGTAATTACAACTGACCAACAAGTACAAATTGCTTTAGAAACGATGGCGGGAAAAGGGTCAGAATGTGGAAGTCGTTTTGAAGAGTTAGCGAAAATCATTGACGGTGTGACACATAACGACAAATTGTCTGTCTGCTTTGACACGTGCCACACGCACGATGCCGGGTACGATATTGTTCATGATTTTGATGGAGTATTAGATGAATTCGATCGCATTATTGGGCTTGACCGTCTCAAAGTATTGCACATTAATGATAGTAAAAATGCTTGTGGAAGCCGTAAAGACCGTCATGAAAATATCGGCTTTGGTTATATCGGTTTCGATGCGCTCAATTATATAGTGCATCACCCACAGCTTACGCACGTGCCAAAAATTTTAGAAACGCCATATGTCGGTGAGAAAACGTCTGCGAAGCCGCCATATAAATTCGAAATTGCTATGTTGCGTGCACAACAATTCGATCCAAATGTTCGTGAAAAAATTGTTGAGTAGAAGGCTGTCATCGGCAGCCTTCTTACTGTATAAATTGACGAATGAACTCATTGGCTTGCTTGGCGAGTTGTGGTGATGTGCGATGGGCGAGTTCGCGAATCCAATTTTTTCTCGCTTGTTCGTTAAACACATCAATCGTTTTCTCGCGCATCATTTGAACAATCGTTTCCGCATCTTTCGGTGAAAGCGAAACGTTATATTCTTTTGCATACATCATCAACTCATTTGCGGTAATGGATTTCATTTTATGTTGGACGATTTTATGATATACATTCACGTAACATCCCTCCTTGTTTACGATATGAGCGGGAAAAGGAAGGTGTGCAATGATATAATAAAATAGATGAATGGGGAGATTTGGATGAAAAGACAACATAAAAAAGAGACGATTAGCCATTTGTTGTATCGTCTTGTGATGATGACGATTGGTGCCACGCTTGCAGCGGTATCCATCGAGCTGTTTTTAGTGCCAAATGAAGTTATTGACGGTGGGGTAATCGGTATTTCCCTTATTCTTGATCGCATTCTTCCAAATTACGCATGGTTGAACTTTGCGACACTTGTCGTTTTGTTGAATACACCATTTATGTATTTTGGTTATAAACAGATCGGAAAAACGTTCATGCTTTCCTCACTCTATTCTATCGTTGTGTTAGCTGTGATGGAACGATTGTTTCACCATGTATCTCCATTTACAATAGATTCCATTTTAGCGACAGTATTTGGCGAGCGATTCTTGGTGCGGGTGTGGGATTTGTTATTCGTCATGGAGGTTCGTTAGATGGAACAGAAATTTTAGGTATTTTAATGACGAAAAAATTGCCGTTTTCTGTCGGTGAGTTTGTTATGTTTACAAACATTTTTATTTTTACATGGGCTGCGTTTGTATTCGGACCGAAGCAAGCGATGTACTCTGTTTTAACTTATTATATCGCTTTTAAGACGATTGATACGGTTATTCAAGGGTTAGATGAAACAAAGGCAGTTTTGATCGTATCAGACCGTTATGAAGAAGTGTCGGATGCCATTTTAAATCGACTCGGACGCGGGACGACAAAGTTGATGGGAAAAGGCGGATATACGGACGAGCAAAAAGAAGTCATTTATGCGGTCGTGACACGTTTAGAAGTGACGAAGCTGAAGTCGATTGTATACGAAGTTGACGAAAATGCTTTTATTACCATTATGAACACACAAGAAGTACGTGGGGCGAAATTTAAGTCTGCTATTCATTAATGAAAATAAATGCGCTATACTATGAATCGGAATCATTTTGAATTAAGGTGGTCAAACGATGGACGATATTTTGCGTGTTGAAGATGTTTCGTTTCGGTATGATGATGAAGATGTATTGCAACATATTAATTTTCGCATTCCAAAAGGCGCGTTCGTCGGTTTAGTTGGTCCGAATGGGTCAGGGAAATCGACATTGTTAAAATGTGTTTTACGATTGTTAAAACCACAAACGGGGAGAATTTTTTTGTTCGGCACGCCGATTGAGCAGTTTAAAGATTGGCATAAAATCGGTTTTGTATCTCAAAAAGCAAACAGTTTTAATACTGGATTTCCTGCAACCGTATATGAAGTTGTTGCAAGCGGTTTAACAGGAAAGCTCGGTTTATTTCGTCGGTTAAGTAAAAACGACGAAAAAGCGATATACGAAGCGATTGATGCAGTTGGCATGAGCCCATTTATCCAGCGTAATATCGGTGAACTGTCGGGCGGTCAACAACAACGTGTATTTATCGCTCGGGCTATCGTATCGCAACCAGAGTTTTTAATTTTAGATGAACCGACTGTCGGGGTTGATGTACATCATGTGCAAAGTTTTTACGATATGCTTGCCCGATTAAATAAACAACATCATATGACGTTGCTTCTTGTTACTCACGATATCGGAACAATTACGGAAAAGGTGACGCATGTCGCATGTTTAAACAAACATTTACATTTTCATGGTAGTGTGCAACAGTTTGCACAGTTAAAAACAGAAGATGTCGCATCCTTTTATGGGCATCATCTTCATTTACTTGCTCATGACCATGCGTAGAAAGGGGGGTGTGTATGTTAGAAGCTTTATTTCAATATGAGTTTTTACAAAACGCGTTTGTTGTCGGTATATTGATCGGATTTATCGCCCCACTTTTAGGTGTGTTCATTGTCGTCAGAAGGTTATCGCTTATTGCTGATGCGTTAAGCCATGTCACACTAGCAGGAATTGCAGCAAGCTTACTTGTGCAAAAAAATTTTTTTACGTTTGCAACATTAAACCCGATTTATATTGGCATGGCATTTTCCGTTGTTGGTTCGTTATTTATTGAAAAACTGCGTACGGTATATAAACATTATCAAGAATTAGCGATTCCGATCATTTTATCAGGAGGGATCGGTTTAAGCGTTATTTTCATTTCGCTTGCGGATGGTTTTAATACTGATTTGTTTTCATATTTATTCGGAAGTGTAAGCGCAGTAAGCCGAGCGGACGTATGGACGATTAGCATCATTTTTTTCATTGTGCTTACTGTCATTTTTCTGTTTTATAAAGAATGGTTTATTTTGTCATTTGACGAAGAATATGCACAAGCATCGGGAGTAAAAGTAAAGTCGCTCCATTTTGTTTTCATTGTGCTAGTCGCTCTTGTCATTGCTGCGTCGATGCGAATTGTCGGCATTTTGCTTGTTTCGTCACTCATGACGCTTCCTGTTGCCGCAAGTATTCGAATAGCGAAAGGATTTAAACAGGCGTTATGGTTTTCCGTTTTGTTCGGTGAATTTGCGGTCATTGTTGGACTATTTCTTTCCTATTACTTAAACTTAGCTCCCGGTGGAACAATTGTTTTGCTAGCGGTTTGCATATTAATTGGATCAATCATGTGGAAAAAATGGAAGAGAGGATGAAGAAGCGTGAACGTTTCTGAAGCGCTACGATTAATGAAAGAAAAGGGATTTAAGTATACAGGGAAGCGCGAGGAAATGCTTGAATTGTTTGCGAAAACAGATAAATATTTAACTGCAAAAGATGTGCTTGATGTAATGAAAGATCGGTATCCTGGACTTAGTTTTGATACCGTTTATCGCAACCTGGCACTATTCGTTGAGCTCGGTATTTTAGAAATGACTGAGCTATCTGGAGAAAAGCATTTTCGGTTTACATGCAACATGAGCCATCACCACCACCATTTTATTTGCATGACGTGTGGCAAAACGAAAGAACTTGTCACGTGTCCGATGAATGAATTAGCGGAAGACTTGCAAGGATACGCCATTTCAGGACATAAATTTGAAGTGTACGGCACGTGTCCGATGTGTCAACAACAAGCTGACGTGTAATGTCAGCTTGTTGTTGTAAGCAATTTTTCTACTTGTTGTTTTGCTTCGTGCCAGTTGTATACACGAATGACTCCTTTTGGTAGCGGACCACGATTGTAAGGAGTATCAAATAAAATGACAGGGATCATACATTGTTCCGCAATGTCGCATGCGTTATCGTATTTATCTTCAAAAAAAATGTCGATGTTGTATTTTTTCACAGCCTCAATTTTATTGTGCGAACCGATAAGCTCAATATGATGATAATGAACGCCTTGTTGTTGAAACCATTTTTCTGTTATTTCATATAAGTGACGACCTCGTGCACTAATGTAATATAGCTCATATTCATCTTTCCAGCTATTAATGACCTCTAGTGCTCCGTTCGCAAGAGGAGCTTCGCTATAAATGATCGGCTCATATCGTTCCATCCATTCGTTCAGTTCTTCTTCTGTCGTATCTAAAAAAGGAACTAAATCGTAGTCAGTAATATCATCGAGCGTTAAATTTTTTCGGAATGATTTGTTTAAATATGGAATAAACGTACTTGGACATGTGACTGTTCCATCAATATCGATTCCAAATCGTCGCTTGATCATTGTTTGCTCATCCTTTCATGTCGGGTGCTTCTTGCCCATTATAACATTGACATAAAGTAACATCTATAATGACGTATCGCTTATTGCATAATAATAGTGCTCCTCATTTTACGAAAGCGAGGGAATTGTTATGGACAATGAGCGTCAAGCGTATGACAACGCACGAATAGATACGGTTCCAAACATTGAGCAAGATTTTATGGAAGAAACAGCAGGTGAAATTGCTGAGCCGATTCGATTTTCTGACCGAGAAGTAGAGCGTGGAGAAAACGGTCGGGGGATAGGTTGGCTTGCACTTGCTTTATCGATTGTTTCTCTTTTCCTTATGCCAGTCATTATGGGGGCGGCCGGCATTATTTTCGGATTTATCGCTCGCCGTCGAGGAGCGGAAACGTTAGGAGCGTGGGCGATTGGAATTGGTGCTGTCTCCATCATTTTAAGCTTTTTCGTCCGATTTTGGTAAATAAGAGGGGAATGTCCCCTCTTATTTTTGTTTCCCTTTCGAGGCATATTCTTCCGCCAATTTATCGATTTCTTTTTTCAGCTCTTCCACCATCGTCTCTTCAGGTACTTTACGAACGATTTTTCCGTGGCGGAACAATAATCCTTCTCCACGTGCCCCTGCGATGCCGATGTCAGCTTCGCGTGCTTCTCCGGGCCCGTTTACTGCGCAGCCGAGAACTGCTACTTTAATCGGTGCTTTAATTTGGGCAATATACTCTTCAATTTCATTTGCAATGCTAATTAAATCAATTTCGATTCGCCCGCATGTCGGACAAGAAATTAACGTTGCAGCGTTCGCCGCAAGACCGAATGCTTTCAACAACTCGCGAGCCACTTTTACTTCTTCGACAGGATCGGCGCTAAGGGATACCCGTACGGTGTTACCAATTCCTTTACTTAAAATCGCACCAAGTCCCGCAGCACTTTTTACCGTTCCTGCGAATAACGTACCCGATTCCGTAATCCCAAGGTGTAACGGATAGTCAAATGCACGAGCGGCTTTTTCGTATGCTTCAATCGCTAAACGAACGTCGGAAGCTTTTAATGACACGATAATGTCTTGAAAATCGAGGTCTTCTAAAATGCGAATATGATGCAGAGCGCTTTCGACCATCCCATCTGCAGTAGGATAGCCGTATTTTTCTAAAATGCGCTTTTCAAGTGAACCAGCGTTGACCCCGATGCGAATCGGTACGCCACGTTCTTTCGCTGCTTTAACGACCGCTTCAACTTTTTCGCGTTTCCCGATATTTCCTGGATTAATGCGAATTTTATCCGCCCCGTTTTCAATCGCTTTTAAAGCAAGGCGATAATCAAAATGAATATCGACAACGAGTGGAATATTAATGCGCTTTTTTATTTCAGCAATCGCATCTGCTGCTCTTTCATCTGGGCAAGCGACGCGAACAATTTGGCATCCAGCTTCTTCAAGTCGATGAATTTGGGCAACAGTCGCATCGACGTCATGCGTTTTTGTTGTCGTCATGCTTTGAATGACAACCTCATTATTCCCGCCAATTGTAATGTTTCCAACACGAACAGGGCGGGTTTTCGAACGATGAATGATTTCACTCACGCGTCAATCGCTCCTTTAACGTATTAATCAAATCATTTTTTATTGTAGCAATGTTTCTTATTTGTTGACAACGTTTTTGCTATTTCTGTTTATAGAGTGGAATACGATACGTTTTGCCAGCTTGAAGGGAATGCGCATTTACATGTGGATTGAGCGCTTGAAAATCAGTAATGAGTTGATCGATGGGTACGGGCAATTTACCATTCATTTCACGTTCGATAATGGAGAGGAGCGTATCGCCACGTTGGACGGTTATTTCGCGATAAGGTAATTCGTTCGTCCGCTTGTTCGTTTTTTCCGCACGAATCGTATGAATCGTTCCGTCTGTTACATCATGGTAAGCAATCGCACATATAGCAATGAAGATAAGAAGGGTAACTACTTTTTTCATCCTATTTCCCCACCTGTCGTTCTTCTTTCTTCATGCATATGGCTTGTCCTTATCATATATGCACAAAAATTACACTTCTTTTACATCACTTCACATTTGTTTAACATCCCATTCATATTTTTTTAGTATTCTTTGTCTGTATTTGTCGAAGGGGGGATGTGCCGTGCCATTGAAAAATATAAAACCGCATATAAGAATATTTCGTATTCAACCATCACCGAAAGTAAAACAATGGTTATTAAAAATGAGTTTACAAAACCGTCTATTCATTTTATTTTTTAGTGTTCTAATTACTTCGCTTAGCATTGTGGGGATGATTGCTTATCATCAGGCGAAAGAAACGACTGTAAAAGCGATCGAAAACCGCCTTGAGAGAGAAGCGACGATGATGTTTGAAGTATTACGTAATTTGCTGTATATTCATGCCGGAAATGAAAAACTGTTTGACAAAAGTTTACGTTCTGCAATTAAGCAGCAAAGAGCAGAACTGATGCAAGATGGGTTAAGTGTAGATGTTTTTTTAATAAGTGATGGAAAAGTAAAAACATTTGAGCGAAATGAACAGCTGAACGTAACAAAATCGATCAAAGAAACGATTGTGAAACGAAAAAATGGCGTTTCGCATTTGGAGTGGAACGGACGTACATATACATTTGCATATAAGACGATTCAAGAATTAAAAGGAACATATGTCGTTGCTGTGCCGGATGAACAATTTATGAAGCCGATTCAACAGCTTGCCAAGTTAACAATTGTAACGATTATGATCAGCGTTATCATTTCAACGATCATGATTAAATGGTTAGTTAGTGGATTAACGAAGCCGATTGCTCACCTTCGTCATGCAATGAGTCGATTGTCGCGTGGAGATTTAACAATCAATGAGCAGATTTATTCAACTGCGCCGGAGATTGATTCACTTGCACGTAGCTTCCAACGGATGTTGACGAGCATGAAACATGTCATTTGCGAAATGAATGAAACGACGAGGCAGTTGGCCATGACAGGAGGAGACTCAAAGCATGTGTCTGAACACGCGATTGAGTCGAACGATCAGCTCATATCAGCCATTGCAACCGTAAAGCAAGGGGCAGAAGAAACAGCAAACGCTTCAGATGAAAGCATTCATCGGGTAGCTGAGATGAAAAAACGAATGCAACATGTGCTAACAAGCGTACAAAACATTTCAACAAGTGCGTTTGATATGAATAAATCTTCGGAAAGTGGCGAAAAGCGTCTGACGCATTTAATTGCTGATATTCACTTATTTGCTCAACAATTCAAAGAAGTAAACGATACGATTCAAAGTGTGAAACATCATTCCACGTCGATTACAAAAGTTGTCGATGTCATTCGCCAAATCGCTGAGCAAACGAAGTTATTAGCACTCAATGCCACAATTGAAGCTGCCCGTGCTGGTGAAGCAGGAAAAGGGTTCGCGGTTGTCGCTACAGAAGTGAGAAAGTTAGCGGAACATGCTTCGAAAGCAACGGAAGAAATTACATCATCCATTTTTGCGATGGAAGAAGTATCGATTCATGCGACGAATCAATTTGAAGGAATGGTCGAACATTTACAACATCAACTCATGTCTGCAAACGAAGCGAAACATTCATTTGACCATTTGTTGAAAGAAATTCAACGCGTCAATCGTAACGTAGCACAAATGGAAAATGAACTAGAGCAGTTTCAACAATTATTGCCGATGATCGAGACTGTAACGATGGCGTTTGCCTCCGTTGCCCAACAAACGCTTGCAAGTGCGGAAGAAATGATGTCGTTTTCGTATGACCAAACGAAGCAGATGAATGATATGTATCGTGTTGGTGAACGATTAAATGAATTATCGCAATCGTTATCTACAATCACTTCATCATTTAAACTATAAGAAGCAGGCGGATCAGCCTGCTTCTTTCATAGAAGGGAGTTCTTTAATGGAAGCGAACAAAATCGTGACAGAAACGAACCAGTCTAAAGCAACGGCATAAGGAACAACAATTTGCAACGATTCCATTATTGTAAAAAAGATAGTTGATAATGTAATCGAATAAGCGGAGATGCTCCACATATGACGGTACGTTCCACGCTTATTTAATGTGCCGCGAAAAATGAGACCGATGAATGCAAGAACGGTCACGTAAAGAAATTTACTTGTACATGTGAAAAAGTATAAAACAAAAAACGATAGTGAAATGACGATAGGAAGTAATGATTGCAACGTGCGTGTAAATTCATATACGTCTTTGTTTGTAAAGCGATCTACTTGCATGACGGCATACGGATACGATTGAACGTGGCCATTTACAACGAGCGAAAAGTCTTCTTTTAAAAACGCTACTGCATTTGTGTAGCGCGCTACGTCATCGGTAGTTAATGTACCTGTGCTATCTAATAAAATAGTCACGTCAGGATGTATGAGCTCAATTGGTTTTTTTTCGTCCGATGTCAATATGCCATCGACGACTTCAAATGGGGGAAGCTCCTCGCTCAATAGTTCGCGCGTTGAGTCGATCGTTTTGTTTATACTTATTATAAAATAAATAGCAATCGGCAACGTCGCAATAAGCGATAAAAAGAACACGTAACTAATCGCTTTTCCGATCGGATGAAAGCGAAAGCGGGCAATATGTACAGGCGAATAAAGACTTTGTAACAACCGTTTCCACATGATCATTCACATCCTTTAGGCATCATCATTTTTCATTCTACTTCTTTTTCTATTCGCTACACAACCATTTTGTCTCGTATTGACGCCTTTCATCATTTTTGCTAAAATTACCATCGGATATGATGGACCCTTAGCTCAGCTGGTTAGAGCGGACGGCTCATAACCGTCTGGTCGCAGGTTCGAGTCCTGCAGGGTCCATTTTCCTCGCTAAGTGAATTAGCGAGTTTTTTTGCAAATAATTTGAAACATTCGTTTTATTTTGGTACTCTTAAAGTAGGTTCACTTATGAAACTTTTCTGTTTCTAAATGTGATTGAACGGTTTCATTTGTGACCAATTACATAATAAATGAGGAGGAATGAAGTATGGCATTTGAATTACCACAATTGCCTTATGCTTACGATGCGTTAGAGCCACATATTGATAAGGAAACGATGAACATTCATCACACAAAACATCATAACGCATATGTAACAAACTTAAACGCAGCGCTTGAAGGTCATCCAGAATTACAAAGCAAAACAATCGAAGAGCTAATGGCTCATTTAAACGAGGTGCCGGAAAACATCCGTACAGCTGTTCGTAACAACGGAGGAGGGCATGCAAATCATTCGCTCTTTTGGACAATTCTTTCACCAAATGGTGGCGGTGAGCCTACAGGTGAATTAGCTGAAGCAATTAACAATACATTCGGCAGCTTTGAAAAGTTTAAAGAAGAATTTTCAAAGGCGGCTGCAACACGTTTTGGGTCTGGTTGGGCATGGCTTGTTGTGCACAACGGTCAGCTTGAGGTAACAAGTACACCAAACCAAGATACGCCATTAATGGAAGGTAAAACACCAATTTTAGGATTAGATGTATGGGAGCATGCATACTACTTAAAATACCAAAACCGTCGTCCAGATTATATTTCAGCGTTTTGGAATGTTGTCAACTGGGACGAAGTTGCCAAACGTTACGCAGCAGCAAAATAATGATGAAGAGCTCGGCAAATTTTGTCGAGCTCTTTTTGCATATCGCTACAAAAGAGTAGGCAAACTACTTGTCAAGAAAGGGAGTTTGCCTATGAACAGATGGAAACGAATCATCGCGCACATTCACACACATCGCCAATTGTTTCTTTTACTAGCAATCGGCGGATTGTATTCTCTTAGCATCGCTTTGTCCAATACGTTTGTAAACGTATATGTTTGGAAAAAAGTGAACAGTTTTCATGCCCTAGGTGTGTACAATTTAGCGATTGTCACATGGCAGCCGCTTGCATTTATCGTTGCTGGGAAAATCGCCAAAAAAATTGATCGCGTCATCGTTTTACGAATGGGCGTGACGTTTTTGGCACTCTTTTTTTTAGTCGTATTATTCAGTGGAAATCAAGCGATGAATCATTTGTTTTTCCTTGGTGGTTTGCTTGGTGTTGGTTATGGCTTTTATTGGCTTGCATTTAACGTATTAACATTTGAAATTACTGAGCCAAATACGCGCGATTTATTTAACGGGTTGCTTGGAGCGATGACATCTGTGGCAGGAATGATTGGGCCACCGCTAGCAGGATGGGTTATCGCTTCGAGTGAAAAGTTTACGGGGTACATGGCGATTTTTTTAGCTTCTTTATGTTTGTTTATTGCCGCGGTGATCCTCAGCTTCTTCCTACATCGACGAGGCTCATCAGGGCGATTCGCACTTCGTTCAGCATACGATGAACGAAAGAAAAACAAAAATTGGAAAATGATTACAAACGCCCACTTTTTTCAAGGATTTCGGGAAGGAACATTTGTGTTTATCGTTTCTATTTTTTTATTTATAACAACAGGAACAGAAAAAGCGCTTGGCGTATTTGGTTTTATTAACGCAGTTGTTTCCTTCATGACGTACTCGTTTGCATCCAAATATATAAAGCAACGCTGGCGATTGCGCGCGATTTTATTTGGTGGCGTGTTATTGTATGCTTCTGTTTTTTTACTCGTTTTTGATTTGTCGTACACAAAGCTGATGATATACGGTGCGCTTATTGCTGTTGGTTATCCGATTTTGCTTGTCCCGTATTTGTCGCTTACATTTGACGTCATTGGACAAAGCAATCACGCAAAGGAGTGGCGCATTGAATATATTGTGATGCGGGAATTGTTTTTGAATGGTGGGCGTGCTACATCTGTTCTGTTGTTTTTATTAGCCATTACGCTATTTGACGCAAAAGAAGCAATTCCATCACTAATGTTAATTGTTGGAGCCGGTCATTTAATTATTTATTTTTTTGTAAGACGCATTCGACTTTCAATGTAGAAATTTGCGAGCGTTTCTTTTACAATGAGAAGGAGCAAGTAAAGGAGGTGCTCGCACGTTTTGAAACAAATACAACATGCTCAAAAAGCGAAGAAAAAGAAAAAACGAATGCAGGTGCCATTTCGGTTAAACGTGCTATTTTTTATTGTATTTTTACTCTTTTCTGCGCTTATTTTACGATTAGGTGTCATCCAAATCGTTTATGGTGAGCAATATCGAAAAGAGGTTGAGCGAACGGAAAACGTCACTGTCAATACACCGGCGCCGCGTGGCAAAATTTATGACCGTAACTACCAAGTCGTTGTCGATAACGAACCGCTTCATGCGATTACGTATACGCGCACCCAAACAACAAAACCTTCGGAAATGATTGAAGTAGCAAAAAAGTTAGCAATGTATATTGAAAAGCCGACGGATCGTGTGACAGAGCGAGATATAAAAGACTATTGGATTTTAACAAATGAGGAGAAGGCGAAAGAAAAAATTACAGAAAAAGAATGGAAACAGTTTCGCGCTAAAAAGTTGAAAGATAAAGATATTTATCGACTGCAACTTGAGCGCATTACAGAAGAAGATGTAAAAGCAATTAAAGAAAAGGAGCTTGAAGTTGTCGCTATTTTTCGGGAAATGAATAGTGGATACGCGTTGACGCCACAAATGATTAAAAATGAAGGGGTAACGAATGAAGAATATGCGGTTGTTAGCGAGCATTTAGAAGAATTGCCAGGGGTAGATGTAACGACAGATTGGAATCGTCATTATGCATTTGGTGATACGTTTCGTACAGTGCTGGGAAATATTACATCATCGGAAGAAGGGTTACCGCGTGAAAAGCTTGACTACTATTTAGCACGCGATTATAGCCGTAATGACCGTGTAGGGAAAAGTTACATTGAAGCGCAATATGAAGATGTGTTACGTGGGCAAAAGGCAAAAATTAAAAATGTGACAGATAAAGCAGGCAACATTATTGAAACGATTGAAATATCGCAAGGACAGCGCGGCAAAGATATTGTGCTAACGATCGATATGGAATTACAAAAACGTGTCGAGCAAATTATTGAAGAAGAATTGACGACAATGAAACGGCGCGGTGGAACAGAGTTGCTCGATCGTGCTTTCGTTGTCATGATGGATCCGAATACGGGAGAGATTTTATCGCTGGCTGGGAAACTGTATACACGTGATGAGAATGGGAAAGTAGTGTTCAAAGATTATGCCCTTGGAACAATCACATCAGCGTATGCGATGGGTTCAACAGTCAAGGGAGCAACCGTATTAACAGGATTTCAAACGGGTGCTATTCAACCAGGCACGGTGCTAGTTGACGAACCGCTGTATATTAAAGGAACACCGACGAAAAAATCGCATAGCGGTATTCGTCCGGGACCGATGAACGATTTAAAAGCGCTTGAAATGTCGTCAAACGTTTACATGTTTAAGACAGCAATAGCGATTGCTGGCTCTACGTACCGCCCCCATCAAGCGTTACCAATTAAAAAAGAAGCGTTTTCGATTATGAGACGATACTTTAATCAGTTCGGTTTAGGTGTGAGAACAGGGATTGATTTGCCTGGGGAAATTATCGGATGGCCTGGACAAAGTACGCTTCCAGGGCATTTACTTGACTTAGCTATTGGGCAGTTTGATGTATACACGCCAATTCAAATGGCGCAATACGTTTCAACGATCGCTAACGGTGGATATCGCATTCAACCGCACGTTGTAAAAGAAATTCGCGAACCGATTAGCGAAAAAAATGAAATGGGAAATGTCATTTATTCGTTTGAGCCGAAAGTGTTAAATCGAGTTGATATGAAAACGGAGTATATTGAGCGCGTGCGTGAAGGATTTTATCGCGTTATGCACGGTTCAAACGGAACAGCGCGTGCCTTTTTCGCAAACGCCCCTTATGATCCAGCAGGAAAAACAGGAACCGCACAGGCGTTTTATGATGGACCGATCAAGTCGAGACGGATGACGCCAACATACAATTTGACGTTAGTTGGCTTCGCTCCGTACAACAATCCGGAAGTGGCGTTTGCTGTCGTTGTGCCTTGGGTATATCAAAATCCGAGAAACCATTATCCGATCAATAACTACATTGGAAGAAAAATTTTAGATGCGTATTTTGAATTGAAAACAAAGCGCCAATTCGGAGAGCAACCCCCTACTGAACCGTTGAATAATGAGGAACAAACAATGGAAAGATAAAAGAAAGCGAATTTACAAAAGCTTAACATTTGTTTAAAACGAATTTAATACCTTTCCATTATTCTATAACTCGTGGGACAAAAACTAATGAAAAAGTAGGGGGAAATCAAAAGATGAAGAAAAACAAATGGTTTGCACTCGCAAGTGTAACAAGCGCTGTATTAGCATTTACAACAGCATGTGGTGGCGGCGCTGAGCAAGGCGGCGAAAATGGCGGAGAGCAATTAAGCGGCAACGTTGTTGTAGATGGATCGTCTACTGTTTATCCGATTGTTGAAGCTGCCGCTGAAGCGTATGCGGGTGAACAACCAGATGTCAAAGTATCTGTTGGTTTGTCCGGAACAGGTGGCGGATTTGAAAAGTTTACAAAAGGGGAAACAGACTTTTCAAACGCTTCTCGTCCAATTAAAGAAGAGGAAAAGAAAGCTGCTGAGCAAAACGGCATTCAATTTGAAGAGCTCCAAGTTGCATTCGACGGTCTTTCTGTTTTAGTAAATAAAGATAACGACTGGGTTGATTATTTAACAGTTGATGAACTAAAGAAAATTTTTACATCCGGTGCGGTAAACGGTAATGACAAAGTGAAATGGTCAGACATTCGTCCAGAATGGCCAAATGAAGAAATTAAATTGTTCTCACCAGGACACGACTCTGGTACGTTCGATTACTTCGATGAAGTCATTTTAGATGGACAACCGTTAAACAAAACAGCGCAATTATCTGAAGATGATAACGTACTTGTTCAAGGAATTGCAGGCGATAAAAATGCGCTCGGCTATTTCGGGTTCGCATACTACATTGAAAATAAAGATAAGTTGAAAGCTGTGCCAATCGATAATGGAAACGGTCCAGTAGAACCGACGCATGAAACGATCCAAAGCGGTGAATACGCACCACTTTCTCGCCCATTATTTACGTATGTAAGCGTAAAGGCGTTAAAAGAAAAGCCACAAGTATATGATTTCGCGAAATTTTTATTAGAGAACGGTGCGGAGTTTGCTGAAGAAGTTGGATATGTAGCGCTTCCACAAGAAAAATGTGATGAGCAATTGAAAAAGCTTGAAGGATTGAAATAACGAAACGTGAAGATGAGAAGCGACACCACAGTCGCTTCTCATCTCGCCATGAATTTGGAAAGGGGTTTTCACATTATGGCGATGACAGATGGGAATCGTTCATATTCCGTCCGTGAGATGATTAAAGAAAATAAGAAAAAGCAAAGCGGACAACAGTTTATGGAATGGTTCATGCCAAAATTGTTATTATTAACAGCTACCATTTCGGTTTTAACGACAATCGGCATTTTATTTACATTGTTATTTGAAACATTTATTTTCTTTGAACGAGTATCAATCGTTGAATTTTTAACGAGTAAAGAATGGCTTCCATGGGATGAAAAAACAGGTTCGTTCGGCATTGCTCCTCTTGTAACGGGAACGCTTTTAACGACAGCGATTGCGATGGTTGTAGCCATCCCAATCGGTTTAGCTTCAGCAATTTACTTGAGTGAGTATGCGTCTGAAAAGGCACGAAAAGTATTAAAACCGATATTAGAAGTGTTGGCGGGAATTCCGACAATTGTATACGGATTTTTCGCATTAACATTTGTAACACCTCTTTTGCAAAAAATCATCCCAGATTTAGGGATTTTTAACGCGTTAAGCCCGGGCATCGTCATGGGTATTATGATTATTCCGATGGTTGCTTCCTTATCTGAAGATGCGATGAGTTCTGTGCCAAACTCCATTCGTGAAGGAGCGCTTGGCCTCGGTTCAACGAAGTTAGAAGTTGCTTTAAAAGTCGTCCTTCCTGCAGCGACGTCAGGTATTGCGGCATCGTTTATGCTTGCAATTTCTCGTGCTGTTGGTGAGACGATGATTGTAGCTGTAGCAGGTGGTTCATCTCCTGTTTTCACATTTGATGTAACGAAATCGATTCAGACGCTAACTGCCTACATTGTCCAAGTAACAACAGGCGATGCCGGATACGGTACAACGGTTTATTACAGCATTTATGCGGTCGGTATGACACTGTTTGTATTTACGTTAGCCATGAACTTACTCGCGCAATACATTTCTCGTCGCTTTAGGGAGGAGTATTAATCATGGAAAAGTTAATTGATAAACAACGTGTCGTTCAACATATGAACGGTCGTCTGTTACGCAATAATGTGTTAAAATTTTTGTTTTTCTTGGCGACATTATTCGGATTGATTGTTCTCGTCGTCCTTCTATATCGGATACTCACTCAAGCACTTGGCTGGCTAAACATGGACTTTTTAAATAACTTCCCGTCTCGTCGTCCGGAAAAAGCAGGAATTAAAGCGGGATTAGTTGGTTCATTATGGTTAATGGTCATCGTTGCCCCTGTTTCGCTTATTCTTGGCGTAGGAACTGCCATTTATTTAGAGGAATATGCGAAAAAAAATCGTTTTACAGATTTTATTCAAACGAATATTTCCAACTTAGCAGGTGTTCCGTCGATCGTATTCGGTTTGCTCGGTTTAACGCTTTTCGTTCGTGAATTGAATTTAGGTCGTAGCATTCTAGCGGCTGGTTTAACGATGAGTTTGCTTGTGCTTCCTGTCATCGTCGTTGCGGCACAAGAGGCGCTTCGTGCCGTGCCGAATCAATTGCGCGAAGCATCATATGGTATGGGAGCGACGAAATGGCAAACGATTTATCGTATCGTTCTTCCAGCAGCGATCCCCGGTATTTTAACAGGTAGCATTCTAGCTTTATCACGTGCGATCGGTGAAACGGCACCGCTTGTCGTTTTAGGAATTCCGACGTTTTTAGCCTATTTACCACACGGTATTTTGGATACATTTACGGTTATGCCGATGCAAATTTACAACTGGACGTCACGTCCGCAAGCTGATTTCCAACATGTCGCGGCAGCGGGAATCGTCGTCTTGCTCGTTGTGTTAATCTTGATGAACTCAATTGCCATTTTTATTCGCAACAAGTTTCAAAAACGTTATTAATCGTGCGTTGAAAGGGGAACTTATTAATGGAATTAACAGTTGTGAAAGAACGTAATAAACAAGCTGAAGAACGAAGCGAAAAAAATGTTGTGTATCGGACGAAAAACTTAAATTTATGGTATGGAGAACATCATGCGTTAAAAAATATTGACTTAGATATTTACGAAAATGAAGTCACAGCGATTATCGGTCCGTCGGGATGTGGAAAGTCGACATACATTAAAACGTTAAACCGAATGATTGAGCTTGTGCCAAGCGTTCGCACATCCGGAGAAATTACGTATCGCGGGCGCAACATTTTTGATAAATCGTATCGTGTCGAAGAATTGCGTACGCAAGTCGGCATGGTATTCCAAAAGCCTAACCCGTTCCCGAAATCAATTTATGATAACGTGGCATACGGTCCGCGTATTCACGGTATTCGTGACAAGAAAATTTTAGATGAGATCGTTGAAAGAAGTTTACGCGGTGCGGCGATTTGGGATGAGGTAAAAGACCGTTTGCATACGAATGCATATGGACTGTCTGGTGGACAACAACAACGTCTATGTATTGCTCGCTGTTTAGCGATTGAGCCAGATGTTATTTTAATGGATGAACCGACATCTGCACTTGACCCAATTTCAACATTGAAAGTAGAAGAGCTTGTGCAAGAGCTAAAGAAAAACTACAGCATTATTATCGTTACACATAATATGCAACAGGCGGCTCGTATTTCTGATAAAACGGCGTTTTTCTTGAACGGTGAAGTGATCGAATATAGCGACACAGATAAATTATTCTCGAATCCAGACGATAAACGAACAGAAGATTACATTACAGGTCGATTTGGATAAAAAATCGTGCGGGTACGCTCGCACGATTTTTTCAAAATAAAGGGGGAGTAAGCATGTCTGTACGTGAGAAATTTGATTACGATTTGCAAACGTTGCGCGATCAATTACTACAGCTCGGAAGTCTCGCTGAAATCGCATTAACGCAGTCGTTTGAAGCGTTAAAAACAAAAAATAGCGATTTAGCATTGCAAGTGCTCGAGAACGATACAAAAATTGATCTACTTGATGAGGAAATTAACGATTTTGCGATTTTACTAATTGCAAAACAACAACCTGTTGCAATCGATTTGCGCCGCATTATTGTTGCGATTAAAATTGCAACGGACGTTGAGAGAATGGCGGATTTTGCTGTCAACATTGCGAAATCGGCTATTCGAATCGGTGAACAGCCATTTGTTATTTCATTAAATAAATTAGAAAAAATGCATGAAATCGCAGTAAATATGCTTTCGTTAACGTTAAAAGCGTATTACGAAGAAGATGTCGTTACAGCGAAAAAAGTGGCTGACATGGACGATGAAGTTGATCGTTTGTACGGCGAAACGATTCGGGAATTGCTCGAGCGCACAAAAGCACATCCAGATGCGATGTCGCAAATTACTCAGCTTTCGTTTACTGCACGTTACATTGAACGTATTGCAGATCACGCGACAAACATCGCTGAAAATGTCTTTTATTTAGTCAAGGGAAGACATTACGACTTAAACGATTAAAGCAAAAGGATGTCCAACAGCGGACATCCTTATTTTGTGATTTTTTTGGTGATTTGTTCATATGACATGTCACTTGTAACAACATACGTTCCAGGGCGTAGCGCACGCGTTAATTGGTGGGTATCGAGGTATGTTAAAAATGATTGAGCATCATCAATAATGTGCGCTTGTTCAAGTCGGTTAGCAACGTCGCGACTTGCCTCTCCTTTGGCAATCGTTAACGTATAAATGTACACTTTTTCTTTTTGAGATGGTGTTGTTTTTTCAGTTTCTTTTTTTTGTTTTTCGAGTTTTTCAGCGAGTTCATTTCGTTCAGCAACGATTTGTTCATACTGCTGTTCGCTGATGATAGTATACTGTTTGTCATTCGTGTAATGAACGATAGCAAGTATCGTTGTGGCAAACAACATTCCAACCGCAAATGCACGTGTTGTCTTTCTCATCGTTCATTCCTCGCGATCATAATATTTACTTCATCTATCGGCATGTTGAGTTTGCGGGCAATTTGTTCTTTTGTCCAACCTTGCTTATGTAGATGACATATTTGTTCTTCAGTTGAAAACAACTCCATTCCGACAAGCAGCTCTTCTTCAAGCGCTTTAACTCGCTTTTTTATTTCGTACAATTGTTGCATCGTCGATAATGTGAGTTGCTCTACTTGTTCTTCTACCTCTTTTACACGATCTTTTTGAAAGAAAGAAATAAGCAATAGTATGATTGCAAAAGAAATGAGTCCAATCAATGTATATTCGATCATGTTTGTCACCCCACTTTATTATACATAGGAATGTAGCGATCATGCATCATTTTCATGTAAAATCGACAATTTTCGTATATTGTCCGCATAGTATTGTCATGATATGATGGAAAAAAGTGTGCTTTCACTTGGGGGGGATATGTTGTGAAAGCGGTCATTATGGCAGGGGGAAGAGGAACACGGTTACGTCCGTTAACTTGTCATGTTCCGAAACCGATCGTACCAATTATGAATAAACCTGTGATGGCGTATAGTATTGAATGGTTAAAACATCACGGAATTACGGATATTGCTGTAACCGTTCAATATTTAAGTGATGAAATTATTGAATATTTTGGTGATGGACGTCGATTCGGTGTACATCTTCATTACTTTGAAGAGACGACGCCCCTTGGAACGGCAGGGAGCGTAAAACATGCTCAGTCTTTTTTAGACGATACGTTTGTTGTTATTAGTGCAGATACGTTGACGACAATTCATTTACAGCAAGCAATCAATTTCCATTTTTCCAAACAAGCATTAGTTACCGTTCTTATGCACCACGAAGCGACTCCTCTTTCATACGGTGGAATTGTGACAGATCGAAACGGAAAAGTGATTCATTTTGTAGAAAAACCAAAATGGAATGAAGTGTGCAGCGATTTAGTCAATACAGGCATTTACATTTGCGATCCAGCGATTTTTAATTATATGCCTGAACATCCACCTTACGATTTTAGTCAACATATTTTTCCACATCTCATTCAACAAGAGTACCCAATATACGGATATGAGGCGGATGGATATTGGTCTGATATTGGTGTCATCGAACAATATCATCAAACACATGTTGATTTACTAAATCAACGTCTCGTTTCTTCTCATTACAAAGAAATAGCTCCTGATGTATGGATCGGTGAGCGAGTGAACATTGCACAAGAGGTAAAATTAGAAGGACCGATTCTTATTGGGGACGATGTGCGCATTGATGCCTATGCAACACTCGGACCATATACGGTGGTTGGCTCACGTTCAGTTATTAGTAAATACGCATCGTTAAAGCGCTCGATTGTTTGGTCCAATGTTTATATTGATGAACATAGTGAATTACGGGGAGCAGTTGTAGCAAATGATGTGTATATCGGTAAAAAAAATGAAATATTTGATTATGCGGTCATTGGGGCAAAGTGCAAATTAAAAAATAAAGTGAAAGTGCAACATGCGGCTAAAATTTGGCCGAATAAAACAATTGCAGAAAAAACGAAAGTGAAAGGTTCAATTGTATGGGGTGAACAACGCCCAAACGTATTGTTTCGCCAAAATGGGATCAGCATGCGCGCTCATGTTGATGCTCATCCGATGTTTATCACACAGTTGGCTTCAGCATATAGCAGTCTACATGAAAAAGGAAGTCACATATTAATGGGCTATGACAATCACCCGTTGTCTCAGGCGCTCGGATCGTTGTTTGCTCAATGTTTGCATATGTACGGTATGTACACAAATGTATATGAGGGGGGATATTTGCCTGCTTTTCGTTATATTCTTTCTCATAAACAATATCGTGGTGGCGTATTTGTGACGGTGAACGAACATGATGAAGTAGTTATTGACATACACGATGAACAAGGATTTCCCATTGATTGCACGATGGAACGCGCGATTGAACAACGAATGAAACATGAACATCACATGTCAGTGGCTCAAATTGGCGAAGCAATGAAACAAAAAGAGAACGATGAAATGTATATTCGCGCATTGCGTCAAGCGATTTCTTTTTCTTCATCGGAGCGATGGAAAGTTGTCGTCGCTAGTTCTCCTTTATTGAAGCATACCATTGAACGCACACTTCTGTTGTTCGCGATAGAAGTTGTTTGGACAAAAGAGCGTGATGATGAACACATTCGGAAACTAATCGAGCAAGAACAAGCCCAATTTGCTATCGTGTTTGACTATTCAGGGGAACGTTTTCGAATGTTTGACGGGCAAGGAATCACATTGACGAAAGAAGAAATGATTTCGTTGCATGTGCTCACATCTCTTTTATTTAGCGAAACGAAAAAAGTAGCCGTTCCTGCTTGGGCACCGTCTGCGTTACACACATTAGCAGAACGGTTATATGGAGATATTGTTTATGTAAAAGATACGAGACGAGATTTTTTGCTTGCACATCATCATGAGCCGTTTCATTTTTATTTCGATGGATTGTATGCATGTGTACAACTATTGCACTTGTTAGCGATTGAACGTTGTTCGCTTCGTACCATTGTGTCGTCTATTCCAACTATTCATTTATCATGCCGTGATGTTCATTGCCCATGGGATGAACGGGCGGCTGTTATGCGTAAATTGTTAGAAGAATCGTATGACAAGCATGTAGATTTTACAGATGGCATGAAAGTATATCATGAAGATGGAGCATGGACACTCATTTTACCGAAAGTAGATGAACCAACGTTAACGATTTATTCACAAGCAGCAAATGCTCAAAAAGCAAAAGAATATACGAAATACTATATAAAGAAAATTCGGCAATATCAAAACGTATAAAATTCATATGGAAATTGTTTAAGAAAAATGATATGATGGAAAGGTGTGATTATAATACTTTTGTTTGGAGGGAAAGAACGATGCGTGTAAATATTACGTTAGCATGCACAGAATGCGGCGAACGCAACTATATTTCAACAAAAAATAAGCGCAATAACCCAGAGCGCCTCGAATTGAAAAAATATTGCCCACGAGACAAAAAAGCAACAGTTCATCGTGAAACGAAGTAAGCAGTAGGATTTTTTTCCTGCTGCTTATTTTTTTATGAAAGAGGGGGAAGGTTAATGAATAAGAAACAATTGCGGCAACAAATAAAACAACGTCTCTTACATATGACAAAAGAAGAACGCAAGAAAAAGGAGAACATCATTCACGATATATTATTTCACCAACATCTTTGGCAAACGGCACAAGTGATCGGTATTACGATCTCACAACAAATCGAAATCGATACAAAATGTATCATTGAACGAGCATGGCAAGAAGGGAAAAAAGTTGCCATTCCAAAATGCGATGTAACAACAAAACAAATGACGTTTCGCGAAATTCGTTCGTTTCAAGAAACGGAACGCTCTTTTTTCGATTTATATGAACCGATTGTGGAAGAAACGAGAGAAGTGCAAAAACATGAAATCGAGCTCCTATTTGTTCCAGGTCTTGCTTTTGTTCGTAAAGGATATCGCCTTGGCTATGGTGGGGGATATTATGATCGATATTTAGTTGATTTTCCAAACGATACAATTTCCCTTGCATATGATTGTCAAATCGTCTCTACGTTGCCGGTTGAACAGCATGACATCCCTGTCCAAATGATTATTACAAACGAAGGAATTGTTGTTTGTGAAAACGAATAATAAAACAGCATAAGCGCTTTCATATTGTACAGGAGAAAAAATTAACAAAATGTTAATAATTCATGCCTTATAAACTTTGTGAAACAGTGTACAATGTAAGTGTGAAACAGATAAACAACGCACAGATTGTAAAATGATATAAACGAAAGGTGGAAGAAATATGTCAAATAAAGTGAATCGTGTTGTTTTAGTTGGAACAGGTTTTGTCGGTTCAAGTTATGCGTTTGCGCTTTTAAACCAAGGAGTGACAGAAGAGCTCGTTTTGATTGATATTAATAAAGAAAAATCGGAAGGGGATGCGATGGACTTAAATCACGGCATGCCGTTTGCGCCATCCCCAACGAAAATTTGGTTTGGCAATTACGAAGATTGCAAAGATGCTGATCTCGTTGTGTTAACTGCGGGAGCCAATCAAAAACCAGGAGAAACACGATTAGATTTGGTTGAGAAAAACACGAAAATTTTCAAAAATATTATCGATCAAGTGATGGCAAGCGGATTTAACGGTATTTTTCTCGTCGCCACAAATCCGGTTGACATTTTAACATACGCTACATGGAAGTTTTCAGGATTGCCAAAAGAGCGCGTGATCGGTTCAGGAACGATTTTAGACACAGCTCGCTTCCGCTATTTGTTAGGTGAATATTTCGATGTGGATACGCGCAACGTACATGCTTATATTATTGGGGAACATGGTGATACGGAGTTGCCTGTTTGGAGCCATGCATTCATCGGTTGCCGTCCAATTGCCGATATAATGAAAGAAAAGCCACAATATAAACAAGAAGATTTAGATAACATTTTTGTGAATGTACGCGATGCAGCGTATCAAATTATTGAGCGAAAAGGTGCAACATATTACGGCATTGCCATGGGACTTGTTCGTTTAACAAAAGCGATTTTACAAAATGAAAACAGCGTTCTTACTGTTTCAGCTTACTTAGAAGGCCAATATGGCCAAAATGATATGTACATTGGCGTACCAGCGATCGTAAATCGCAACGGTATTCGTGAAGTTGTTGAACTGCAATTGAACGAAGAGGAAAAAGAAAAATTTACTCATTCTGCAACTGTATTAAAAGATGTGATGAAGCGCGTTGGATTGCAATAGGTTGTCTCATGATGAGGCAACCTTTTTATAATTTCAACACGAAAAGGGAACGGTAAATATGAGGGAGGGTGATGATATTGAATGGAAAAACGTTGATCGTTGCCGTTATGGCAGGGCTCGTTCTTTATCAGTTTCGTTATCGGTTATTGAACGAAATATTGAAACGAGAAGCGGTTCAAAAACGAGTGGTACAATGGGGAATGTCCGTTCCGTTTATTCGCCAGCGCATTGTTCCTACATTATTTTTACAAAAGTACAAATAGTTGCGCTTTGTAAGAGAGTGTGATAAAAGAAGGGTATGATAGCGAAGGGAGAGGGAAGGTTGGGCATTCGCTTTGATTTTGTATATTGGCAAATGATGTTTCAATTGTTACAGATGAACTATGAAATCGTTTATTTGTCACCTGATGAGCGGGAGGTTTGGTTGCAATCTACGAGGGAACGAAAAGCGCCGCTTGTACGCCTTGTTCGCACTGATATGGATTGGGGTGTGTCATTAAAAAATGATATGAATCGCGCGCTAGTCGCTGTTGATGAATGGCGCAAGCGACAATTTCGCCGCCAACTGCAAGTCATCAACGTTTATGTCATGATGTATCCCCCTGTTGACGATTGGGAACTGTATGTTGAGCGACCATTCACGACTGAGCGAGTGCATATGCAAACATATGTGATGCATCTTTACAATATGTATGACGTCTTGCATAAGCTAAGCACGCAGTTCCATCAATCATTAAAAGTGTACGTACCTGATGATTCTCCAATGTTGCAACAAGAATTACAAACGTTTAAACAACACGTGTTATCATTTGCAGAGCGCATGTATGAAAATGAACGGCGCATATTTGAACGTGGAAAAGCGAGATTTACATATGTGTTTATTGCTTTACAAATAGTGATGTTTTTTATTTTAGAATGGAACGGTGGAAGTACAAATACGTTGACGCTCATTCAATACGGCGCAAAGTTTAATCCGCTTATTTTGCAAGGAGAATGGTGGCGCTTTTTCACCCCTATTGTTTTGCATATCGGCTTTTTACACTTGTTCATGAATACGTTTGCGCTATATTATTTAGGCCCACTTGTTGAAAAATTGTACGGCTCGTTTCGTTTTTTATTTATTTATCTTTTCGCTGGTTTTGCAGGTTCGCTTGCTAGTTTTTTATTTTCATCATCCGTATCTGCCGGGGCGTCTGGTGCCATTTTCGGATGTTTTGGGGCTTTGTTATACTTCGGAAAAGCAAAACCGCACATATTTTTTCGAACAATTGGAATGAACGTCATCACTGTCATCGGCATCAATTTAGCGTTCGGTCTCGTCGTTCCTAATATTGATAATGCAGGTCATATTGGCGGTTTAATTGGTGGGTTTTTAGCGGCAAATATCGTTCATTTCCCAAAGGAACGTGTTCGCTTTGGACAATGGTTTGCTGCTTTGTTCACAGCGGTCGTTACGCTCATTTGCTTATATATTGGTTTTCAACGACCGCCAGCAGATCAAGCACAACTTATTCTTGCGTTGTCCAAGCAATATATTGATGAACGAGAATACGGCCAAGCAGAGCAAATGTTAACACTCATTCATGAACAAGATGCTGAAGCATATAAGGCAGATTTTTTGCGTGCCTATATTCACATACAACAAAAAGATTACGATGATGCAAAACAATATTTATATGATGCCATCGAAAAAAACAACCGTTTTCATGAAGCGTATTATTATTTAGCGTTATTATATGCGGAAGAAAAAAACTATGAAAAAGCAAAACAAGCTGCAGAGCGTGCGTTGCAGCTTGAACCAAATAATGAGCAATATCAACGATTATTGCTTGAACTCGAGCAGTTGCTTTAATATGACGAGTTCTCCGTCTGCTGTTTCTGTTACGACAAACAGTTTACTGTAATCCTTTTTGATTAAAATAAGCGGAACGGTGCTACCGATTGGAGATTCAATCGAACCGTTCTGTTTTTTTATGCCTAAAAAATAATTTTTGTACAACCCTTCCCATAAGTTTCCGATCATCGTTTCCGTTTCATTTGTTGTTAAGTCCATAAATGGTTGCTCATTATATTGAACGAGCTCCGGTAAATACAAATGGTAATAATCGTCTGCTGGCAATATATTCCCCATTTGATTAGCGGTTTTATTTACGATCGTTTGCGTTTGTTTATTTAATGTGTTTGCCCATGTTTTTTGTTCGGCTGTCGTTGGTTTACGAAACGATTGAAGTGGTGCGAAGGATGAGTCGACGACGTATAATACATCCCCACTCATTTTTTGACTGCTCCGAATATCATTGTCGCTATGCAATTCTCCTTGGTGATACGAAATGGCTTGAAACAATCGACTTCCTTTTTGTTCGATCTGTTTTTGCTGAATGAGACTTTTTCCATTTTCCTTCCATTTTGTTTGTGTAGCAACAAGCCTTCCGTTAGCAAATAACAACGAAACATCTTGCCGAAGATAAGCAGTTCGATCAAGCGATGAAGTGACGATCCAATCGACGACATAGCGTGTCTCCTTCTTTTTGGGCTGTAGTGATAATTTTGTTTCGGCAGTTGTAAAGTGAACGGTCGGATCGATCGGGAAAAACATAATCGCTTCATGCGCTGGCCGTTCAAACGCTTGTATGATGATGACAAATGACAAAAGAAATATGCATATCGATAATAAACGTTTCATCTTATTCCTCCGGTCAAGCTTACATTTATAAAAAATGTATGTGCATATGACAGGAAATATGTATGAATACATTTACATGTGTCAAAGATGAATGGTAATGAATGTAAGGTAGGTGATTGGAGTGGAACGAGTATCTTCACGTCTTTCAGAAAACGTTTCATATATGAAGGAAAAGCTTGGAGTAGGGAAAAGTTTTGACGTCATTTACTTAGACGTGCATTATGCTGGAAAAGACATGGCGTTATTTATGATTGACGGATTTGTGAAAGATGACATTCTTCATTATTTAATGAAATTATTATCTGAGCTACCAAATGGCACATTAGATGAACAACCGTTAGATAAATTATTAAAAACGCATCTTCCGTATGTAGAGTTGGATCAAACAGATGATTTCGAACGGGTAATTGATGGTGTGTTGGCAGGGCCGACCGCTTTGTTCGTTGATGGAATGGCAAAAGCGATTTTAATTGATGCACGCACATATCCTGTGCGCGGACCTCAAGAGCCAGATATGGAGCGTGTTGTTCGAGGTGCACGCGATGGATATGTGGAAACGATTGTATTTAACACAGCGCTCACAAGACGGCGCGTGCGAGATCGTTCATTACGAATGGAATATATGCAAATTGGTCGCCGTTCAAAAACGGATGTCTGTGTTTGTTATATTGAAGATATTGCGAATTCACACATTGTGGAAGAAGTGAAACAGTCATTAGCCAAAATTGATACAGACGGCTTGCCAATGGGGGAAAAAACGGTAGAAGAATTTATTTCAGGCAGGCACTTCAACCCATATCCTGTCGTTCGTTATACAGAAAGGCCAGATACGGCTGCAGCTCATTTATATGAAGGACATGTTCTCATTTTTGTCGATGGGTCTCCGAGCGTGTTAATTACACCTGCAACATTTTGGCATCATCTGCAGCATGCAGAAGAATATAGAAATAAACCAATTGTTGGTGCATATTTGCGCTTTGTTCGGTTTCTTGCGGTATGGCTATCGATTTTTTTATTACCGCTTTGGTATATGTGGATGAAAACACCAGAGCTCGTGCCACATGCATTATCGTTTGTCGCAAAATCAACGGAAGGGAATATTCCGTTGTTTGGACAAATTTTACTGATCGAATTTGGATTAGATATGTTGCGGATGGCAGCTATTCACACCCCATCTGCCTTAGCGACAGCGCTTGGACTTGTTGCAGCATTGATGATTGGTGGAATTGCGGTTGAGGTTGGCTTATTTTCTAACGAAGTCATTTTATATTTTGCGATGGCGACGATCGGGACGTTTGCGACACCGAGTTATGAGCTAGGACTAGCCAATCGGCTCGTTCGCCTTGTTTTGCTGATCGTTACAGCGTTGTTTGGTGTTATGGGCTACGTTGTTGGTATTACTGCATGGTTAGTTATGCTTGCTCGCATGCAATCGTTTGGCGTCCCATATTTATGGCCGTTTATTCCGTTTTCATATCGCGGGATGCGCGATGTGCTCATCCGTTCCCCAATTCCGTTAAAAAATCGACGACCGACTGTCTTGCATCCGAAAGATCCGGATCGATAAAATGTGAAAAATGTCGCAAAGTCATTGTTCAGTTCTTGACGCCCTTTTGTTTTCTTTATACATTTAGAATATGAAGATTGAAAACGCTTATACACGATAGGTGAAGAAAATGAAATCTGTATATGATGTACAACAATTGCTAAAAAAGTATGGAACGATTATTTACGTCGGTGACCGTCTCGCTGATTTGGAATTGATGGAAGACGAACTGAAAGAATTATTTCAAGCGCAGCTCATTGACGTAAAAGATTATCAAATGGCGCTTCTTATTTTGCGTCATGAAGCACAAATCGAACGAGAAAAAAGAGAAAAAGGGATGAAAGAACAATGGAACAATGGTTAGTTGGCGTAGATTTAGGCGGAACGACAGTCAAATTAGCATTTGTGAACATGTATGGGGAAATCATTTGTAAATGGGAGATTCCAACGGATAAATCCGAACAAGGGAAACATATTACAACACACATTGCAAAAGCGATTGATGAAAAGTTACGTGAATTAGATGAATCAAAAGAACGGTTGATCGGCATTGGCATCGGTGCACCAGGACCTGTTAATATGGCGACAGGAGATATTTATGAAGCAGTAAATTTAGGATGGAAAAACTTCCCTTTGAAAGATCGGTTGGAAATGGAAACAGGTCTTCCTGTCGTTGTTGATAACGATGCGAACATTGCCGCCATCGGAGAAATGTGGAAAGGGGCGGGCGATGGCGCGAAAAATTTAATTCTCGTCACGCTTGGCACAGGTGTTGGTGGCGGTGTGATCGTAAACGGTCAAATCGTGCATGGGACAAACGGTGCTGGTGGGGAAATTGGCCATATCACGTCCATTCCAGAAGGAGGGGCATCTTGTAATTGCGGTAAAACAGGATGTTTAGAGACGATCGCTTCAGCGACAGGTATTGCACGTATCGCGACAGAGCGTTTGCAACGAACCGATGAACCGAGCTCTTTGCGAGACGTATGGAAACAAGTAGGGGCTGTTACGGCGAAAGATGTATTTGATGCCGCGAAAGAGAATGATACGTTAGCGCTACAAATTGTTGATGAAGTGACGTTTCATCTTGGTTTAGCGCTTGCTCATTTAGCCAACGGTTTAAATCCAGAGAAAATTGTCATCGGTGGCGGTGTATCGAAAGCAGGGAGTATGTTAGCGCAAGCGGTTGCTCGTCATTTTAAACGTTTTGCGTTCCCGCGCGTCGCTGAAGCTGCTGACATTGTTATCGCTACCCTTGGAAATGATGCTGGCGTGATCGGCGGAGCATGGTTAGTGAAAACAAATATGATGTAAAAAACAGACGAAACACTCGTCTGTTTTTTTGTCGAAAATTTGTCGGTAAAAAACGTCTTGCATTTTTGTAAGAAAAGGTGTAAAACAGTCATATGTGGACGTGCGACTTGTCTATTATATCGTTTGTAGTTTAAGATAACAGTTGCTTTTTTATTAAGAAAGTATTAATATTGTCTTTGGTTAAGATAAAAAAATGTAAAAAAACGGATGTTCCTCATACAACATAGATATAGACAGATGTGGATGGGTTAAAGGAGGGAAAGCATATGAAAAATTACCGTTTCGTTTTGTTAACGGTATTGCTTTTATGGTTGAAGACGTATTTAGTCTATAAAAATAGTTTTGATATAAAAATTGAGTCATGGAAGCAGGAGTTTATTTTGTTTATTAGCCCGTTAAGCTTCCTGTTATTTATTTTTGGGCTTGCTTTATTTATGAGTGAGAAGCGACGCAATCGCTATGTTGTCATTACAAGCTTCATTATTTCATTTGTTTTGTATGCGAACGTCATGTTTTATCGCTTTTTTAGCGATTTCATTACGATTCCTGTGCTGTTCCAAACGAATAACATGGGTGATTTAGGAAATAGTGTGTTTGAATTGATGAACGTTTCGGATATTTTCTTTTTCCTTGATGTCGCATTGCTGGCTTGGATGGCGTATAAAAAAGTGTCTATTGCGCAATACGTACCAGCGACAAAACGCTTTCGCTGCACTTATTTCCTTGCAACAGTAGCCATTGCTTTATTTAACTTAGGATTAGCGGAGACGGAACGTCCAGAGCTGTTAACGCGCACGTTTGACCGCGAAATGTTAATTAAAAACTTAGGTATATACAACTACCATGTATATGATATTATTTTACAGTCGCGCTCAAAAGCGCAACGTGCATTAGCGGATAGCAGCGAATTGGCGGATATTCAAAACTACGTTAATGCAAATGAAAAAGCGCCGAATAAAGAGTTATTTGGTATTGCCAAAGGCCGTAATGTGATCATTGTTTCGATGGAGTCATTACAAAGCTTCGTTATTAACAATACGGTGAACGGACAAGAAATTACGCCGTTTTTGAATGACTTTATTAAACAAAGTTATTACTTTGATAACTTTTACCATCAAACAGGGCAAGGAAAAACATCAGATGCGGAGTTTATTATTGAAAACTCGTTATATCCTCTTGGACGCGGTGCGGTCTTTTTCACACATGCGACAAACGAGTATAACGCAACGCCAGAAATATTGAAAAACTACGGTTACTATTCAGCTGTATTCCATGCAAATAATAAAAGTTTCTGGAACCGTGATGTGATGTACCAATCGATGAAGTACGATCGTTTCTTCTCGATGACGGACTATAACATTACGGAGGAAAATTCAGTTGGTTGGGGTTTAAAAGACATTCCGTTTTTTGAGCAATCTGTGCAACATTTAAAAACGTTGCCGCAGCCATTTTATACAAAGTTTATTACATTAACGAACCACTTCCCGTTTGAATTAGGGGAAGAGGATAAAATGGTTCCAGAGTACACATCAAATAGCCGGACGTTAAACCGTTATTTCCCGACGGTTCGATATATGGATGAAGCGCTGAAAGTGTTTATTGAGCAGCTGAAAAAAGAAGGATTGTATGAAAATTCTATTATCATCCTTTACGGAGACCATTACGGTATTTCTGAAAATCATAACAAAGCGATGGCTCAATATTTAGGTAAGGATGAAATTACGCCATTTGATCACGTTCAATTGCAACGCGTTCCGTTGATCATCCATATTCCAGGCGTAACAGATAAGCATCCAAAAGTCATTTCAAAAGTATCAGGGCAAATTGATGTGAAACCGACATTGCTTCATTTGCTCGGAATTGATACACGCAACCAAATTCATTTTGGTGAAGATTTATTCTCAAAAGATAAGCTGGACTTCGTCGTTCTTCGTGATGGTAGCTTCGTGACAAAAGATTATGTATATACGAAAAACGCATGCTACGATAAGAAAACAGGGATAGAAGTCGACGCGTCTCATTGCGAACCGTATATGGAAAAAGCACGTCAGGAGCTTGATTACTCCGACAAAATTGTATATGGTGACTTATTGCGTTTCTACAATAAACAACAAGAAAACAAACGATAAGCTAGCTCTTGTGACAGAGCTAGCTTTTTTACATACATATGTACAAATGTACTGTTCATACGATGAAACAAGGGGGGAGAGCGATGTACGATTTTTCAACTTTAATGCATGATCTCGATCAATTGCGGTGTCATTCGTTCGTCCGCACGCAAGAAATTGGGCAAAGTGTGTTAAAAAAACCGATTGTTGAGTTACAAATTGGAGAAGGTGAAACATATGTGCATATGAATGCCTCGTTTCATGCGAACGAGTGGATTACTTCAGCAGTTGTGATGGCGTTTGTTCGTGAATATGTGGAAGCGCTACAGAACAAACAGCATCTTTGTGGCTATGATGTACAACAATTGTATAAAAGAACGACTTTATCCGTTGTTCCGATGGTAAATCCCGATGGAGTGGATCTTGTATTACACGGAAAAAAAGCGGCACAACATTATGAAGATGAAGTAGTACGCATAAATGGGGGAAGTGAAGATTTCTCACAATGGAAAGCAAATATTCGTGGGGTTGATTTAAACAATCAATTTCCTGCGAAATGGGAAGTAGAGAAAGAAAGAAAAATTCCAAAAGCACCTGCACCGCGTGATTTTCCTGGATTTTCTCCGTTAACCGAACCAGAAGCACAAGCGATAGCAACGTTGACAAAAGAACGTGATTTTTTTAAGGTGCTCGCATTTCATACACAAGGAAAAGAAATTTATTGGGGATATGAACGATGTGAGCCACCCGAAGCAGAAGAAGAAGTGAATGAATTTGCGAAATGGAGCGGTTATGTACCTGTTCGGTATATTGATAGCCATGCTGGATATCGCGATTGGTTTATTTTCAATTGGAAGCGATGTGGGTATACGATTGAACTTGGTGAAGGGGTAAATCCGCTCCCGTTTTCCCAGTTTCATTCTATTTACAATGAAAGCATCGGTATTTTTATGACCGCCCTTGCTCGCACGTAAAAAGACGCCACTATATTGGCGTCTTTTTAATGGGCAACTGGATATCCGTGATGAATGACAGTCATAATTGTAAACCAACCGAACACGGCAACTGTTCCTAACCCGAACAATACGCCGAGGAAATTTTTCTCGCGCAACGAACGGATTACGCCGTAAGCGGCAAGCAACGTAACTAATGTAAAGATCACAACCAAAATAACTCCTGTTGGCATAACTTCCCCTCCTTATGTACACCGATTATTCCTTTTTCATTGTAATCGTTTTTGTTACGTTTGTCGAGGTGCAAAACGTATGTTATTCATGTACAATGAGGATAGAATATATACAAAAAGTGAGGGAATGAAATGAAGTGGGAACGAATTCCTTTAGGACCGTTACAAACAAATGCGTATGTGCTTGTTCATGAAAATGGGACATGTTTAATTTTTGATCCCGGCAGCGAAGGAGAAAAACTCATTCATTATATTGAAACGAACGGCTGGACGCCGCTTGCGGTGTTGCTTACACATGCTCATTTTGATCATATTGGAGCGGTTGAAGACGTAAAAAACAAGTGGTCCATTCCTGTGTATGTACATAAAAAAGAACAACATTGGCTAACTGATCCAATGAAAAATGGTTCTTTATTATTTATGGGAGAAGCAATTACTACAAACGATGCTGACGTGTTGCTTGAGGGAGAGAAAACGTTGACGATTGGCGATTTCTCACTTCAAGTGTTCGAAACACCAGGGCATTCGCCGGGTAGTGTGTCATACTATATCGAAGATGCTCAAGCAATCGTATCAGGTGATGTGTTGTTTTCAGGGAGTATTGGTCGGACAGATTTGCCTGAAGGGAGTTACGAACAATTGTTACAAAGTATACATCGTAAGTTGCTTGTTCTTCCTGAAGAAACGATTGTGCTATGTGGACATGGACCAGAAACAACGATTGGAGCGGAAATGGATACAAACCCTTTTTTAAATGGATTTTAGACAAAAAAATTCCCTTCTCTATACAGAGAAGGGGGTTTGGGGGATGTTTTATTTCCTATAATGGGAGGGGATATAGTTAAGCTACTACATTAACAATATAACAAATTTAACACTATGTCAATAGTGAAAAAGGGTGCGAATGAAAAAATGTTAGAAAAAATGAGAAATAAACGTTTATCGTATGCACAATATATGGAATTAACATTGTATGATGAACAGTATGGATATTATATGAGAAGAAAAGAAAAAATTGGGCGCGAAGGGGATTTTATTACGACGAGTAACGTTGGGCATATCATTGGACGTGTATTTGCAGATATGTTTGTTCGCTTGATAGAAACACATCATGTTCCACCACTCATCTGTGAAATCGGTGGGGGGACAGGACGATTTGCTTATGCTGTTTTAGAACAATGGAAACGTCAATCACCTAAAACGTTTTCACAAGGACAATATATAATGATCGAAGCAAGTCCGTACCATCGGGAAAAACAAGCGGAAACGCTCGCTCCGTTTATTGATTACGTTCGTATCATCTCCAGTTTTGCTGAGCTTTCTGATTCTTTTTCTGGTATTGTATTTAGCAATGAGCTATTTGATGCGTTTCCTGTTCATGTCATTGAGAAACGAGAAGGTCACATATACGAGTGCTTTATTGAAGTAGAAAACGATCAGCTTGTTGAGAAATGTGTTCCGCTTGAAAATGAGCAAATTGCTCAATATATCGTTGAACGGAATATTCAGCTCGTTGACGGACAGCGATTTGAAATTCCGTTAGCGATGAAAAAGTTTATTTTTCAGCTCGATCAAGTAATCGATAAAGCAATCATTTTTACAGTAGATTATGGATATACGGATGAGGAATGGAAACACCCAGCGCGAAAACGTGGGAGCTTGCGCGGTTATTATCGTCATCAGCTCATCGACAATGTGCTTCGTTATCCAGGTGAGATGGATCTCACCACACACATTCAATGGGACGCGTTACGATTTTATGGAGAACAAGCAGGGTGGACATTTATTCATTTATGGCGCCAAGATGAATTTTTATTGCAGGCAGGCATTTTAAATCATTTGATTGCCCACCATGATCCAAATCCGTTTTCTGAGCAACAACGTCATAATCGTGCTATTCGCTCGCTAGTCATGAGCGATATCGGCAGGGCGTTTCATGTGATGGTGCAACAAAAAAACGTGAATATTCCTATTTTTACATAAAAAAGCGATGAGGTACACTCATCGCTTTTTATTCGCCCATACCAGGAACCATCATAAAGGTTGTCCAGTACGTAAATCCGGCAAAAAAGACCGTTAAGTACGCACCGAAAATGTAAATGTACATTCTTTCTGTTAATTTTAAGTAGCTTAACAAAAGAAAGAATCCTGTTTGGCCGAGGAACAATAATGATGTTGTATGCATATGGCCAAGATAGAACATGACAGCAAAAATTCCTGTCCAAAATGACAAGACGCGGAACATACGATCCATATGTATCCCTCCTTTTCTGACCGTTTCCCTTACTTATTATAATGTACTCGAAATGGTTGTGTAAACGTTCTATTTTTTTAGAATGGCTTGATACGTACACGAATTACAGCCTGATGGCATAATTTCTTCAGTCACAAGTTCAGCGTTTGTAAATAATACTTCTAACATTCCTTTTAAAAAGGCGTTATGCATATAACATACAGAATCTGGATGTGCAAATGCGAGTTCTTTAAACGGGCAGTTGAAAATTTCAAAGTAAATTTTCCCTTGATTTTCACTGTAATGGAATGTCGGATAAAATCCAGCGGCTTCCGCTGCTTTTTGTAAAATGTCCATTTTTTCTTCCACACTTAACTGTTCAAGTGCTTGCATCGATTGGACGTGTTGTTGTACAAGTTCTTGACCAAATAACTTTCCTGTTTCATACAACGCTTGTTTTCCTGCTTCTCCAAGTTTCATCATCGCATGGATTGCAATTTTTGATAACAGCTGGTAGTCACGAAACGGAAAATGGAGCTGAATCACATCGTCAGATAGACGGTATAATCGACTCGGTCTGCCACCTTTTCCTGTTTTTTTTGTTTCCGATACAAGCATATTTACATCTTCTAGCTTTGTTAAATGAAGACGCGCGACGTTTGGGTGAATATGAAAAGCGTCAGCAATTTCTTGAACGGTTACTTCTTGATGTTTTCTAGCGATATACTGATAAATTTCATAACGAGTCGGATCAGCAAGGACGCTTGTAATTTTCAGTACTTGGTCCATTATGTCTCACTCCTATATGTTCATTCATTTACATTATAATACATGTATTTCCACAATGGAAATGCATATATAGGTCTTTTTCCCTATCTTTTTGTAACGTTCACAAAGTTTTAAAACAAATTTATATACAAATATTAAACAAATGTTATACAATATGTATAACTAAGTGGAGAGAGGAGTGTGTTGCTATGCTGACTGTATATATGCATCCGAGTTGTACATCGTGTCGAAAAACAAAAAAGTGGTTATGTGCAAACAATATTGCCTTTCATGAGCGCCATTTATTTCGTGAAACACCGACACGTGAGGAGCTATTGCACTTGTTATCATTAACGACGGAAGGGATCGATGAAATTTTAGCTACGCGTAGTCAGTCATTTAAACAACTTGGCGAAAACGTGGAGGATTGGCCTTTATCAAAAGTTGTTGAGTTGCTTGTAAAAGAACCTCGTCTTCTTCGTCGTCCGATCGTCACAGGTGGTAAACGGCTTGTTGTCGGCTATAACCCGTCAGCATTAAAAAACATTGCGAAAAAATATCGTCGTGTTTGTGTCTCATAACGTTCACCCTATGGGTGAATATTTTTTTTGAATTTTTTGCGAATGAAGCAGGAATTTGACGAAAGATGTTGAATAATCAAGGCGAAAAATAAAGAAAGGGGGATGGCATTGCAAACAATCGAGCAATTGGCGGATCGACTTATTGAGGATGCGTATATTCTTCAAGCTTCTGACATTCATATCGTTCCGCGTAAGCAAGATGCACTTGTTCAGTTTCGATTAGGGGGTATGCTCGTTACAAAAAGTGTGTTATCAAAACAGACGTGTGAACGTTTGCTTGCTCATTTCAAGTTTCTCGCTGATATGGATATTGGTGAACGTCGCCGCCCGCAAAGCGGAGCAATGGAAATGAACGTTGCCCACACAACTGTCCATCTTCGTTTATCGACATTGCCTACGATTTATGATGAAAGCTTAGTTATCCGTCTGCTTCCGCTACACTCATTTCTTCCGCTCAAACAACTCGCGCTATTTCCTTCGACCGCAAAAAAGTTGCTCGCGCTATTAAACTATTCCCATGGGCTGATGATTTTCACAGGACCAACAGGATCCGGAAAGACAACAACGTTATACAGTTTGTTAAACGTATGTCGCCATCATTTTCAACGAAATGTCATTACGTTAGAAGATCCGGTTGAAAAGCGGGCGGAAGATGTGTTGCAAGTACAAGTAAACGAAAAAGCTGGCATTACGTATGCTGCAGGGTTAAAAGCGATTTTGCGACACGATCCAGATGTGATTATGGTAGGAGAAATTCGTGATGCCGAAACGGCACGAATAGCTGTACGCGCAGCGCTTACGGGACATCTTGTGCTAACAACGATGCATACGAAGGATGCGGTTGGAGCGATTTATCGTCTTCTTGAGTTTGGTGTACCATTTCAAGAAATGGCGCAAACGTTAGTCGCTGTGACAGCCCAACGTCTTGTGCAATTGAAATGTCCGTTTTGTGAAGCGGAGTGCTCACCTTTTTGCCGACAGTATCGACCTGTTCGTCGAGTCGGTGTTTATGAATTATTATACGGAAGTGAACTGGCACAAGCGATGCGGGCAGCGAAAGGGGAGCAAGCGACATACGTGTATACTCGGTTAAAAGATGTGATTAAAAAAGGCATTGCGCTCGGTTTTTTACACGAGCATGTCATTGAAAGTTGGTTGTTAGATGAAGCGACGTCGTAATTGGTCGTTACAAGAGCAAAGTTCGTTTTTCATCCAACTTGGAAAATTGCTCAGTAAAGGGTATTCGCTTGCTCAGGCGATTGAGTTTTTACAAATTCAGCAACCTGTAGTAAAACAAAAAGATTTAGATGATTGCATGCAAGCATTGCGAGCCGGTGTACCGATTCATGAAACTTTTTCACGCATGCAATTTCATTCTCATCTTTTAGGATATATATTTTTCGCTGAACAACACGGCCAACTTGCTCACGGGTTTATTGAAGCGGGGGAAATCGGACAAATGCGGGCACATTACGTTGAGCAAGTGAAGCGTATGTTACGCTACCCATTGTTTCTTTTTAGTTTTTGTATCGCCATGTTTTTCATATTTCAACAAGTGTTAGCTCCGCAGTTTTCTCATCTTCTTTCTTCATTTCATGCTCGTTCTGCTTTTTCTACGTTCATTTTTTCTGTTGCGGTATGGCTTCCTCGCATTTTTTCTATTGCGCTCATCGTGTTCATTTTCTTCGTATTGTTTTACTTTTTTGTCGTTCGTTCATGGCCTATTTATAGACAAATGAATCTATTTATGAACATCCCAATTGTTCGCTCGTGGATCGTTTCTTTTCATACGCAAGTATTTTCATTGCAATTAAGCCATTTGTTGAAAGGGGGACTATCGATTTATGAGGCGATCCAAATTTTTGAGCATCAATCTCACCTTCCATTGCTGAGAGAGGAAGCGAAATTGATGAAACAACAGCTATGCGCAGGTGAAAAATTAGATGAAATCATCGAACAGCGGAAATATTACGAGAAGGAACTACCTTTCGTCATTCGTCACGGTCAGTCGAATGGAGAATTAGTTCAAGAATTATTGCATTATAGTCAGTTTTCATTGCAAAAACTTGAAACCCGGTTGAAAAAATCTGTATATCTCATCCAACCCTTGTTGCTTAGTTTTATTGGTATTTTCGTTATTCTCATGTATATGGCGATGCTATGGCCCGTTTTTCAATTGTTAAATCACATATAATGGGGGATGTATATGCGAAATGAGAAAGGGTTTACATTAATTGAAATGTTAATTGTGCTTATGGTTATCACAATTTTAATTTTAATTACGATCCCAAATGTGACAAAACATAACAGCATGATTAACAACAAAGGGTGTTCGGCTTTTATAAAAATGGTTCAATCCCAAGTGAAAGCATACGAAATGGAGCACGGTACAATCCCGACTGTGCAACAATTAGTAGATGGAAAATATATTGAGAGCAACCGTTGCCCAAATGGAAAAGAGATTGTTATTACAAATGAAGGAGACGTTTTAGAAGGTGAATGAACGAGGGTTTACGCTCGTCGAAATGTTGATCGTTCTTTTTATTGTCACAACGATCATGGTTTTTACCGTTCCACCGCTTCAACAAACGTTAGCTGAGCGGCAGTTACAATATTTTTTAGAACAGTTTAGTAACGATATGTTATACGCTCAACAATATGCCATCAGCCGAAAAAAGACGGTAGCGATTATGTTTTATTTCGATACATGTCGCTATCAAGTGAAAGAAGGTGGGACGTTTGGGAAGGAATTAATCGCTCGTTCCTTCCCTTCCCCTTTTCAATTTCAAATGGCTACACTATCTCCACCGTTGTTTTATTATCCAAATGGCAATATCAATAAGGCGGGAACATTGCTTGTTGCGTATGGAAGCAAAAAATATAAAATCGTTTTTCAATTAGGGAAAGGGCGATTGTATGTACAAAAATTGTAACGGTTTTACATTTTTTGAACTGCTTATTTCGCTTAGTGTGTGGAGCGGGGTAATCGTTATGATCATCGCTCATTGGACAATCATTATGATAGAGCGAGAAAACAAAAAAGCGGAAACGATCGCCAATCAAATTTTATATGAGGTGATGATGAACGAGCAGATTGGAAACGAAACGGTCGTGGTGCGAGGTACACATACATTTTCACTGTTTATGCGTTCAAATGAGCAATGTGTGCGCTGGGAAGATAGGTTGAAACGAACAAAAGAAAGATGTGAGTCGTTAGGACAATGATTCAAAAAGAGAAAGGATTCACATTAATCGAAATACTCATGTCTCTTACCGTTTTGTTCATCATTTTATCTTTATTGACACCCGCATTTCATCTAGCAGTAAACTATACAGCGAAACGCGGAAACTTTCACTATTTTGAATGGCTTGTTTTTATTCAACAAGCAAAAATGGAACTAAGGGAATCGAAAGATGTTCGTATATACGGAACGACGATTCAATTCGATAAATGGACAGGGGAGCGCGTAACGTATGAAAAGTACGGAACGATCATTCGTCGACGTGTGAATGATACCGGTCATGAAATTATGCTTCAGTTTATTCAACAAATATCATATGAAAAAGAGGGAGCAGGCATCCGTATTCGTGTATTGACAGACAAGGGGGATGCATATGAAGCGTTCATTCCATCTTTTCGTTCGCTTGAAACATGAACGGGGAGTTGTTTTTCCCTTTACCGTCATGTGTGCGTTATTCATGAGCGCTCTTTTTTTGCATGCTGTTGCATTGTATCATACAGAAATACAATTTTTTGAAGAAGAAAAGAAATGGTACGAAGCAGATTACTTAATGAAACAAGCGCTTATTTATGTGAAACAAACGCTTGCCAGTACACCAGAAAACGTGTCATTATTAACCCAAACGGTTTCATTTGTTCATGGGCAAGCAACATATCGTGCAACACGTATTGAGCCTGATGTATGGTCTGTAACTGTATCGTGCATAACGAATGTACAATTTCGTTACGACGCCCAATTTCAATTCAATGCTTCAACAAACAACATATCAGTGTGGCGAGAAGTATACTAGAAGGGAGAGGGAACATGAAAGCGATTTATTTAACAGGATTTATGGGAGCAGGAAAGACGACAGTTGGTAGACGTTTAGGAGAAGTATTGCAATTGCCTGTGATCGACACAGATGCATATATTGAACAGCAAGTCGGAAAAACGATTACAAAGATTTTCGCAGAAGAGGGGGAAGAGACGTTTCGAGCGTATGAACGAGACGCATTAAAGAAGCTTCCAAAGGAACATGTGATTATTACAACAGGTGGCGGGATTGTCATTCAAGAAGAAAATCGTCAATTTATGCGCGAGCATGGAATCGTCATTTATTTGCATTGTGAGCTACATGAATTGTTTCGGCGTTTAGCTGATGATGAGACCCGACCGTTACTGATGGGAAATAAACAAAAGCAAATGAAACAGCTATTTGAACATCGTCTTCCGTTTTATCAAGAAGCGCATATGACCATTGATACAACAAATCGCACAATAGATGACATCGTAGAAAACATCGTCTCCTTGCTTAAAACACCTCGTTTTTGACGATACTAGCATCGAGGTGATGAACGATGGCAGGAAACGATTATGTGAAATTTATGACCGAACAAGTCGTAAAATATTTAGACCAACCGAGAGACGAACGAAAAAAACAAAGACAACAAAAAAAGGAGTTTAAAAAACAACAAAAGCAACCGTTTTTATATCGCTGGTTCGGCGTCATTCCGTATGCTGTTATCCTTTTATTCAAGCGAAAATAAGGCTTATGTCAGCCTTATTTCGCTTGCAAATAAAATAATCCGCCATTGATAATGGATATGTGAATTCTCGGTTCGTACCTTTGTCGCAATGCTTCTTTTTCTTTTTCATATTCTTCTCGTTTTTCCTCTACGCCTTCGTAAAAATGTTGCAATAATGCTAGTTCTTCTTTCCAGCGTGCTCGCGCTTCATCCGCCCAATGATGTGTTTCAGAGGAGATGAGACGCTCCACAAAAGCTTCAAGCCGGGCAAGTCCGCTCAGCGGTTTAATAAGTGGAGAAATGGTAAAACAGTAATCAGGGACTGTTGCCGCCCACTGTTTTTCTTTTAACACGTCGTAAAATGATTCAATAATCGTTCCACTAATGAGATGAATACCTAACGATAATAAACGATCTTGTTTTCGATCACACTCATAAGAGAGCAATATGTTTGTATGAAGCCACGGATGAAGCGCAACAGAACGTTCACATACTTGTTCATAAAGGCGAACGAATCGACCGTTCATTTTGGCGATTGAAAAAATTTGGTGAAGCCGCGGTGAACCGAAATGAATATATTCCCCTTCTTTTGTAGCTGATTGTCTCGTCATAAGCGATAATTGCAGTGGTTCACCTATGGCTCCGATGCGTTCAACATAATGCCAATAAAAAGGACGATTCATTAATTGTTTATCCATATCGACGGTAAGTTGAACGCGTATGTGGTCATCACTACGTTCTAAAATTGGGCAATGGGTAGCGGTAAAAAAACGTTCGAGAAAAGATTGAATGTCATGTTGCTGCATGGACACTATCCCCCATGTTCGTAAAAATTTCTACAAAATTTTGCATTTTAATTTTTAGTTCCCCTTCACTTTTGGACTGGGCGATTATACGTTCTAAATGATTTGAAAATGTAGGAGATTGTAATTTCATTAAAATATCATCTAACTCACCAACGACTCGTTCAAATAGTTGAATTTTTTCGTACAATAACGTAAACATATGTTCTTCGACCGTATTGCGCACGACAAAATTATAAATGTGGACATCTTTCGTTTGTCCGAGACGGTGGACGCGCCCGATTCGTTGTTCAAGACGCATTGGGTTCCATGGTAAGTCGTAGTTGATGACATGATTACAAAATTGTAAGTTAATTCCTTCTCCTCCTGCTTCAGTCGCGATTAACACTTGCGCGCGATGTTGAAACAACTCTTTCATCCAATCTTTTTTACTTCGTTTAAATCCACCGCGAAACGGCACAGAAGAGATGCCATGTTGTTTAAAAAACCATTGCAAGTACAACTGTGTGGCGCGGTATTCTGTAAATACAATAACTTTATCGTTTATTGTTTGAATGAGTTCTAACGCTTTTTTCGCTTTTGCGTGGTCGGTGATGTCGTTCATTGTTTGCAACAATGCCCCGATTGTCGTTTCAAGATGCGGTTTTTGTTCAAGCATGTTCTTTAGCGTGCAAAAAAGCGCTTCTTTGCTGCTACATATTTCACGCAACAATGTCATATGTGACAGCGATGTATCTGAAAAATGAGTCTTCAACTGTTGAATCGTTTCATATACATTTCGCTCCGCTTCCGAGAAATCAATAAAAAACGTTTCAACGTGCCGTTTTGTCCACTCAATACCTGTATCATGGCGACGATGACGAATCATTACTTTGCGAATGAGCTCTTTTAAATGGGCATCATCGTGTAATGTCCGCAATTTTCCATACTTTTTTTGAAATTGTTCGGCATTTCCTAAATGTCCTGGTTTCAGTAGAGAGACAAGATGAAAAATTTCCTCTACACGATTTTGAATCGGTGTTGCTGTCAATAGCAAACAAAACTTTTTTTTCAGTCCTTGAACAAATTCATAGTTTTTTGTTTTATTGTTTTTTAACTTATGTGCTTCGTCAATAATGACCATATCGTACGTTTGTCCATAAATGATGTCTCGGTGTGGTTGTTTTTTTGCCGTATCAATGGATGAAACAACAATGTCACATTGTTCCCATACGTAACTTTTCCTTTGGGCAACAGCAGGAATAAAAAATTTCTCGTTCAATTCTTGCACCCATTGTGACACGAGAGAGGCTGGAACGAGAATAAGTGCCTTCTGCACAAGTCCACGAATCATATACTCTTTTAAAATCAATCCTGCTTCAATCGTTTTCCCGAGTCCAACTTCATCAGCTAAGATGGCTTTTCCGTTCATTTGTTCAACGACTTGACGGGCAACGTCGTATTGATGGGGTAAAATGGTGACATGTGGTAAATGATTTGGCGCTTGTAGCCCATCAAATTGAGGGATAGCTAACGATTTCGTTGCTTCAAGCGCCAACTCATATAATTCCCAATTTGACCACGGGCCGTCACGTTCAATACGTTTGGCAAATTCATCTTTCCAGCTTCTCTCCCAATGCATGGTGATGTTCATCAAGCATCCCTCATTTTCCGAACATTTTTGTTTAAAACTAAATAAACTTACGTATTTTATTTATAAAAAGGTATTGCGACAAATGAGAAGTTATAAGATAATAAAAAACGTAAGAAAGTTTGTAAAATTGTTTCATTGGTGTGTTTACACGTAGTGTGGCACAAAAACGACAATTGTATACGGGCGGATGAGAACAAGGGGAGAGACTACAGCACGTAGCGCCGAAGGAGCAAGTGGCAACACGAATCTCTCAGGCAAAAGAACTCTTGTTTGACGCAGCTCTGGAGAGCGTTCACAAACGTGAACCACCCACGAGGACACCTAATTACTCTTAGGGAAACTTTCAGGTGAAAGGACAGAGACTACCATATGACAATATGGGGGTCGTCTGTCTTTTTTTATGAACAAGGAGGGAGCATATGTTACAAAGAACACCGCTATTTCCTCTGTATGCAGAGTATGGCGCAAAAACGATTGATTTTGGTGGCTGGGAGTTGCCTGTGCAATTTTCTAGCATTAAAGAAGAACATGAAGCTGTACGAACGCGTGCAGGGTTATTTGATGTGTCCCATATGGGCGAGTTTGAAGTGAAAGGAAAAGATAGTCTTGCTTTTTTACAAAAAATGATGACAAACGACGTTGCGAAGTTAACGGACGGTCGCGCCCAATACACGTTGATGTGTTATGAAGATGGGGGAACCGTTGATGATTTACTTGTTTATAAAAAAGCGGACGATCATTATCTTCTTGTCGTAAACGCTGCCAATATTGAGAAAGATTTTGCTTGGCTTTCTGAGCATGTTGTTGGGGATGTCGAACTTGTCAATATTTCAAACGATATTGCACAACTTGCGCTACAAGGCCCACTTGCAGAAAAAGTATTACAGCAATTGACGACGGTCGATTTATCTACGATGAAGTTTTTCGCTTTTGCAGATCATGTTGATGTTGCAGGAGTTCAAACGCTTGTGTCCCGAACAGGATATACAGGAGAAGACGGATTTGAGCTATATTGTCGAGCAGAAGATGCCCCAACGCTTTGGCGCACCATTTTAGAAGCAGGAAAAGAAGAAGGGGTACTTCCATGCGGGCTCGGTGCACGCGACACGCTTCGTTTTGAAGCATGCTTGCCGCTATATGGACAAGAACTGGCCAAAGATATTACCCCAATCGAAGCAGGGCTTGGATTTGCAGTAAAAACGAATAAAGATGTCGACTTTTTCGGAAAAGAAATATTGAAGAAGCAAAAAGAAGAAGGAGCGCCACGGAGACTTGTCGGAATCGAAATGATTGACAAAGGCATTGCGCGTCACGGATATGCGGTGTATGTCAACAATGAGCAAATTGGCTTCGTCACGACCGGAACACAATCGCCAACGCTTAAAAAAAATATCGGACTAGCGCTTATTTCTACTGCGTTTTCGTCACTTGGTACGGAAGTGGAAGTAGACGTTCGTGGGAAGCGGTTAAAAGCAAGAGTGGTGGCAACACCGTTTTACAAGCGTACAAAATAATGTGAGGAGAGAGAGTTATGCTTCATCGTTATTTGCCGATGACAGAAGAAGATAAGCAGCAAATGTTACAAACGATCGGGGTACAGTCCATTGATGAATTGTTTTCTGACATCCCGGAAAGCGTCCGTTTTCAAGGAGAGTACAACATTAAGCCGGCAAAATCAGAACCGGAGTTAATGAAAGAATTAATGGCATTAGCGGCAAAAAATGCGGATATGAAGACACACACGTCGTTTTTAGGGGCAGGGGTGTACGATCATTACATTCCGACGATTGTGGATCACGTCATTTCACGTTCCGAGTTTTATACGGCATATACACCGTATCAACCAGAAATTTCGCAAGGGGAATTGCAAGCCATTTTCGAGTTTCAAACGATGATTTGCGAGCTAACAGGCATGGATGTGGCAAATTCATCGATGTACGACGGTGGAACAGCGCTAGCAGAAGCAGCGTTATTAAGCGCGGCGCATACGAAAAAGAAAAAAGTGTTGTTATCAAGCGCGGTGCATCCAGAATACCGCGACGTCGTGAAAACGTATGCGAAAGGTCCTGGGCTAGAGGTAGTAGAAATACCGTACAAAAACGGTGTAACGGATATTGACGCCCTTCAAACAGAAATGAACGAAGATGTGGCATGTGTCATTGTACAATATCCGAACTTTTTCGGACAAATCGAACCGCTAAAAGAGATCGAGCCAATCGCTCATGCGCATAAAGGAATGTTCGTTGTCGCCAGCAATCCGCTTGCATTAGGGGTATTAACGCCGCCAGGCCAATTCGGGGCGGACATCGTCGTTGGCGATGCGCAGCCGTTTGGTATTCCAACGCAATTTGGTGGCCCGCATTGCGGCTATTTTGCGGTGAAATCAGCGCTCATGCGCAAAATTCCGGGACGTCTTGTCGGACAAACGACAGACGAAGAAGGTCGCCGAGGTTTCGTCTTGACATTACAAGCGCGCGAGCAACACATTCGCCGCGACAAAGCAACATCGAATATTTGCTCGAACCAAGCGTTAAACGCGCTTGCAGCGTCGGTGGCGATGACTGCGCTTGGTAAAAACGGGGTAAAAGAAATGGCAACGATGAATATTCAAAAAGCACACTATGCAAAAGAGGCGTTTGTTAATCATGGATTTGATGTCGTATTTACAGGACCGTTTTTCAACGAGTTTGTCATCCGCATGAACAAACCGATAGCAGAAGTAAATAAAAAGCTATTGGAAAAAGGAATCATTGGTGGCTATGATCTCGGGCGTGATTATCCAGAACTACAAAATTGTATGTTAATTGCAGTGACGGAACTACGCACGAAAGAAGAAATCGACACGCTTGTAAAAGAATTGGGGGATTGTCATGCATAAAGACCAACCGCTTATTTTTGAATTAAGTAAGCCAGGGCGAATTGGGTATAGCTTACCGAAGCTAGACGTGCCAGCCATCGATGTTGCGCAAGTCATTCCAACCGATTACATTCGTCAAGAAGCACCCGAGCTTCCAGAAGTGTCGGAGCTTGATATTATGCGTCATTATACAGCGTTGTCCAAGCGCAATCATGGGGTCGATTCCGGCTTTTATCCGCTTGGATCTTGTACGATGAAATACAATCCGAAAATAAACGAAAATGTTGCTCGCTTCGCTGGATTTGCTCACATCCATCCGCTTCAGCCGGAAGAAACGGTGCAAGGAGCGCTTGAATTAATGTATGACTTACAAGAGCATTTAAAAGAAATTACTGGAATGGACGCGGTAACGCTACAGCCAGCTGCAGGTGCGCATGGGGAATGGACAGGACTCATGATGATTCGCGCTTATCACGAAGCAAACGGCGACTATCACCGAACGAAAGTCATCGTTCCCGATACGGCGCACGGAACAAATCCTGCATCGGCGACGGTTGCCGGCTTTGAAACGGTGACGGTGAAATCGACCGAAGAAGGGCTTGTTGACTTAGACGATTTACGCCGCGTTGTCGGTCCAGATACCGCAGCGTTAATGCTCACCAATCCGAATACGCTCGGTCTTTTTGAAGAAAATATTTTAGAAATGGCAGAAATTGTGCATGCTGCAGGCGGAAAGCTGTATTATGACGGGGCTAACTTGAATGCGGTGTTAAGCAAAGCACGCCCTGGCGATATGGGCTTTGACGTTGTGCATTTAAACCTTCATAAAACGTTTACCGGTCCACACGGTGGCGGTGGCCCTGGCTCAGGTCCTGTCGGCGTGAAGGCGGATCTCATTCCGTTTTTACCGAAGCCAACGGTGGAAAAGGGAGAAAACGGCTACTATTTCGACTACGATAGACCACAAGCGATCGGGCGTGTGAAGCCGTTTTATGGCAACTTTGGCATTAACGTTCGTGCGTATACGTATATTCGTTCGATGGGGCCAGATGGCTTAAAAGCAGTGACAGAATATGCGGTATTAAACGCCAACTATATGATGCGCCGATTGGCTGAGTATTACGACTTGCCATACAACCGTCATTGCAAACACGAATTTGTTTTGTCAGGAAAGCGACAAAAGAAATTAGGGGTACGTACGCTTGATATTGCGAAACGTCTCCTTGATTTCGGCTACCATCCACCGACAATTTATTTCCCGCTCATCGTCGAAGAGTGCATGATGATCGAGCCGACCGAAACTGAGTCAAAAGAGACGCTTGATGCATTTATTGATGCGATGATTCAAATCGCAAAAGAAGCGGAAGAAACGCCAGAAATCGTCCAAGAAGCGCCACATACAACGGTCGTCAAACGTTTAGATGAAACGACGGCTGCTCGCAAACCAATTTTGCGTTACCAGAAGTAAAACAAAAGGTGCCAGGCGTGTAGGCTTGGCACCTTATTTTTTCTTTACTTTTCCTGTCCACATTTTAAATCCGCCTTTTAAATGGTATAAATCCCGATAGCCGTTGCGATACAACATTTGTGCCGCGCGACTGCTACGTATTCCGCTTTGGCAATATAAGTAAATTGGTTGATCTTTACGCAATTCTTTCATGCGTAAACGTAATTGAGAAAGCGGAATGTTACGAGCTCCTAAAATATGACCTGCCGCGTATTCATCGGGTTCGCGAACATCGATGAGTTGTGCTTTTCGATAGCCTGCGCGAAACTCTTCTTCCGTCAACGTTTGAACGATTCGCTTTTGGTAAAAGTATGTAATGACCGCGTACACAATAATTGCTCCGAGAATAATAAGAGCGATTGTCATGATGCCCCTCCTTTTTTTCATCGTTGCCATGTCTATTATATAAATGTTTTAGGCAAGAAGCAAAGCATTTTCCATTGACTTATTATGTTTGTTACACTATAAAATGATAGAGGAAAGGGTGGAGTAGATGGAAAAAGAAGTATGGCGTTTTATTGACTCAGGCAATTGTTCTCCAGCGTTTAATATGGCGCTTGATGAAGCGTTGTTAGAATGGCATAGCGAAGGAAAAATTCCGCCGACGATTCGGTTTTACGGTTGGAATCCACCGACGCTTTCGATTGGCTATTTTCAAAAAGTGGAAAAAGAAATTGATATGGAAGCGGTCAAAAAGTATGGTCTTGGTTTTGTTAGACGTCCAACCGGGGGACGCGGTGTGCTTCATGACCAAGAGTTGACGTATAGCGTTATCGTGTCTGAATCGCATCCAGCTATGCCACAAACGGTGACGGAAGCGTATCGTGTCATTTCACAAGGCATTTTAGAAGGATTTCGCTTTCTAGGGCTTGATGCGTATTTTGCGGTGCCAAAAACAGAAGAAGAAAAAGCAGATTTAAAAAATCCGCGCTCGGCTGTTTGTTTTGATGCACCGTCTTGGTATGAGCTCGTTGTCGAAGGAAGAAAAGTGGCAGGAAGCGCTCAAACGAGGCAAAAAGGAGTCATTTTACAACACGGATCGATTTTATTAGATTTAGACGAAGACATGCTCTTTAGTCTATTTAAGTATCCGAATGAAAGAGTGAAAGAACGATTAAGGCAAAACTTTAAAAACAAAGCAGTCGCCATTAATGAATTAACGGATCGAAACATTACGATCAATGAGGCAAAAGAAGCGTTTTTCAAAGGATTTGAAAAAGGGTTAAATGTTCAGCTTGAACGATATGAATTAACAGATGATGAGCTTTTCTACGTTCAGCAACTAGCGAAAAACAAATACGAAACAGATGAATGGAATTTTAAACGGTAAATTTTTCTCTTGACAAATAAAAAATGCTTGACTTAATTATCAATATGTAGTATGTGATTTTTAAAAAATCATACTATATATTGATTTTTTTATTGATTATTGTTGTCGATATATGGTAGTTTAATATAGTAAGATTATGTTGGTAGAGGAGAGGTAAAAAAATGACGGTTGCGTTTTCTGAAAAAATGACGGTGAATGTGGACAAGTTGAACGAAGATATTCGTCTCTTTCCACAAGTGCACCCGATTACCCCTGAGATGCACATTACATATAAGGGTGTGTCGCGTTTAGTGATGCTTGATCGCTATTCGTTTAAAGATACGGAAATGTTGACGTTAAGCGTTGGGGACTTTGTCGTTTTAACGGTAAAGGAAGATCCGAAGTTTCCAGCGCGTGGCCTTGGATTTATCGTTGAGTTGGACTGGGAAAATAAAAAAGCACACGTGCTCGTTGAAGAAGAGTATCGTCATGTGTTGGAAGGAGACGAAGCGAAAACAGGCGTTGTTGTTCGCTCGCTCGATGTCATTGAAAAGCCACTTGAAATTTTTTATGAGCAAATTGCAAAGCGGAACGCAACCGGGCTAGCCGCTGTTGAAAAAACAGAAGAAAAAAGAAAAGAGTGGTTTGAAAAGTTTTATGAACAGCTCGTCAGCCTGAATTTTGTTCCAGCTGGACGCGTACTGTACGGAGCAGGTTCTGGGACAGAAGTGACGTACTTTAACTGTTACGTCATGCCGTTTGTGAAAGACTCTCGCGAAGGCATTTCTGAACATCGAAAACAAGTGATGGAAATTATGAGCCGCGGTGGCGGTGTCGGAACGAACGGTTCGACCCTTCGTCCACGCAATACACTCGCGCGCGGAGTGAACGGAAAATCGTCCGGATCGGTGTCATGGCTAGACGACATTGCAAAACTAACCCATCTTGTCGAACAAGGTGGCTCGCGCCGTGGCGCTCAAATGATTATGCTAGCCGATTGGCACCCGGACATTATTGAATTTATTATTTCAAAAATGCAAAATCCGCGCATTTTGCGCTACTTGCTTGAAAATACAGAGGATGAAGGCATTCAAAAAGCAGCGAGAGAAAAATTAAAGTTTACGCCACTTACTGAACAAGAGCGCGCGATGTATCAAGGAATCGTCAACTATAAAAACATCCCAGGATACGGGGGTTTTAGCGAAAAAATTATTAAAGACGCGGAAGAAAAGTTGCGGACAGGCGGTACGTATAGCGTGCACAATCCGGACTTTTTAACAGGAGCGAACATTTCTGTTTGCTTAACGAAAGAGTTTATGCAGGCAGTAGAAAACGATGAAGAATACGAATTGCGCTTCCCAGATGTTGAAACGTATTCAGAAGAAGAAATGCGCATCTACAACGAAAAATGGCACGAAGTCGGCGATGTGCGCGAATGGGAGAAAATGGGCTATCGCGTTCGCGTCTATCGAAAAATTCGCGCGCGAGAGCTATGGAAGCTCATTAACATTTGCGCAACGTATTCTGCAGAACCAGGCATTTTCTTTATCGACAACGCCAACGACATGACGAATGCAAGAGCGTACGGACAAAAAGTAGTCGCAACAAATCCGTGTGGTGAACAACCACTCGCACCTTATTCTGTGTGCAATTTAGCTGCAATTAATTTGGCGAATATGGTGGATAAGGAGAAGAAAGTTGTCGATTATGAAAAATTAAAGCGGACGGTTGAAGTCGGTGTCCGTATGCAAGATAACGTTATTGATGCAACCCCATACTTCCTTGAGGAAAATAAAAAGCAAGCGCTTGGGGAGCGCCGCGTCGGTCTTGGCGTGATGGGCTTAGCTGATTTGCTCATTTATTGCGAGAAAGAGTACGGTTCGAAAGAAGGAAATCAGTTAGTTGACGAACTGTTTAAAACAATTGCGACAACGGCATACCGTGCGTCGATTGAGCTTGCGAAAGAAAAAGGAAGCTTTCCGTTTTTAGTTGGCGAAACGGAAGAAGAAACGATGAAATTGCGCGAAGCGTTTATTCACACCGGTTATATGAAAAAAATGCCGGACGATATTCGCCAAGATATTTTAAAATACGGCATTCGCAACTCGCATTTATTAACGGTTGCTCCGACTGGATCCACAGGGACAATGATCGGCGTGTCCACAGGACTTGAACCATATTTTTCCTTTTCTTATTATCGAAGCGGCCGTCTAGGCAAGTTTATTGAAGTGAAGGCGGATATCGTTCAAGAATATTTAGATAAACATCCAGAAGCGGATCCGAACAACTTGCCGCATTGGTTTGTAACCGCCATGGACTTATCGCCAGAAGCGCATGCCGATGTCCAGTGCATTATTCAACGTTGGGTGGATTCAAGTCTCTCGAAAACGGTAAATGCCCCGCGCGGCTATACGGTTGAGCAAGTACAAAAAGTGTACGAGCGGTTATGGCGAGGCGGCGCAAAAGGTGGAACAGTCTATGTCGACGGTAGCCGCGATGCGCAAGTATTAACATTAAAAGCGGAAGAACATGCGGTTGAAGAACAACTGGAGCTCCTTCCAGAAGAACCGAAAAAACGAGCTGTTGCGCTTGTTGAAACGATTCCAGATTTACGCGCAACGGACGTCACGATCGGTTCAGAAGTCGGCAACATTTGCCCGGTATGCCGTGAAGGAACGGTCGAAGAAATCGGTGGCTGCAACACGTGCACAAGTTGCGGAGCGCAATTAAAATGTGGTTTATAATGTAAAAAGGGACGGGAAAAACCCGTTCCTTATTTTATTATGAATAATAACAAAAATTGTATTTCATCACCTCATGACAATCAAACATACTAACATTGAGGTGATCGAATGAAATCATTTATTCCTCAGCTTGTTTATTTTGAGCCCGAAGCGCTTCATTATCCGCTCGGCAAAGAGTTATATGAAAAATTTAAACGTATGCATATTGACATACGCGAAACGACATCGCATAACCAAGTGCGTGGAATCCCAGGTGATACGGAACTCCAACAGTACCGAAACGCAAAATCTACGCTCGTTGTTGGTGTCAGACGTACATTAAAGTTTGATACATCTAAACCATCGGCAGAATATGCGATTCCGCTTGCGACAGGATGCATGGGGCATTGCCATTATTGTTATTTACAGACGACGCTTGGAAGCAAACCTTACATTCGTGTGTACGTCAATCTTGATGATATTTTTACCCAAGCGAAAAAATATATTGATGAACGCGCTCCAGAAATTACGCGTTTTGAGGCTGCTTGTACGTCTGATATTGTCGGCATCGACCATTTAACGCATGCGTTAAAAAAAGCGATTGAATTTATTGGTGAAACGGAATACGGACGGCTTCGCTTTGTTACAAAATATGAACATGTCGACCATTTGCTTGATGCAAAACATAACGGAAAAACACGCTTTCGTTTTAGCGTCAATTCACGGTATGTTATTGGGGACATCTTCGTTTGATGCACGGTTAGAGGCGGCACGAAAAGTGGCGCACGCCGGCTATCCGCTCGGCTTTATCGTCGCGCCAATTTACATGCATGACGGCTGGGAAGAAGGGTATTTTGAGCTATTTGAACGATTACATGCTAATTTGCGAGATGTTGACTTAACGAATTTAACGTTTGAATTAATACAACATCGCTTCACGAAACCAGCAAAAACAGTCATTCAAAAACGGTATCCGAAAACGAAGCTCGATCTAGATGAAACGAAGCGAAAATGTAAATGGGGACGATACGGAATTGGAAAATATGTGTATCAAGATGAAGAGGCGAACCAGCTGAATGCCACAATTCGCTCCTACATTGCACAATTTTTTCCCGAAGCAACGATTGAATATTTTACGTAAATAGTTGTCATGCTTGGTAAACATGTTATAATCATAATGATTACGGATGTTTGTTTAGGAGGGAAACGTATGCCAACACCAAGCATGGAAGATTATATTGAGCAAATTTATATATTGATTGAAGAAAAAGGATATGCCCGTGTATCAGATATTGCCGAGGCATTGTCCGTTCATCCCTCCTCTGTGACGAAAATGGTGCAAAAACTCGATAAAGACGAATATTTAGTATACGAAAAGTACCGTGGACTTGTCCTTACACCAAAGGGCAAAAAAATCGGCAAGCGGCTTGTGTATCGCCATGAGCTACTGGAACAATTTATGCGTCTCATTGGTGTAGATGAAGAAAATATTTATCGCGATGTTGAGGGAATTGAACATCATTTAAGTTGGAATGCGATTGATCGCATCGGTGACTTAGTACAATATTTTGAAGAAGATCGGTCACGTCTTGAAGCGCTTCGCAACATTCAAAAACAGAATGAGCAAGAACAGGCATAAACGCTTGTTCTTTTTTGTTTTTTTATGCTCAACTCTTCTCGTTGTTCATACATATATGGCGAGGAGGGAAGAGGATGGAGATTGACGGTGTATTTTCAGGCGGAGGGGTCAAAGGTTTTGCGCTCATTGGGGCATATGAGGCAATTGAAGAAAAAGGTTTTCGCTTTAAACGGCTTGCTGGTACGAGTGCAGGGGCACTCATCGCTTCATTTATTGCAGCGGGGTTTACAAGTAAAGAAATATTGAACATCATGGATGATCTCAATTTAATGGATTTTCTCGATGAGCGACGTACGATCATTCCGTATGCATGGTTAAAATGGCTCGTCCTTTATTGGAGAATGGGGCTATATAAAGGGGAAAAGCTCGAACAATGGATAGCTGAACAGCTTAACAAAAAAGGGGTGCGCACATTTGCAGATTTGCCGCACGAACGATTGCGCGTTGTTGCTTCCGATTTAACGAATGGAACGATGCTTATTTTGCCAGATGATTTACCGAAATACGGCATTGATCCGCTTCGGTTTTCAGTCGCAAAGGCAGTAAGAATGAGCGTTGGTATTCCTTATTTTTTTGAGCCTGTGAGGCTAAAGACGGATGAGGGAAGACATATCGTCGTTGATGGTGGCTTACTAAGCAATTTTCCGATTTTTTTATTTGATGAAGAACGGAAAAAGAGACCTGTTCTTGGTATCAAATTGAGTGCAAAACAGGCACAAAAAGCAAAAAAGCAAATTAATAACGCGATTGAGTTGTATGAAGCGTTGTTTCAAACGATGCGCGAGGCACACGATGAACGGTACATTTCACGCCGCCATGAAAAAAACATTGTTTTTCTTCCTGTCAAACATGTCGTTGCGACCGATTTCTCAGTGACGGACGAAGAAAAAAAGAAGCTTATTTCGTTTGGAAAGGAACGGACAGAACAATTTTTAAAAACATGGACGTATTAAAAGAAAAAAATCGGGTCAAAAAGAGGCCCGATTTTTTTTCTTTCCTTTTTTACCTTCAATGACTGTTAAATGAGTGACGTGCTTTTTCTTTAAAGCGGTTGGGCGCGTTTGTTTTTTCGACGTCGGCTTTGTTTTTTGATGGTGGAGCTTTTTCGATTGTTTTACCGCTTTTTGATATGAGTGATTAGAGCGCTGTCTTTGCATCCATTTATATATGCCGTAAAAGATAGCTACAACAAACACGATAAAAAATATTTGTTTCAACAACTGAATTGGATCGTTCCATAGTCGATAAGAAAACCCGAAAATAGCAAATACAATAAGCAACGTGATAAGCGGGAATGGGCGCCGACGCAATCGATCCACCTCCTTTATCATTACACCACTTCTTCTTGCTGTTTCGTCGCTTCTCCCTCTAACTCAAGCAACCGTTGAAATGATGCGATCGCTACTTCTACTTGATCATTAGTCGGTTCTTTCGTTGTTAATCGTTGTAACCATAAGCCAGGGTAGCCAAACCAGCGTAACATTGGAACATGTCGCACCGCGTTTGTAATTTGTAATACTTCAAACGATAGTCCTAATACAACAGGAATGAGCGCTAAGCGATTTAATACGCGCACCCAAAGCGGTTCGGTCGGGACGAACATGTAAACGAATACGCCGATGATGACAGTAAATAAAATGAAGCTGCTCCCGCAACGATAATGAAGACGAGACTGTTGTTGTACATGTTCAACCGTCAACGGCAATCCATTTTCGTAGGCATTAATTACTTTATGTTCAGCTCCATGATATTGAAACAGTCGTTTGACAAGAGGTGTGAGTGAAATAAAGTAAATATAGCCCAAAAGCAAAAGAAGTTTAAAAAAGCCTTCAACAAGTATTTGTGCCGTTTTCGAAGGGAAAATCGGTCTCGTTAATTCAGCTAAAAATACAGGAATAAGTGTGAAAATAAATTTTCCGAATAAAAACGATAATACCCCAATAAGCGCAACGCCTAAAATCATCGTCCATTTGGACGGAGCTTCAGCGTGCAATGCTTCATCCTCATTTGGATCAAGATCGTATCGTTCGCTCGAAAATTGCAAATGTTTCGAGCCGTTTGCGCTTGCCTGAATAATCGCAAAAATGCCGCGAAGAAACGGGATTTTCTTTAATGAAGCGAGCGTTTTATTTGTTTCGCGTGGAACGTGGAAATACTCAATCGTACCGTCTTTGCGACGAATGGCTGTGACAGAATGATGACGTCCAGCAAACATCACACCTTCAATGACCGCCTGCCCACCATATACGTTTTTGCTCATAAGAAGACACCAACCTATTTTCTTTTTTCTTATATTCTACAAGAAAACGATAAAAACCTCTAGGTCGATGTATCGTTTGTATTCGTATTGTTGCCAAAAATGAGAAACGATACACATGAGATGCAACATTTTGGACAAGATAAAAACGGAGGTGATTGCTGTGCAAACAAAAACGAAACAAGACGCACAACTAGAACAAAACAAAAGAGAAAAGCCAATGCCTGTTTTAGCAAAAGTTGCATTAATTGGTTTTATTGGAGGTGTGTTTTGGAGTTTCCTCGCATACTGTGCTTATTTTTTCCATTTTACAGAGGTAGCGCCAAATTTCATTTTGCAACCATGGGCAATCGGTGATTGGAAAAACGGAGCGCTCGGTCAGACGATTGCGATTTTGTTCATTGGGATTGCTTCTGTCGTTGCTGCGTTTGTATACTATGCTTTTTTAAAAAATCGCCAAGGTATTTGGCCAGGCGTCGCTTTCGGCATCGGGTTATGGGTGCTTGTTTTTTACGTATTAAATCCGATTTTTCCTCAATTAAAAGCTGTTCCACAACTTGAGCGAAATACGGTTGTTACGATGGTATGCTTTTACATTTTATATGGAATGTTTATCGGTTATTCCATTTCATTCGAAGTAGCAGAGATGAGGCGACAAAAACAGGCCGATGTGGTAAAATAACCATATGTATTTTCATCAGCAAAGGGGGGAGAGGGGGAATGGTTCGATTCCTCCTTTTAAACGGTCCGAACTTAAATCGTCTTGGTATGAGGGAGCCACACATTTATGGGCATACGACACTTGCACAACTAGAAAAACAGCTAACGGAATTTGCTAGTGAATATGAAGTAGAGTTAACGTGCTATCAAAGCAATTATGAAGGTGCGTTAATTGATCAAATTCATCGGGCGGAGTCGTTATATGACGGGATCATTTTCAATCCCGGAGCGTTTACGCATTACAGTTATGCCTTGCGTGATGCAATTGCAAGCATACAAACGCCAGTCATTGAAGTACATATTTCAAATATTCACGCAAGGGAGCCGTTTCGTCATCAATCTGTTCTTGCTCCTGTGACGGCCGGGCAAATTGTCGGTCTTGGCGTAAACGGATATCGATTGGCGATTTTAGCGTTGCTTGATATAGTTGAAGGGAAGGGGAAATAACGTTGGATAAATTACAAAAGCTTCGCGCACAATTTAATGAACATGGCATTGACGGATTTCTTATTACAAATGAATATAACCGTCGCTATATGACGAATTTTACAGGAACGGCAGGTGTTGTTTTAATTAGTGAAACAGACGCCGTATTTATTACAGATTTTCGCTACGTTGAACAAGCGACAAGACAAATTGAAGGATATGAAATTGTGCAACATACGCAGACGCTCATTGAAGAAGTGGCGAAACAAGTGGAGCGATTAGGTATTAAAAAACTCGGTTTTGAACAAGATGACATGTCGTATGCTACGTTTTCATCATATGCAAAAACAGTAAAAGCAACGCTTGTTCCTGTTTCCGGCGCGGTTGAAAAGTTACGCTTGATTAAGTCGGAAGCAGAGATTAAGATATTAAAGGAAGCAGCCGAGATTGCCGATGCCGCATTTCGCCATATTCTCGATTTTATTCGCCCAGGTGTGCGTGAAATAGATGTGGCAAATGAATTAGAGTTTTTTATGCGTAAACAAGGTGCGACAAGCTCGTCTTTTGACATGATTGTTGCTTCTGGTGTGCGTTCAGCATTGCCACATGGGGTGGCGACAGAGAAAGTCATCGAAAAAGGTGAGCTCGTCACGCTTGATTTTGGCGCATATTATAAAGGATATTGCTCTGATATTACGAGAACGGTTGCAGTTGGAGATGTAAGCGACGAGTTAAAGCGCATATATGATGTCGTGTTGCAAGCTCAGCTTCGTGGTGTTGAACATATTCGTCCAGGGATGACAGGACGAGAGGCAGATGCGCTCACACGTGATTACATTTCTGCTTGTGGATTTGGCGAATACTTTGGGCATTCTACTGGTCATGGTCTTGGCATGGAAGTGCATGAAATGCCGGCGCTTTCAATGCGTTCGGATACAGTACTACAGCCGGGAATGGTTGTGACGGTCGAACCAGGCATTTACATAGCGGGATTAGGCGGTGTTCGCATTGAAGATGACATCGTCATTACAGAAAACGGCAATGAGCGGCTCACTCTTTCACCAAAAGATCTCATTACTTTATAGACATAGGAGGAAATGAACATGATTTCAGTAAACGATTTTCGTACAGGCTTAACGATTGAAGTCGATGGTGACATTTGGCGCGTCATCGAATTCCAACATGTGAAACCAGGAAAAGGGGCGGCGTTCGTTCGCTCAAAACTTCGTAACTTGCGCACAGGTGCAATTCAAGAAAAAACGTTCCGCGCAGGTGAAAAAGTAAGCAAAGCACAAATCGACAACCGCAAAATGCAATATTTATACGCAAACGGCGATCAACATGTGTTCATGGATATGGAATCATATGAGCAAATTGAACTACCTGCGAAACAAATTGAACATGAATTAAAGTTTTTAAAAGAAAACATGGAAGTATTTATTATGATGTACCAAGGTGAAACGATCGGTGTTGAATTGCCAAACACCGTTGAGTTAAAAGTTGTTGAAACAGAGCCAGGTATTAAAGGTGATACAGCATCAGGTGGCTCTAAACCAGCAACGTTAGAGACAGGTCTTGTCGTTCAAGTACCGTTCTTCGTCAACGAAGGCGATGTATTAATTATTAACACAACAGACGGCACATACGTATCACGTGCGTAATGGAAAATTGTAAAAATTGAGAAATTCAGCTTGTTGGCTTTGTCAACAAGCTGAATTTTGTATATGGGATTTTTTAAGTTTTAGCACCATTTGAATTGTTTTTAACGTATGACCATTAAATTCCTCAACAAACTCTTTCACAACTTCAAAACCTTTAGCTTCATAAAAGGTCTTTCCGATTTGATTATCTTTTTCTACATTTACATAAATTTTATTTATACCGTCTATGTCTTGTATTCCTTTTTGCAACAAAGCTGAACCGATTCCTTTGCCTTGGTGTTCTGGATGAACATAAATAGCCCATAACTCCACATTTCCATCTTCTCTTACTGAAGAAAAGTTAGCAAACCCCACAATGTTGTTTTCTACTTCAGCTACAAAAAGAGTAGAGTATTGTAATCGTTGTTTCATGCGCTCGTCACTGTAAGCTGATTTTAAAAAATTTTCTTGCACATCCGAAGGGATAACACCCTCATATGTAGCATTCCAAGTTATTTTCGCTATATATTGAACTTGTTTTATATCTTCTCGTTTCATTTTGCGAATGACGTATGCCATCTTGATTATTCCCTTCATTTGTTATTTAGCATATCGCTTGATGCTTCACCATGAATCTTTCCAAATGGTTATGAGCAATCCCCTCTTTTTGTATAAAAATTGTATACATATCCTTCTCATCTGTAAACATCTTTCTCTATAAATTTTCCTCTCTATACTTCTGAATTGTCTCATTTCTGCATACGTTGTACTAGCACTGTTGTACAAGGAGGATGCGATGAAAACTGATGCAACGGTTTGGACGATGGCAGGGTTACGTTTTTTATCTGCAGCGATTGAGTTAAGCGCAGCGATCGTTATGTTGTCGTTCAACGACGTAAAAAAGGCGCTTGCGGTCAACACATTGCTTGCGGTTGTCGGTCCGACGATTTTTTTCGTTGTCATGATGATTGGGCTTGTGGCAGTAGCGAATGAGCTATCATTATTTAAGCTCGCATGGATCGGCGCTGGAGTTGTATGTATATTGATCGGTATTTATGTCGTGAAATGAGGGGGGAAGAGAATGCAAGCAGTGTTGAATATATTGCCTAAAACGCTTGTTGATGCCATTCAATCGTTTTCTATTTTTCCCCAGTCTACGATTGAAGAAATTCGCATTCGTATTCATCGGCCGCTGGAAGTCATTGCTGGTGGGAGGTCGTACATATGTCCGCATGTTGTACAAACGGAAGAAGGTGTCGAACTATTAAATAAACTAAGTCAATATTCTCTTTACACAATCGAGGAAGAGTTAAAAAAAGGCTACATCACCATTCAAGGTGGGCATCGCGTTGGTTTAGCCGGAAAAGTGATTGTAGAAGACGGAAAAGTAAAAGCGATTCGACATATTACGTCATTTAACATCCGAATGGCCCGTCAACAAATCGGCATAGCTGAGCCACTTCTTCCTTACTTATACGACGGACGATGGATGAATACGATCATCATTGGCGCACCGCAAACAGGAAAAACAACACTCCTTCGCGATATTGCACGCATCGTCAGTAGCGGAGTGACAGAGCAGCATATTGCTCCTCGAAAAGTTGGCATTGTCGATGAACGATCAGAAATTGCTGGGTGTGTCAAAGGCATTCCGCAATTTACATTCGGATGCCGCGTCGATGTGCTCGATGCATGCCCGAAGGCCGAAGGAATGATGATGATGATCCGTTCCATGAGCCCAGATGTTTTAATTGTTGACGAAATTGGAAGCGAAGCGGATTGTACGGCTATTTTAGAAGCGGTTCATGCAGGAGTTGGCTTATTTATGACAGCGCACGGTCGCCATCTGGACGATTTAATGAAGCGTCCATCGCTGCGTCCGATTATAGAACAAGCTGTATTTGAGCGCTTTGTTGAATTGACGAATATCGGACGTCCTGGGACGATTCAAGCCATTCGCGATTCAAGCGGTCGCGACGTATATCGAAAGATGAGTGTGATGTAAATGAAATGGATCGGAGCGGTATGCATTATATTAGCAACGACATGGTCCGGTTTTGAAGCATCGCGACTTTTACGAGAGCGTACAAAACAGTTGCGTCAGTTAAAAATGGCGTTACAGGCGCTTGAAGCAGAAATTATGTACGGGCATACACCGTTAATAGACGCCTCCCTTCGCTTATCCCAGCAACTATCGCGACCGTTATCATGGTTGTTTGAATCGTTTGCGCAAAAGTTGCAAAAAGGAACGATGAACGCTCGGCAAGCTTGGGAAGAAAGTTTGCACGAAGTATGGAAAATGACAGCTTTAAAAGAAGGAGAATTGGAAATTATGAAACAGTTTGGCGAGACGCTCGGACAATACGATCATGAAATCCAACAAAATTATATTCGTTTAACGATGGTTCATTTAGAGAGAGAAGAAGGAGATGCGATTGAACAACAACAACGCTACGAAAAAATGATGAAAAGTTTAGGCGTATTAACGGGCATTCTCATCGTGCTTTTACTCATATAGAGGAGGACATTCAAAATGGGTGTTGACGTCGATTTAATTTTCCGCATCGCTGGAGTAGGCATAGTCGTTGCGCTGTTGCATACGATTTTAGAAGGATTCGGAAAAAAGGAATATGCTCAATGGGTGACATTATTAGGTTTTATTTACATTTTGTTTTTAGTCATTTCGATCGTTCAAGATTTATTTCAAAAAATTAAATCGGTTTTTTTGTTTCAAAGTTAGGAGGGAATACCCATTGATATTTTACAAATTGTCGGGCTTGGATTAATTGCGACGTTTTTAGTAACGATTTTAAACGAACATAAATCGAACATTTCTCTTTTGTTGACCGTATTTGTCGGGACTGTTATTTTTTTATTTTTACTTGATCGCATTCAAGATATTTTTCGTATGGTTCAGACGTTAGCAAACGAAGCGCGCGTTCAAACCGTATACGTCGAGACGATTTTAAAAATTATCGGTATCGCTTACATTGCTGAATTTGGCGCACAAATTTCAAAAGATGCCGGACAAGGGGCGATTGCTGGGAAAATTGAACTTGGTGGAAAAATTTTAATTTTAGCGATGGCCATTCCGATTTTGACTGCTCTCATTGAAACGATTTTAAGTTTTCTTCCGATGAAGGGGTGATGACATGAGGCGCGCTCCAATTTTATTTTTCTTTCTCTTTTTTTTCTTGCCTTGTATTGTACAAGCATCACCAACGACGAATGAGCTAGTGAAACAACAAGCGGAACAAGCGGGCGTAGAGTCGATTAAACAATATTGGGACCATATTGTCCAACAGTATGGAGGATTGTTGCCAGAAAGTCAAAAAGGTTCTTTTTGGCAGTTTATAAATGGGGAGAAAGAGCTGTCGCTCAGCGAATGGTTGCGAGCGTTTATAAAGTTTTTATTGTATGAGCTTATGGCGAATGGAAAATTGCTAAGTATGCTTATTTTACTAACGATATTTAGCTTATTTTTACAATCGTTACAAAACGCATTTTCACATCACGCTGTGAGCAAAGTGGCGCATGCGGTTGTGTATATGGTGCTTATGATTATCGCATTAAATAGTTTTCATGTTGCGGTGACGTATGCAAAAGAAGCTATTCAGACGATGACAAGCTTTATGATTGCGCTTTTACCCATTTTACTGGCGCTTATGGCGTCATCGGGGGGAGTTGTATCTGTTGCCTTTTTCCATCCGATTGTGCTGTTTTTTATGAATATAACAGGGACGGTCGTTGAGCGTTTTTCATTGCCGCTTTTGTTTTTAGCGACAATTTTAAGCATTGTTAGCTTGTTGAGCGAACATTATAAAGTAACAAAACTAGCAAATTTGTTGCGCAACATTAGCGTCGGTTCACTCGGGATCATGTTGACGATTTTCTTCGGCGTGTTGTCTGTCAAAGGAGCGACAACCGCCATTGCCGATGGAATTGCGATACGGGCGGCTAAATTTGTCGCAGGAAACTTCATTCCCATTATTGGACGAATGTTCACTGATGCTGCTGACACCGTCGTCACTGCCTCCGTCTTATTAAAAAATACAGTTGGGTTGTTCGGAGTCGCTTTATTACTCTTAATTGCAGCGTTTCCAGCGCTCAAAATTTTAGTCATCGCGCTTATTTATCAACTAGCAGCTGCTATATTACAACCGATGGGAGGCGGCATCGTCATTTCCTGTTTAAGCATCATGGGCAAAAGCATTATGTATGTACTCGTTGCTTTGATGATTGTATCGCTTATGTTTTTTTTAAGCATGACCGTCATCATTGCAGCAGGAAATTTAACGATGATGGTTCGCTGAAAGGGGAATGGACGCTGTGGGACTCTTGACAGAATGGATTTCTCATCTCATTACATTTATTTTGCTAGCCGTTGTCATTGAACTGATTTTACCAAACGGTTCGTTTCAAAAGTATGTAAAAATGGTCGTCGGTCTATTGTTTATTTTCATTTTATTTTCTCCGCTTCTTCGTTTGTTTCACGGGAACGTAGATACGTGGTTTGCTTCAGTTCAGCGACAACAAAACGAAACGATTGAAAATGACATTGAAAGAAAGAAAAAAGAAATACAAGCCTCGCAACGTGCATATATTTTAGAACAAATGGCTGTCCAGCTAAAGAACACAGCGGCTGAGGAGTTGATGCGCACATATGGGTTAACGGTGACGGACGTTTCATTAACGATTGGGGAATCAGACCAAATCCCACCTCCGATTGAAGCAATTACGGTAGAGTTGGCAGAAGAAGCGACTTCTGTTGTCAAGCCCATTCGCATTCAATCATCACCATCAACAACGGAACAACATGACGACATTGCCCGCTTTTTAGCGCATATGTGGGAAGTGGATCCAGAGATGATTACGATTCATCTAGAAAGGAGGGAGTAGGGAGGGGTGAAACAATGGGTTGAAAAAAACGGATTGATCGTCATCCTTTTCGTTTTCGGCTTATCGTTTATGATTTTTGGCAACGTGTTCAACTTTTCTTCTTCCAAACAAGTTCAGCAAGAAGCAACTCAAGCTGTATTTCGCCAATCAGATGAAGAAAAAAAATTAAAGCAAATTGCCGACTATGAAGAACGATACGAACAACAACTAAAAGAAGCGCTTGAAGCGATTGTTGGCGTTGGTGAAGTAAAAGTGATCGTAAATGTCGATGCTACAGAACAAAATGTACTTGAAAAAAATGCAACCGTCCAAAAAAAACGAACGACGGAAGAAGATAAAGAAGGAGGAAAGCGTGAAATTCAAGATGAATCAACAGACGAAAAAATTGTGATCGTGCGCAAAGGAGACGAAGAAACACCTCTCGTTTTGCAAACGAAAAAACCGGAAATTCGTGGTGTGCTTGTTGTTGCGAAAGGAGCCGATCAAGTGCAAGTGAAAAAATGGATTGTCGAAGCAGTGACGCGAACGTTGAACGTTCCAAGCCATCGCGTTGCTGTTTTACCAAAAAAGTAAGGGGGAGAACATATGTTGAAAAAACAAACGGTTTGGTTGTTAACCATGTTTAGTTTAGTTGTCGTCTTATCGGTGTATTATGTAACAAGTCCTCAGCTTACAGAGCAAGTAGCGTTTGAACAAAAGGAAGAGGCAAACAATGAAAAAGGTTTAACACCGACGGATGAAGCGATGAAAGAAGAAGTCGCAAATGAGGAAGACGTGACTGTTGAACAAACGAATACAGGAAGCGACGATTTATTTACAGCGCTTCGACTCGAAATTGAGGATGAGCGAAGCAAGTTACGTCAAGAACTCAATGCCATTGTCGCTTCCAATAATGTATCTGCCGAAGAAAAAAGCAAGGCGATTGATCAGTTGCAACAACTATCGAACATTGCAGAAAAAGAAGCAGTGTTAGAAACGTTAATTAAATCGAAAGGATACGACGATGCCCTTGTTCGCGTTCACGAAAATCAAGTGCATATTACAGTAAAAGCAAAAGAACATTCAAAAAAAGCCGCGAATGAAATTATCCAACTCGTGCAAAGTGAACTTGGCCGCGTCCAAGACGTAGCTGTTCGTTTCCAAAAATAACCGGAAATCCGGTTATTTTTTTTCGGTTGAAAACGAAATTTATAATACTATATAATAATAATTGTTTTTATGACCAGATATAAATTTACTAACATTTTCTTATCATTTTATTGAATAATGGAAAAGGTGTGTCGTATCATGGTATTGTATAATCTTTTTCTACAAATGATGGGGTGAGGGGTGTAAGTCAATGTTGAAAATCCAAGAAATTCGCGAATTAATCCGATTAGTAAACGAGTCAAACATTGTCGAGTTTGTATATGAACACGACGGCTCAAAAATTAAAATGAAAAAAGCTGGAGCAACAGAACAAGTTGTTGTTGCCGCACCGAAAGTGGACGTGCCACAAACAGCTGTCGTTCAACAACAAACGCCGGTGACACCAGTTGTTGAAAAGGTGGAAGTGAAAGAAGAAGTGAAGCCTGAAAAACAAGTTGTTGCAACAGAAAACTTACATACGATTACGTCGCCGATGGTCGGTACGTTTTATGCAGCACCGTCACCAGATGCTGCGCCGTACGTAAAAGTTGGCGATAAAGTGAAAAAAGATACGATTGTATGTATTGTTGAAGCAATGAAATTGTTTAACGAAATCGAAGCAGAAGTCGATGGAGAAATTGTAGAAGTGCTTGTGAAAAACGGCCAGCTTGTTGAATATGGACAACCTTTATTCCTTGTGAAGCCTGAATAAAGGAGCGATCGAGATGATAAAAAAATTGTTAATCGCCAATCGTGGGGAAATTGCTGTTCGAATTATTCGGGCGTGCAAAGAACTTGGCATCGAGACGGTTGCTGTATTTTCTGAGGCGGATCGTGAAGCACTTCATGTTCAATTAGCAGACGAAGCATATTGTATCGGTCCAAAAACGTCTAAAGACAGCTATTTAAATTTCACAAACATCATGAGTGTGGCAACGTTAACCCAATGTGATGCCATTCACCCAGGATATGGTTTTTTAGCTGAAAATGCTGATTTTGCTGAGCTATGCCGTGAGTGTAACGTAACGTTTGTCGGACCAAGTCCGGAAGCGATTACAAAAATGGGAACGAAAGATGTTGCACGTGAGACGATGAGACAAGCTGGGGTTCCGATCGTTCCTGGTTCACAAGGAATTATTGAAAGCATTGACGAGGCAATTGCGCTAGCGAACGAAATCGGGTATCCTGTTATTATTAAGGCAACTGCAGGTGGCGGTGGAAAAGGCATTCGAGTCGCTCGAAATGAGCAAGAGCTCATTAAAGGAATTACGATCACACAACAAGAAGCAGCAACAGCGTTTGGAAATCCAGGGGTATATATTGAAAAATACATTGAAGATTTTCGTCATGTGGAAATTCAAGTGTTAGCCGATTCATATGGAAATGTGATTCATCTTGGTGAGCGCGATTGTACAATTCAACGTCGTTTACAAAAATTACTAGAAGAAACACCATCCCCTGTACTTGATGAAGAAATGCGTCAAAAAATGGGAGAAGCAGCTGTCAAAGCAGCGCAAGCCGTTCAATACACAGGAGCAGGAACAGTTGAATTTATTTACGACTATCGTAATCGCCAGTTTTATTTTATGGAGATGAACACGCGCATTCAAGTAGAACATCCTGTAACGGAAATGGTAACAGGTGTCGATTTAATTAAAGAGCAAATTCGCGTTGCCTCTGGTGAAAAATTAACGTTGAAACAAGAAGATGTGACGTTTAACGGTTGGTCCATCGAATGCCGTATTAACGCGGAAAACCCTGCGAAAAACTTTATGCCATCGGCTGGGAAAATTCAAATGTACTTGCCTCCAGGGGGATTTGGCGTGCGAGTGGATTCTGCTGCTTATCCAGGTTATACGATTCCGCCGTATTACGATTCGATGATTGCCAAACTGATCGTTCATGCACCGACGCGCGAAGAAGCGATCGCACGTATGAAACGCGCATTGAGTGAGTTTGTTATTGAAGGAGTTCATACAACGATTCCGTTTCATTTGAAATTGCTCGAGCATGAAAAGTTTGTCGAAGGAAACTTTAATACAAAGTTTTTAGAAACATACGATGTAATGAACTCTTAATGATAAAGGAGGGCATTTGTTATGTCTGAACACGTATTAGAAATGGAAAATGGCCATAACGGTCTAGGAAAAGTAGAAATTGCACCGGAAGTGATTGAAGTCATCGCCGGCATTGCGGCATCTGAAATTGAGGGTGTAGCACAAATGCGCGGCAACTTTGCTGCCGGTGTTGTAGAGCGATTAGGGAAAAAAAATCACGGTAAAGGTGTAAGAGTCGACTTAACAGACCGCGGCATTATCATTGATATTTATTGTGTCATGAACTTTGGTGTGTCCATTCCAACCGTCTCACAAAAAATTCAAGAAAACGTTCGTCAAGCATTGTTGACGATGACAGGGCTAGAGACAGCTGAAGTGAACGTTCATATTGTCGGCGTTCAATTCGAGTCATCGAAACCAGAATCGGAAGTCGAATAAAGAAGAGGGGGCAATCTCGTTTACGGGATCGCCCTTTTTCCATAGGTGAGTGTTTTCTTTCGTCGAAATATGTTATGATCATGATATAATTTTCGACAATATGATAGAAAGGGTTTTGGTCATGAAGCGGCATACAGCAAGAGAAAAAGCGTTACAAGCATTGTTTCAAATTGACGTAGGAGGCATTGAGCCACACGAAGCGGTTGCGAACGTCATTGAAGAAGAAACAGATCCGTTTATGGAGATGCTTGTTTTTGGCGTAGTTAAATACCAAAAAGAAATTGATGATTTATTGCGCCAACATTTAGAAAAATGGACGTTAGAGCGTGTCGCAAACGTCGATCGCTCGATTTTACGTATGGCTGTATTCGAAATGAAATATATGGATGATATCCCATTGAGTGTAAGTATGGATGAAGCTATTGAGTTAGCCAAAGTATTTGGCGATGAAAAATCAAGTCGCTTTATTAACGGCGTGCTTGCAAAAATAAAAGAAACATTGTCTTAAAAGAATAAGGGGGAGAAGGATTTATGGCAGCACAAATCATTAACGGTTTTGAATTAGCAAAAGAAAAGCGAGCGCAGTTAGCAAAAGAAGTCGAACAGTTAAAACGAGAAGGTATTGGGCCAGCGTTAGCTGTTATTCTTGTTGGAGATCATCCTGCTTCACAATCGTACGTAAAAGCGAAACAAAAGGCATGTGAAGAAATTGGAATTCGTTCTGTTTTGCTGACTTTTCCAAATGACATATCCGAATCGTTTTTGCTAGAGCAAATTGCTCGTCTAAACAAAGACCGCTCAATACACGGCATTTTAGTGCAATTGCCGTTGCCACCGCAAATTAATGAGCTACATGTGATTGAAGCGATTGCGCCCGAAAAAGATGTCGATGGTTTCCATCCGTTAAACGTCGGGCGAATGATGACGGGGCAACAAACGTTTTTGCCTTGTACACCGTATGGTATTTTGTATATGGTTCAATCTTTGCAAGTTGATATTGTAGGAAAACATGTCGTCGTCGTTGGGAGAAGTAATATCGTCGGCAAGCCGGTCGGTCAACTATTTTTGCGCGAACATGCGACAGTCACGTATTGCCATTCCCGAACAAACGATTTAGAAGCGATCACACGCCAAGCAGATATTTTAATTGTTGCGGTCGGCAAACCGAAGCTTATTACGTCTTCATATGTGAAAGAAGGAGCAATTGTAATCGACGTCGGTGTGAATCGACTAGAAAACGGAAAGTTATGTGGGGATGTCGATTTTGATGATGTAAAACAAATAGCAAGCTACATTACTCCTGTGCCAAAAGGTGTCGGACCGATGACGATTACGATGCTGTTGCACAACACGGTGCAAGCAGCGCGTGAACAACATAAATAAGCGAGGTTGTTTTTGTGACAGAGATGAGGTACGTAACGGTTGCAGCGTTAACGAAGTATATTAAGCGGAAATTTGAAGTCGATCCCCATTTGCAAGATTTATGGATTAAAGGTGAAATTTCCAACTTTACATATCATTCTCGTGGACATATGTACTTTACGTTAAAAGATGAACAAGCGCGCATTCAAGCCGTTATGTTCGCAGGGTATAATCGCCAGCTAACATTTAAACCAGAAAACGGAATGACTGTGCTTGTGCGCGGTGAAATTTCCGTATACGAGCCAAGCGGAACGTATCAAGTATACGTAAAAGAGATGCAACCGGATGGTGTCGGTGCGCTTTATTTAGCGTATGAGCAGTTAAAAAAGAAACTAGAGCAGGAAGGGCTATTTGCTAAAGAGCATAAAAAGCCGATTCCGAAATTCCCGCAACATATCGGTGTTGTAACATCGCCAACGGGGGCAGCGATTCGCGATATTTTAACGACGATTCGCCGCCGCTATCCGCTCGCAAAAGTGATCTTATTTCCGACGCTCGTTCAAGGGGAGCAAGCTCCGTTATCGATCATTCAATCGATTCAAAAAGCAAATGATATTGGATATATTGACGTGCTCATCGTCGGACGCGGTGGAGGTTCGATTGAAGAACTTTGGGCGTTTAACGAAGAAATCGTGGCGCGAGCGATTTTTGCCTCGCGCGTTCCGATTATTTCTGCCGTCGGACATGAAACAGACTATACAATCGCTGATTTTGTTGCGGATTTGCGTGCGCCGACGCCGACAGGGGCAGCGGAACTTGCTGTGCCGCATGTCGCAGATTTGCTTTCGCGTGTATCCGACCAACAAGCTCGTCTCATTCGAGCGACGAAAGAACGGTTAAATGCGGAACAAAAACGGCTTCAATCGTTGCGTTCATCGTATGCGTTTCGCTATCCGAAACGACTTTACGAACAAAAAGAGCAGCAGTTAGATATGCTTGTTGACCGATTGCAACGACAAATGAACGATATGTTAAAACAAAAAGAACATAAACTCCAACAGTTGCAACTGACATTGTTTGCACATCATCCACAATCGCGAATCGAAAAAGCGACTGATTGCATTCGTACGTTACAACAAACAATTGTTCGTAATATGAACGATGTGATCAAACAAAAAAAATGGTCGCTTGTAACAACGATGACGAAGCTCGATGCGCTCAGCCCATTAAAAATTATGGAGCGTGGCTACAGCCTTGCGTATGATGAGCAAGAAACGCTCATTAAGACAGTAAAACAATTGCAAACAGGGGATCGTGTTCATATCCGCTTTCAAGACGGGCGCGCACATTGTATTGTTTCAAATATTGAGGAGGAGAACGTATGACGTTTGAAGAAGCGATGAACAAACTTGAAGAAATTGTGCAAAAGTTAGAAGAAGGGGACGTTCCGCTTGAAGAAGCGATTCATTTTTTTCAAGAGGGCATGAAATTATCGAAGTTTTGTCACGACAAGCTACAACAAGTGGAAAAACAAATGGAATTTATTTTACGGGAAGATGGACAGCTTGAACCGTTTACAGTGCAGGAGGAATAAATGTGGAACGGTTATTGCGACAATATAAAGAGCAAATCGAACAGCAGCTACCGACGTATATTGAATCGTTGCAAGCACCTGAAACAATTAAAGAAGCGATGCTCTACTCGTTGCGAGCAGGAGGAAAACGGATTCGCCCTCTTTTGTTGCTCTCAACGTTACATGCGTTTCGTAAACCAATTGGCATCGGTATGTCTGTTGCCTGTGCGCTTGAAATGATTCATACGTATTCACTCATTCATGACGATTTGCCGAGCATGGATAACGATGATTTACGGCGGGGTAAACCGACAAATCATAAAGTGTTTGGTGAAGCGAATGCGATTTTAGCAGGCGACGCGTTACTGACATACGCTTTTCAAGTAGTTGCAGATGACAAAACCATTTCATCGGATGTAAAAGTTCGTCTTATTTCTGAATTAGCAAAAGCAGCTGGACCCGAAGGAATGGTTGGCGGACAAGTAGCCGACCTTGAAGGAGAAGGAAAAACAATTAGTTTGCAACAATTAGAATACATTCACCGCCATAAAACTGGAAAGTTGTTGCAATATAGCGTTCGAGCAGGTGCGATATTAGGTGAAGCAACAGAACAACAATTAACGTTGTTAACATTATTTGCCGATCATCTCGGTTTAGCGTTTCAAATTCGCGACGACATTTTAGACATTGAAGGAGACGAACAAAAGATCGGAAAAAAAGTAGGAAGCGATATTGAAAATGATAAATCGACATATCCTTCTCTTTTGACGCTTGATGGAGCAAAGAAAAAACTTTCCGATCATATGAAAGAAGCGCGCAAACTTCTTGATGAAGCAAAAATTGATGCATCGCTATTACATTATATTTGTGATATTGTCGAAACACGCGATCATTAATAGCGTTGAGGAAAGAAGCAACATGTGGTATAGTGGAAAAGAAATGTTAGCCGTTCACACGTTCGTGTAAGCGGCTCTTTTTTGCGTACAAACATGTTTATCTGTATAATTAAAATACATAAAATTGTATGATATCAGGTTTTAGCTTACATGAAAGAGAGTGATCGCGTTGGATGTTACAGCGATTCAAAACCCAAAATTTTTAAAGCAAATGTCAAATGAACAACTCGTTCAATTGAGCGAGCAAATTCGACAATTTTTAATTGAGAAATTATCGAAAACAGGTGGGCATATTGGTCCGAATCTCGGAGTCGTTGAATTGACGATTGCGCTTCATAAAGTGTTTGATAGCCCGAAAGATAAACTCATTTGGGATGTTGGCCATCAGTCGTATGTGCATAAAATTTTAACTGGGCGTGCTAGTCAATTTGATACGTTGCGACAATATAAAGGATTGTGCGGCTTTCCAAAACGTAGCGAAAGCGAACATGACGTATGGGAAACGGGGCATAGCTCGACATCGTTATCTGCTGCAATGGGTATGGCGATTGCGCGCGACTTAAAAGGAACGGATGAATATATCGTTCCGATCATTGGGGACGGCGCGCTCACCGGCGGAATGGCGCTAGAAGCGTTAAACCATATCGGACATGAGAAAAAAGATATGATTGTCATTTTAAACGATAACGAAATGTCGATTGCTCCAAACGTCGGGGCGCTTCATAATGTACTTGGTCGCCTGCGAACAGCAGGAAAGTATCATTGGGTAAAAGATGAATTAGAAATGTTGTTAAAGAAAATTCCAGCTGTCGGTGGAAAGCTTGCTACAACAGCCGAACGTGTCAAAGATAGCATTAAATATTTGCTCGTTTCAGGCGTATTTTTTGAAGAACTCGGCTTTACGTACTTTGGACCGGTAGATGGCCATAACTTTGAAGACTTATTTGAAAACTTACATTATGCAAAAAAGACGAAAGGGCCTGTTCTTGTTCACGTCATCACGAAAAAGGGAAAAGGATATCACCCAGCGGAAAGCGACAAAGTCGGAACGTGGCACGGAACAGGACCGTATAAAATTGAAACGGGTGATTTCATCCAATCAAAGCAATCTGCTCCATCTTGGAGTGCGCTTGTGAGTGAAACGGTGCGCAAATTAGCGCGCGAAGATCATCGCATTGTTGCCATTACGCCTGCGATGCCTGTTGGCTCAAAATTAGAAGGGTTCGCAAGCGAATTCCCTGAGCGTATGTACGACGTCGGTATTGCTGAGCAACATGCTGCCACGATGGCTGCTGGTTTAGCGACGCAAGGAATGAAACCGTTTTTAGCAATTTATTCAACATTTTTACAACGGGCGTACGACCAAGTTGTTCACGATATTTGCCGTCAAAACTTAAATGTGTTTCTTGGTATTGACCGTGCAGGTCTCGTCGGTGCGGACGGCGAAACGCATCAAGGCGTGTTTGATATCGCCTTTTTACGCCACATTCCAAACATCGTGTTAATGATGCCAAAAGATGAAAATGAGGGGCAACATATGGTATATACAGCCATTCAATACGATGACGGTCCGATTGCGATGCGTTTTCCACGTGGTAATGGTCTTGGTGTACCGATGGATAAGCAATTGAAAAAAATTCCGATCGGTACGTGGGAAGTGTTGCGTGAAGGAACAGACGCCGCCATTCTAACGTTCGGTACGACGATTCTGATGGCGCTTCAAGCAGCTGAACGTCTTGCAAATGAAGGCATTTCTGTACAAGTTGTCAACGCCCGTTTTATTAAGCCGCTTGATGAAGCGATGTTGCATACGCTACTACAACAAAACATGCCGTTACTTACGATTGAAGAAGCGGTACTTCAAGGTGGATTTGGTAGTGCTGTAATTGAATTTGCTCATGATCACGGGTATCATGGGGCGATTATTGATCGAATGGGCATTCCGGACCGTTTTATTGAACATGGCGGTGTGTCGCAACTTCTTGAAGAAATTGGACTAACGACAGAACATGTAATGGAACGAATTTGTTTATTAACTCCGAAAAAAAGAAAAAGGGCATGAGAGATGAAAGGGAAGAAAGAACGTTTAGATGTATTGCTTGTCGAACGCGGATTGGCTGAAACGCGCGAAAAGGCGAAGCGAACAATTATGGCTGGCCTTGTGTATTCAAACGAAATGCGGCTTGACAAACCAGGGGAAAAAGTTCCCGTGGACATTCCGCTAACGGTGAAAGGAAATGCGCTACCGTATGTAAGTCGCGGTGGGCTAAAACTTGAAAAAGCGTTACAAATGTTCGCGCTTGAAGTAAAAGATAAGATTATGGTTGACATTGGTGCATCGACAGGCGGATTTACGGACTGTGCGTTGCAAAATGGAGTGAAGTTGTCGTACGCTCTTGATGTGGGATACAATCAGCTCGCATGGAAACTGCGCCAAGATGAACGTGTTGTAGTCATGGAGCGGACGAACTTTCGTTATGTGACGCCGAGTGATTTTCAACACGGCTTACCAAACTTTGCAACGATCGATGTGTCGTTTATTTCATTAAAATTAATTTTACCCGTCTTAAAAACGATTTTAGTGCCGCATAGCGATATCGTTGCTTTAGTCAAACCGCAATTTGAAGCGGGAAAAGAGTTTGTCGGAAAAAAGGGGATTGTCCGCGATGCACGTGTTCATGTGCACGTACTTGAAACAATTACTGCATTTGCGCAACAAGAAGGGTACGACATTATTGGGCTAACCCACTCGCCGATTACAGGCGGTGACGGAAATATTGAATTTTTGCTTCATTTACGTTGGGAAGGCAAAGAAGAAGTAGGAGAAAATCGCTTGACTGTTTCTCCAGAAGAAGTAGTTGCCAGGGCACACGGCGAGTTGAAAGAAAATAAAGAACATGCGGGGGAATAACGATCGGTTATTCCCTCTTGTTTGCTCGTCTGTCGTTCGGTAACATAGAAGTATAAATATGCATATGTTATACACACGAAAGAGGTGTTTTCGTTGAATAAAGGACAACGTCATATTAAAATTCGTGAAATTATTTCAAATCATGATATTGAAACACAAGATGAGCTTGTTGATATGTTGCGCAAAGAAGGTTTTAACGTCACGCAAGCAACGGTGTCTCGTGACATTAAAGAACTTCATTTAGTAAAAGTGCCGATGATGGATGGGCGATATAAATATAGCTTACCTGCCGATCAACGATTTAATCCGCTCCAAAAGTTAAAACGAGCGCTCATGGATGCATTTGTAAAAATTGATGGAGCAGGTCACCTGCTCGTTATGAAAACGCTGCCGGGAAATGCGCATGCTATCGGTGTACTGCTCGATCATTTAGAATGGGATGAAATTGTTGGCACGATTTGTGGTGATGATACTTGCTTAATTATTTGCCGCACGCCAGAAGATACAGAAGTTATTTCAAAACGATTGTTGGACATGCTGTAATAAAGGTGTGAGCGTAAGATGTTAGCGGAGTTATCTATCAAAAATTTTGCCATTATTGAATCCCTTTCGCTTTCGTTTGAAAAAGGATTAACCGTTTTAACTGGAGAAACGGGAGCGGGAAAATCCATTATTATTGATGCCATTCATTTGTTAATTGGCGGACGCGGCTCAGCAGAATTTGTTCGATACGGTGAAACAAAAGCAGAAATCGAAGGTCTTTTTTTGCTTGAACAAGATGATCACCCGTGTTACAGCAAATGTGCCGAGCTTGGCATCGATATAAGCGATGGGATGATTGTGCTTCGTCGGGAGCTAACGATAAACGGAAAAAGCGTCTGTCGCGTAAACGGAAAATTAGTCACGATCGCGACATTGCGTGAAATTGGCTCCACACTTGTAGATATTCACGGACAACATGAGCATCAAGAATTGCTTGATGAAAATAAGCATTTATATTTATTAGATGAATATGGAGGCGAGCGTATTCGTGACGCATTAGAGGAATATAAAGCTTTATATGCGGCATACGAGCGAGTCAAGCGTCAACTGCAAAAGTTAAATGAAAATGAGCAACAAATGGCGCATCGTTTAGATTTATTAACTTTTCAGTTAGATGAAATTCAAAAAGCAGAGCTACAGTTAGATGAAGATGAACAGCTAATGGAAGAGCGGCGAAAAATCGTTAACTTCCAGAAAATATACGAGGCGTTACAAAGTAGCTATGAAGCGCTTTACGGGGAGCAACGCGGACTTGATTGGATTGGATTAGCGATGAATCATTTAGATCATGTGAGCGAAATCGATTCATCGTTGAAACAAGCCCAAGAAGTTGTATCGAACTGTTATTATTTGTTAGAAGAAGTGGCTCATCAACTGCGTGAGCAATTAGATCAATTAGAATACGATCCGCTTCGACTTGATGAAATTGAAAGTCGCTTAAATGAAATTAACCATTTGAAACGCAAATACGGCCAAACAGTACGTGACATCTTAGAATATGCGGCGAAAGTGGAAGAAGAAATTGAAACGATTCAACACCGCGATGATCATATTCATAAATTGCAGACCGAACTTCAATCCATTACGGCTGATTTATTAGTTGAAGCGAAACATATAAGCGAATTGCGTATGCAATATGCGAAACAACTGATCGACGACATTCATCAAGAACTAAAAGATTTATACATGGAAAAAACGACGTTTGATGTTGTTTTTCGAAAAAGGCAAGGAACGTACGATGATCCATTGCTTGACGGAACGCCTGTAAAGTTGCAAGCAGACGGAATGGACGAAGTGGAGTTTTACATTTCAACGAATCCAGGGGAACCGTTAAAACCGCTTGCCAAAGTTGCATCAGGTGGAGAATTATCGCGCATGATGCTTGCCTTAAAGAGCATTTTCTCTAAACATCAAGGTGTCACATCTATTATTTTTGATGAAGTCGATACCGGTGTAAGCGGTCGCGTCGCTCAAGCCATTGCGGAAAAAATTTATCGCGTGGCACGCCATTCGCAAGTATTATGCATTTCGCACTTACCACAAGTGGCAGCGATGGCGGATACGCATTTATTTATTGCAAAAGAAACGAAGGATGGACGGACAACAACAACGGTGGAAGCGTTAAACGAACAAGAAAAAATTAACGAAATTAGCCGTATGATTTCTGGAGTGGAGATTACAGACTTAACGAAACAGCATGCACGTGAGTTATTGCAATTAGCTAAAAAGATCAAAAACGAAACAACATAAATACCAACATTGACATTGTTTTTTTCATTTTATCCGGTTATATTTCATTCGTTTCAGGCAACATTAAATAGTGTAGGATTCGGTGTGTACGTAGGAACGAGGAGAGTGAAGACATTTGAATTTTGACAAGTTAAGAAAAGGAATAGGTGCATTTCTCCTTGTTTCTTTTATCGTTCTAAGTATGGCAACACCATTTCAAAAGTATGTAAATATTCCAAAACAAATTGTATTATTTCAAGGACAAACGGCTCATGTGCCTGTGTTCGGTTCTGCTCATGCGATAACGACAAACGCTGTTTCTGTTCGACAAAAAGAAAAATTAGCGATTAGTGGAGAACATGTTGGAGAAAGCGATGTCATTTTACAAATGGCAGGATTTCCAATTAAACAAGTAAATGTAAAAGTATTGCCAGATTTCAAAGTTGTTCCCGGTGGTCAATCGATCGGCGTGAAGTTAAATACGATTGGCGTTCTTGTCGTCGGTCACCATTTAGTGGAGACGGAACAAGGAAAACAATCTCCCGGGGAGAAGGCTGGCATTCAAATAGGGGACGCGATTACCCACATTAACGGACAAAAAATCGAAAAAATGACGGATGTTTCTCCATTCATTGAAGAGGCGGGAAGAACGGGTAAACCTTTACGATTAACCGTTGCTCGTGATCACCATACGTTTGAAACAACACTGACTCCGTTGAAAGATAAGCACGATCAGGCGTATCGTATCGGATTATACATTCGCGACTCAGCAGCAGGAATTGGAACAATGACGTTTTTCGATCCGAAATCAAACATATATGGAGCACTCGGGCATGTCATCTCCGACATGGATACGAAAAAGCCGATTGTCGTTCGGGATGGAACGATTGTTAAGTCGACAGTGACGGCGATCGATAAAGGAAGAAACGGAAGTCCTGGTGAAAAACTGGCGAGATTTTCGGCCGATAAACAAGTGATTGGTGACATTAAAACGAACAGCCCGTTCGGTATTTTTGGTAAACTCTCAAAACCGATTCAAAATGGTATTTTTGACAAACCGATGCCCATTGCTCTGTCGACAGACGTAAAAAAAGGTCCAGCAAAAATATTAACCGTCGTCGAGCAAGATCGGGTGGAAGCGTTTGATGTTGAAATCGTTAGTGTGACACCGCAAAAATTCCCAGCTACAAAAGGAATGGTCATCAAAGTAACCGATCCACGACTGTTAGAAAAAACGGGTGGAATCGTTCAAGGGATGAGTGGAAGCCCGATTATTCAAGATGGAAAACTTGTTGGGGCTGTGACACACGTGTTTGTTAACGATCCGACATCCGGCTACGGCGTGCACATTGAATGGATGTTGCATGAAGCTGGAATTAACATTTATGATCGAAACGAACAAAAAGCGAGCTGATATTAGCTTGCTTTTTGTTTTTCCACGCAATTTGTCATATTTTATCATGACACGATGTAAACATATAGTGTAAAATGAAAGAAACAGCGTGTACGAATACTTTATGAAAAATATAAATTATTTGACTAATTTTGTGAAGGAAAAAGGATTTTTGTCTATTACGTCGAATTAAGCACGTATGTGACAAAAGATCATTGCTTTAGGGAGGAAGGATTTCGTGAGTACAATCAAAGTGTGCATTGTAGATGATAATCGTGAGTTAGTGCATTTGCTTGAAGAATACATTACAAGCCAAGGGGATATGGAAGTTATTGGCGTTGCATATAACGGACAAGATTGCTTGCAGTTGCTGCGCGATCGCGATCCTGATGTCCTCGTTCTTGACATTATTATGCCGCATTTAGACGGTTTGGCTGTATTAGAAAAGCTGCGCATGATTAAACAGCCATTACCGAACGTAATCATGCTCACGGCATTTGGGCAAGAAGATGTAACGAAAAAAGCAGTTGAACTTGGCGCTTCTTACTTCATTTTAAAACCGTTTGACATTGAGCATTTAGTCAATCAAATTCGCCACGTATGTGGCAAAAAACCAGCCGTATTCAAACGACCGCTTCTTGCGCCAATTCGTGACGGAAAACCGAAAAATTTAGACGCAAGCATTACGAGCATTATTCACGAAATTGGCGTTCCTGCGCACATTAAAGGATATTTATATTTGCGTGAAGCGATTGCGATGGTATACAACGATGTTGAATTGCTTGGATCAATTACAAAAGTGCTTTACCCAGACATTGCGAAAAAATACAATACGACAGCTAGTCGCGTTGAGCGAGCGATTCGTCATGCGATCGAAGTCGCGTGGAGTCGCGGTAATTTAGAATCCATTTCCTCTTTGTTTGGTCATACTGTCAGCATGTCGAAAGCGAAACCGACAAATTCCGAATTTATTGCGATGGTCGCTGATCGGCTAAGACTTGAACATAAAGCGAGCTAATAAAAATAAGGTAGTCGAACGGCTACCTTTTTTGTTGTTCCTTTTTTTCGATTTCAAGTAACTTTTGGATTAATATGTGCTGAGGCATGTGCATAATTTGTTCTAGTGGGACATTTAATGCTTTTGCTAGCTTTTGGGCGGTTTCTAACGAAATTTGTAACGGTCGCATACATTTCACTCCTTTCATACGTTAAGTATAAAACATTTTTTAAGGTGGGAAAAGGATGACACATATTTTTGCTCATCGTGGATCAGCAGGAACGCATCCAGAAAATACGATGATTTCGTTTATGGAAGCGGCACGTGTGGAAGCGGACGGAATTGAACTTGATGTACAACTCTCGAGAGACGGTGTGGTTGTCGTCATTCATGATGAAACAGTGAATCGAACGACAGACGGAACAGGATGGGTAGGACAGATGACGTATCGGCAATTACGGAAATTAAATGCTAATTATAAATTTAAAAAATACGGCTTTTGTCCCATTCCATCGTTACAAGAAGTGCTTGAGTGGGCGAAAAACACGTCGTTACTCATCAATATTGAACTAAAAAACAACCTGATCCCTTATGAACGGTTAGAAGAAAAAGTGATTGAACTCGTTGAACGATACGATTTAGCATCGCGTGTCATTTTTTCCTCGTTCAACCACGAAAGTATGGCAACATGTCACCAATTGGCTCCCCATATTGAAACAGCGCTACTATATATGGAAAAGTTGCATCGGCCGTGGAGCTACGCTCATACGTTACAGGCGCTAGCGCTTCATCCGTATCACCCAACTGTAAATCGATCGTTTGTTGAAGCGGCTCACGCTCATCATTTGCTCGTCCGTCCTTTTACGATCAATAAAGAAGAGTTGATGAAAACGATGTTTCAATATGAAGTAGATGGTATATTTACCGATTTTCCAGAAAAAGCGCAAAACGTACGCGAAAAAACGCTTCGATCACTCTGAATCGAAGCGTTTCTTTTTTTGGAAGCGTGGTTGCACTTTATTTCGTTTTCGATCGCGATGCAAAATAAATCCTGCAATAAAGCCAAGACCGACAAGAAAACAAAATAAGCCAAGCAAAAACTGGACAATAAGTGAAGGAATAGGTGCGTGTAAAATACCGAATATTGTATCACGCATCCATTTAATTCCCAATGCTGCTATAAATCCGGGAACAAGTAAAATAAGTAGGGCGATCATTCGTTGCATAAAACAAAACCCTTTCCGTTTGTTCTGTTTTCATCATAAATGTTTTTGATGGTTTGTCAAGAAGAGAAAAACAATGTATGATGAAAGCGTCTGCAAAAAATTGCAAACGAATAGGTGATGGGAATGAAAAAAGTATTAATTGTCGGGGCAGGCAAAGGTGGAAGTGCGCTATTAAAAATGTTTCATGAAACAAAACTGATGGATGTTGTGGCGATTGTCGATCGAAACGACGATGCGCCAGGGATAAAGGCTGCGCGTGACATGGGTATTCAAACGAGCAACCATTGGCGTGATGTGTTAACGGACGACATCGACATCATTGTTGAAGTCACAGGAGACGACGAAGTGTTTACTACGTTGCGTAAAGCAAGCGCTGCGCATACGGTCGTCATTCCGGGTGATATTGCCTATATTATTGCACAACTTGTCGAAGAAAAAGAACAACTTATTGCTACGTTAAAAACAGCGACAACAAAGCACGATTTGATTTTTAACTCCACACATGATGGAATGGTTGTTATTGATGAACGTGGTTTTGTAACGCATATGAATCCAAGTGCAGAGAAGATGATTGGAAAAAGGAAAAAGGAAGTTATAGGATCACATATTTTGCATGTCATTCCAGCTAGCGGATTGCCACGCGTATTACAGACAAGAGAAGTCGAGTTGAATCAAGAATTGTTATTAGAAAACGGGAAAAAAATGATTACGACACGTATTCCGTTAATCGATGAAAACGGCAAATTGTTTGGCGCTTTTGCGGTATTTAAAGATATTACAGAAGTTGTCCATTTGGCAGAAGAAGTAACAAATTTAAAAGAAATTCGCACGATGTTAGAAGCCATTATTCATTCTTCTGAAGAAGCGATCTCCGTTGTTGATGAATATGGCAATGGTATTTTAATTAACCCAGCGTATACAAAGCTAACAGGCTTATCAGAAGAAGAAGTGATCGGAAAACCGGCGACAGCGGATATTTCAGAAGGGGAAAGCATGCATATGAAAGTGTTAAAAACGCGACGACCAGTAAGAGGTGCGCGCATGAAAGTCGGACCGAAAAAGCGAGATGTCGTCGTGAATGTAGCCCCCATTATCGTTGATGGGGTATTAAAAGGGAGCGTCGGTGTCATTCATGATGTATCTGAAATTGAACAGTTGACCTCTGAGTTACAGCGCGCTCGTCAAATTATTCGTACGCTAGAGGCGAAATATTCATTTGATGACATCGTTGGCACGTCTGAGGAAATGATGTTAGCGATTGAACAAGCGAAGTTGGCAGCGAAAACACCAGCAACCATTTTGCTTCGTGGCGAATCCGGGACAGGAAAAGAATTGTTTGCACATGCTATTCATAATGCGAGTGATCGAAAATATCACAAATTCGTTCGCGTCAATTGCGCTGCCATTTCTGAGTCACTACTTGAAAGCGAATTGTTTGGTTATGAGGAAGGGGCGTTTTCTGGTGCAAGACGCGGAGGAAAAAAGGGACTATTTGAAGAGGCAAACAACGGAAGCATTTTTTTAGATGAGATTGGCGAGTTATCCGCTAATATGCAAGCCAAACTATTACGGGTGCTGCAAGAAAAAGAAATTGTGCGCGTCGGTGGCACAAAGCCGATTCCGATTAATGTACGTGTCATTGCAGCAACAAATGTTCACCTCGAAAAAGCGATTGCCGATGGGACTTTTCGTGAAGACTTATACTATCGGTTAAATCGCATGCCGATTTACATCCCACCGCTACGTGCTCGAAAGCAAGATATTCCAGCTTTATGTGAACGACTCATACAAAAACTAAATCAAGACTATGGACGTAATGTGGAAGGGATTACAGATGATGCGCTCGCATATTTACTCTCTTACGATTGGCCAGGCAATGTGCGTGAGTTAGAAAACGTATTAGGGCGCGCCATGATTTTTATGAAATATAACGAAGTCATCATTGAGCGTAAACATATTTCATTGTTGCATAAGCCGAAGGAGCAAGAACATGTTTCATCACACGAATCATCGGCTGTGCACAAACCGTTAGCGGTGCTTGTGGAACAATATGAAGCCAAAGTGATTGAACGTGTTTTGCAATCATGTCAAGGGAATAAAACGGCAGCTGCCAAACAGCTTGGCATTTCTATTCGAAATTTATATTACAAACTTGAAAAGTATGGACTTGATAAAAAAAGCATGCAATAATGTTCATAGTATGCAAAAATCTGCAATAAAAAACAAATAAAAGTAAAGCGTTTTCAATCAAAAAGAAGTTGGCACACTTTTTGCAAGAATAAAAGGTGACGAAAAAACAAAGGGGTTGAGCAGATGAGATGAAGCTACAATCGTTGGTCACCAAAGCAACCCAATTTCCTGAAGCAACGGTAGCTGTTGCGGCAGCAGAAGACGAAGAAGTGTTAAAAGCGGTCGCACAAGCGCTACAAGCAGGATTCGGGCGATTTATCTTATATGGCGATGAATCCGTTTTATCACGCCTCGTTGCTGAACACGTCCAAGATGTCGGTCACGACGCTATCCGCATCGTTCACGCTTCGACAAACGAAGAAGCAGCCCATATGGCTGTGAAAGCGGTGCATGAAAAGGAAGCAAGTGTCTTGATGAAAGGGAACGTACCGACAGCAACGATTTTAAAGGCGGTGCTAAATAAAGAATATGGACTTCGTACAGGCCGTGTTTTATCGCATGTTGCTGTATTTGATGTGCCGCATTATGAACGTCCTATTCTTGTTACTGACGCAGCGATGAATATCGCACCTGATTTACAACAAAAAACAGAAATTATTATGAACGCAGTACAAGTGGCAAAAGCAATTGGCATCCATATGCCGAAAGTTGCACCACTCGCCGCCGTTGAAGTCGTTAATCCAGCGATGCCGGCAACGATTGATGCAGCCGCATTGTCTCTTATGAATCAACGCGGACAGTTGAAAGATTGCATCGTCGATGGACCGCTCGCTTTAGATAACGCCATTTCCGTTGAATCAGCGCAACATAAAGGCATTCAAAGTTCGGTAGCAGGACATGCGGATATTTTAGTTGTGCCGAACATTGAAACGGGAAATGTGCTATATAAATCACTCGTGTACTTTGCCCGCGCGCAAGTAGGGGCGATGATTGCTGGTGCAAAAGCACCTATTGTATTAACATCTCGCGCAGATTCAGCAGAAAGTAAATTATACTCGCTAGCACTAGCCATTTGCGCAACGAACAAATAACAAGGGGGAACGAAAGATGGAGATTTTTAAATATATGGAACAATACGACTATGAGCAATTAGTATTTTGCCAAGATAAAGAATCAGGATTAAAAGCGATCATTGCGATTCACGATACAACGCTTGGACCAGCGTTAGGCGGTACGCGCATGTGGATGTATGAATCAGAAGATGCAGCCATTGAAGATGCGCTTCGTTTAGCGCGTGGGATGACATACAAAAACGCAGCAGCTGGATTAAATCTTGGCGGTGGAAAAGCGGTTATCATTGGGGATCCGCGTAAAGATAAAAACGAAGCGATGTTCCGTGCGTTCGGTCGCTTCATTCAAGGGTTAAATGGCCGTTATATTACAGCGGAAGACGTTGGTACAACGGTTGCTGATATGGACATTATTTACGAAGAAACGGATTATGTGACAGGTATTTCACCAGCGTTTGGTTCATCTGGAAATCCTTCTCCGGTTACTGCATACGGCGTGTATCGCGGTATGAAAGCAGCGGCAAAAGAAGCATTTGGTAGCGATTCGCTTGAAGGAAAAGTGATCGCGGTACAAGGTGTTGGTAATGTTGCTTACAATTTATGCCGTCATCTTCATGAAGAAGGAGCGAAGCTGATCGTTACAGACATTAATAAAGAGGCAGTGCAACGCGTTGTTGAAGAATTTGGGGCGCAAGCGGTAGACCCGAACGATATTTATAGTGTGCAATGCGACATTTTTGCTCCATGTGCGCTTGGAGGAATTATTAACGACCAAACAATTCCGCAATTGAAAGCAAAAGTTATTGCTGGTGCTGCGAACAATCAATTGCGTGAAGCAAGACATGGAGACATCATTCATGAAATGGGTATCGTTTATGCGCCAGACTACGTCATTAACGCGGGTGGCGTCATTAACGTAGCGGATGAGTTATATGGATACAACCGCGAACGTGCGATGAAAAAAGTTGAACAAATTTATAACAATATTGAAAAAGTCATCGAAATTGCGAAACGTGACGGCATTCCAACATACCAAGCAGCCGACCGTTTAGCTGAAGAACGCATTGCGAAAATGCGTCAATCACGTAGCCAATTTTTACAAAACGGTCAACACATTTTAAGCCGTCGCCGTACGCGCTAAAAATATGCAATGAAGCGAGGACGTATGTTCTCGCTTCGTCGATGATAAAAATGGAGGGTTACACATTGCAGGAACATTCATTTCGCATCTTAGTCATTAATCCGGGATCGACGTCAACGAAAATTGGCGTCTTTGATAACGAGCGCTCCATTTTAGAAAAAACGATTCGTCATGATACAGAAGCGTTACGAGCGTACAAAAAAATTATTGACCAATACGAATTTCGCAAACAAACGATTTTAGAAACGCTTGACCATGAAGGAATTAATATTTCTAAGCTCGACGCAGTATGCGGACGCGGTGGCTTACTTCGTCCGATTGAAGGTGGCACATATGCTGTCAATGAGGCGATGCTACAAGATTTAAAGCGTGGCTATTCCGGTCAGCACGCTTCGAATCTCGGTGGAATTTTAGCGCATGAAATTGCTTCAGCATTAAACATTCCAGCGTTTATCGTCGATCCAGTCGTTGTAGATGAACTTGACCCGATTGCTCGCGTTTCTGGATTTTCATTAATTGAGCGTCGAAGCATTTTCCACGCGTTAAATCAAAAAGCAGTAGCGCGTCGTGTTGCTAAACAAATGGGAAAAACATATGAGGAGGTCAATTTCATCGTCGCGCATATGGGCGGGGGTATTACAGTTGGTGCACATCAACGCGGACGCGTTATTGATGTCAACAACGGATTGGACGGAGAAGGTCCGTTTAGCCCTGAACGTGCCGGTACTGTGCCAGCGGGTGATCTCGTTTCTCTCTGTTTCTCTGGTGAATATTATCGTGAGGAAATTATGCGCATGCTCGTTGGTGGCGGGGGGCTCGTTGGCTATTTAGGGACGAACGATGCGGTGAAAGTCGAAAAAATGATTGAAAATGGCGACGAAAAGGCGAAGCTCATTTACAGTGCGATGGCATATCAAGTAGCGAAAGAAATTGGAGCTGCAAGCGCAGTATTATCAGGAAAAGTTGATGCCATTATTTTAACGGGCGGTTTAGCATACGGAAAACAGTTTGTGAAAGAAATTGCGGATCGCGTACAATGGATTGCCGATGTTATCGTGCAACCAGGAGAGAATGAACTGCAGGCGCTTGCTGAAGGGGCGCTTCGCGTATTGCGCGGAGAAGAAGAAGCGAAACAATATCCACAAGCGGTCAAAACAACGGTTTAAGGGGATGAAACGATGGCAAAAGAATACGATGTAGTCATACTTGGGGGCGGAACGGGCGGATATGTCGCTGCGATTCGCGCTGCTCAGCTCGGTTTAAAAACAGCAGTTGTAGAAAAAGGAAAGCTTGGTGGAACGTGTTTGCATGCGGGATGTATTCCAAGCAAAGCATTATTACGGAGCGCGGAAGTGTATGCACAAACGAAAGAAAGTGAAACGTTTGGTGTACTTGCTAGCGAGGTGCGTTTAGATTTTGCTAAAGTGCAATCGCGCAAACAAGCCATTATTGATCAACTGCATAAAGGCATCCACATGTTAATGAAAAAAGGGAAAATCGATGTATATGAAGGAACGGGACGCATTCTAGGCCCATCCATTTTTTCACCAATGCCGGGAACGATTTCAGTTGAGATGAATGATGGAACGGAAAATGAAATGCTTGTGCCGAAGTATGTTGTTATTGCAACAGGTTCCCGTCCACGTACGTTGCCTGGCTTAACCATTGACGGTCAATTCGTTATGACGTCAGATGAAGCATTGCGTATGGAGACGTTGCCATCTTCGATCATTATTGTCGGTGGTGGCGTCATTGGCATCGAATGGGCATCGATGTTGAATGACTTTGGCGTGGATGTTACGGTCATTGAATATGCAGATCGTATTTTGCCAACAGAAGATCGCGATGTCTCCAAAGAAATTGAAAAAATATTAAAACAACGTGGTGTACGCATCGTTACAAAAGCAAAAGTATTGCCTGACACACTCGTTGTTGAAAATGGTGTCCGCATTCAAGCAGAAATCAACGGACAAAATGAAACGTTTACAGCAGACAAAATGCTCGTTTCCGTTGGACGTCAAGCAAATATTGAAGGTATCGGATTAGAAAATACTGACATTGTCATTGAAAAAGGCTTTATTCAAACGAATGAATACTATCAAACAAAAGAAAAACATATTTACGCCATTGGCGATGTGATCGGTGGCTTACAGCTTGCTCATGTCGCTTCACATGAAGGGATTATTGCGATTGAGCATCTTGCTGGAAAAGAAGTTCATCCGCTTGATTATGCGATGGTGCCAAAATGTATTTATAGTCGTCCGGAGGCAGCAAGTGTAGGTTTGACAGAAGAAGAGGCGAAGGCAAAAGGATATGACGTGAAAGTCGGCAAATTCCCTTTCAAAGCGATTGGAAAAGCGCTTGTATACGGAGAAGCTGAAGGGTTTGTAAAAATTGTTGCTGATGCAAAAACAGACGATTTGCTCGGCGTGCATATGGTTGGTCCGCACGTCACAGATATGATTTCCGAAGCTGGATTAGCACGTGTGCTTGATGCGACACCGTGGGAAATTGCTCACACAATTCATCCGCATCCGACGCTGTCAGAGGCGATGATGGAAGCAGCGCTTGCTGTTGATGGAAAAGCGATTCATTTTTAAAGGAGGAATGAATGATGCGTCATAAACAACTCGGTTTGAGTGATGAAACCGTTTTACAAATGTATGAAACGATGGTGTTAGCACGTAAAATTGACGAACGGATGTGGTTATTAAACCGCGCAGGTAAAATTCCATTCGTCATCTCTTGTCAAGGACAAGAAGCGGCGCAAGTAGGAGCGGCATTCGCTTTGGATCGTACGAAAGATTATGTGTTGCCATATTATCGCGATATGGGTGTCGTATTAACGTTTGGGATGACGCCGACAGAATTGATGCTTTCCGCATTTGCAAAAGCGGAAGATCCAAACTCTGGCGGTCGCCAAATGCCAGGGCATTTCGGGAAAAAGAAAAACCGCATCGTCACAGGTTCTTCTCCAGTTACAACACAAGTACCACATGCTGTTGGGATCGCTTTAGCAGCGAAAATGGAGAAAAAAGATTTCGTATCGTTCGTTACATTTGGGGAAGGGTCTTCGAACCAAGGTGACTTCCATGAAGGGGCTAACTTTGCAGGCGTTCATAAGCTGCCGGTCATTTTTATGTGCGAAAACAATAAATATGCGATCTCTGTTCCAATTGAAAAACAATTAGCATGCGAAAAAGTGTCAGATCGTGCCATCGGCTATGGCATGCCAGGGTATACAGTGGATGGTACAGATCCGCTTGAAGTATATCGCGTTGTCAAAGAAGCAGCCGATCGTGCGCGCCGTGGTGAAGGACCAACATTAATTGAAACGGTTGCTTATCGCTTAACAGCGCATTCGTCGGATGATGACGATCGTGCATATCGTACGCCAGAAGAAATTGCAGAGGCAAAGTCAAAAGATCCAATTTATTTATTTGCAAACTACTTAAAAGAAGTAGGCGTATTAACAGATGAGTTGGAAAAAGAAATTCTCGATCGCGTCATGAAACAAGTGAACGAAGCAACAGACTACGCAGAAAAAGCACCATATGCACAACCAGAACATGCGTTGAAATACGTATACGCAGAGGAGGAATAAATATGCCTGTCATTTCATATATCGATGCCGTTACGATGGCGATTCGCGAAGAAATGGAACGTGACCCACGCGTATTCGTACTCGGGGAAGACGTTGGGAAAAAGGGGGGCGTATTTAAAGCAACGCAAGGGCTTTACGATCAATTTGGTGAAGAACGCGTCATTGATACGCCGCTAGCGGAATCTGCAATTGTTGGCGTCGGCATTGGCGCCGCGATGTACGGATTGCGTCCAATTGCAGAAATTCAATTTGCGGACTTTATTATGCCTGCTGTAAACCAAATTATTTCTGAAGCAGCGCGCATTCGTTATCGCTCTAATAACGATTGGAACTGTCCGATTGTCATTCGTGCCCCATATGGCGGTGGGGTTCATGGAGCATTATACCATTCACAATCGGTCGAAGCGATTTTTGCAAATCAGCCGGGGTTAAAAATTGTTATGCCATCTACACCATACGACGTAAAAGGATTATTAAAAGCGGCCATTCGTGACGAAGACCCTGTGCTGTTCTTTGAACATAAACGAGCGTATCGTCTCATTAAAGGGGAAGTACCAACGGATGATTATGTATTACCGATTGGTAAAGCGGATGTAAAACGCGAAGGAGAAGATATTACAGTTATTACGTACGGTTTATGTGTTCATTTCGCATTACAAGCTGCTGAAAAATTAGCGCAAGAAGGCATTTCTGCTCACATTTTAGATTTACGTACTGTATATCCGCTTGATAAAGAAGCGATCATTGAAGCAGCAAGCAAAACAGGAAAAGTATTGCTTGTGACAGAAGACAATAAAGAGGGAAGCGTCATGAGCGAAGTCGCTGCCATTATTGCAGAACATTGTTTATTTGATTTAGATGCTCCAATTATGCGACTTGCTGGTCCAGACGTTCCAGCGATGCCATATGCGCCAACGATGGAAAAATTCTTTATGGTCAACCCAGATAAAGTCGAAAAGGCAATGCGCGAATTGGCGCAGTTTTAAGGAGGAGTTACGATGGCGATTGAGAAAATTACGATGCCACAGCTTGGTGAAAGCGTAACGGAAGGAACGATTAGCCAATGGCTCGTATCTGTTGGCGATCGCGTCAATAAATACGATCCGCTCGCTGAAGTGATGACAGATAAGGTGAATGCGGAAATTCCTTCTTCATTTGCAGGAGTCATTAAGGAAATTATCGCAAAAGAAGGAGAAACATTGCCTGTTGGCGCTGTCATTTGTACGATTGAAACTGAAGGAGAAGGACAAGTAGAAGAAAAACCAACGAATAACCAGAAAGAATTGACGGTAACGAACGAACAAACGAATAAACAAACGGTGAAAAAACAAACTAGTGAGCGAGGACGTTATTCTCCAGCTGTTCTTCGTCTCGCGCAAGAACATAACATTGATTTAACGCAAGTGACAGGAACGGGCATGGGCGGACGCATTACGCGCAAAGATTTACTCAAATTAATTGAGTCTGGTAACGTACCGAAAGCGGATGCGCCAAAACAAGCCGTCGAGCCGATCCAACAAGTAGAAGTATCGAAACAGGAAGTCGCACCAAAAGTGGAATTACCAAAACAGCAAGCACCGAGCGTTTCTGTGCAAGCGGGCGACATCGAAATTCCTGTCACACCAGTGCGTAAAGCCATTGCGACAAACATGCTTCGCAGTAAACATGAAGCACCGCACGCATGGACGATGGTTGAAGTCGATGTGACGAACTTAGTTGCTTATCGCGATTCGATTAAAGACGAATTTAAAAAGCGCGAAGGGTTTAACTTAACGTATTTTGCGTTTTTTGTAAAAGCGGTGGCTCAAGCGTTAAAAGAATTCCCACAAATGAACTCGATGTGGGCAGGAGACAAAATTGTTCAAAAGAAAGATATTAACATTTCAATTGCCGTAGCGACAGATGACGCGCTTTTTGTCCCAGTTATTAAACATGCGGATGAAAAATCGATTAAAGGGATTGCACGTGAGATTGCGGAATTAGCCGCAAAAGTGCGCGCAGGCAAGCTCCGTCCGGAAGATATGCAAGGTGGTACGTTTACGGTTAACAATACAGGTTCGTTTGGCTCCGTTCAATCCATGGGAATCATCAACTATCCACAAGCGGCGATTTTACAAGTGGAATCGATCGTGAAACGACCTGTTGTAAAAGACGGCATGATTGCTGTTCGCGATATGGTTAACCTTTGCTTATCGCTAGATCATCGCGTGCTCGATGGCTTAATTTGCGGCCGCTTTTTAGCGCGTGTGAAAGACATTTTAGAACATGTGACAAAAGAAAACACACCAATTTATTAATGATGATGAGGAGGGTAACGAGCTGTTATCCTCTTCTTCTTATTATGATTTCTCTTTTCTTCCTTTCATCTATGTACTACAATAAAAAATGTAACGAATATTTTCAAAAATATGAAAAGAAAGCGTTTTAACAACAAAGGGGATGAGGTGTCACGATGAAACAAATATCGTTTCCGATTCCAAGCTATGACGAATGGAAACAAGAAGTGGAGAAATCGTTAAAAGGAAAACCGTTTGATCGATTATATGCCACAACATACGAGCAAATTCAATTAAAACCGATTTATACACGCGCTGATTTAGAGGGGTTGCCTATCGAACAATATCCAGGTTTTCCTTCATATGTGCGCGGAACAGAAGTAGAAGGGTATATAAAAAAATCGTGGGAAGTCAGTCAACAGTGCGAGGCTTCGACACCTGAACGATGGAACGAGCTCATTCAAAAACAGTTAGAACGTGGACAGACGGAAATTCACGTTGTGCTACCCAAGTTGGGCTTTTTTATCGAAACGATCGAACAAATCAAAACGATGTTTTCTAACGTTTCTTTAGCCAATTACTCACTTCGTATCGATACGGGCGTAAGTTCTTTACCCTTTTTTCCTCTTTTTGTGACATACCTTGAGGAAAATGGACAGTCACTTCATGAGGTGCATGGAACGATCGGAATGGATCCGCTTGGCACTCTTACGGTAGCAGGAGAGCTCCCGCTTCCGCTTGCTACTTTATATGACGTGATGGCCGATGTGACAAAATGGGCGAAAACACATATGCCACACGTGAAAACAATAACGATACATGCCGATCCATATCATAACGGTGGAGGGCATGTCATTCAACAGCTAGCGTTTGCTTTTGCGACAGCGGTAGAGTATATAAATGAATGTCTCGAACGAGGGTTGACGATTGATGACATAGCAAAACGTATTGATTTTTCTTTTCCAGTCGGTTCACATTTCTTCATGGAAATTGCGAAGCTGCGTGCTGCGAGGCTCATTTGGACAAACATTGTGCAAGCGTACGGTGGAAGCGAACAGGCGCAAAAACTATCCATTCATGCGCGCACATCGTATTTTACGAAAACGATATATGACCCATATGTGAATATGCTTCGCGCAACGACAGAAGCGTTCGCAGCGATCGTCGGTGGGGCAAATAGCCTTCACGTTTCCCCGTTTAACGAACCGTTTGCAACTGAAGATGAATTTGCAGCGCGCATCGCTAGAAACACACAACTTATTTTGTTAGAAGAAGCCCATATCGGAAAAGTGATCGATCCAGCTGGCGGATCGTATTATGTAGAAACGTTGACAGCACAAATAGCAGAAGAAGCTTGGAAATTATTTCAACAGATCGAAGCGCAAGGCGGGATGACAAAAGCACTTCAATGTGGATTTGTGCAAAAGGAAATTGAAAACATAGCAAAACAACGCGAACAATATGTGAAAGCAAGAAAAGAAAAAATTGTTGGAACGAACGTGTATGCTAACATAGCTGAAGCGCCGGCGCCAAAGCATGTACACGCCTCTCATGGAAATCATAATATATATGTAAACGTAAAAACAATGGAAGAAGCCCTTTCGCTTGCTAAACGTCGAGCGTTCGCTCAACATGTTATACGTGAAGAAGAACGCTCGGCGATTACCGTGACACCGATCCGCCAATGGCGTCTTTCCGAGCCGTTTGAGCGGCTTCGCCAAGCTTCTGAACGTCATATGGAAACAAACGGACAACGTCCAACGGTGCATCTTGTCAATCTCGGTTCGATTTCAAAACATAAAACACGCGCTGATTTTATCACAGGCTTTTTTGAAGCGGGTGGGTTTACGGTTGTAAAAAACGATGGGTATATGACGACAGAGGAAGCTGTGAACGGCATACTTGAAACAAACGGTATACATTATATTATTTGCGGAACGGATGATGATTATATACATGCAGTCCCAGCCATTACCCATCAAGTGAAAAAAGAAAAAAGCGATATTCGCATATATGTGGCAGGTAAGCCAGCACCAGACGTGGAGGCAACGTTTATACATGCGGGCGTGGACGGATTTATTCATCTCGGTTCCAACTGTTACGATACGCTGTTGGCGTTTATGAAAGACATGGGGGTGAACGTGAATGGGGAAAATTAATTTTGCCAATCGACCGTTGCAATATGGAAAACAAGTCGATGAACGAGCATGGAAACAAGCCGTTGAACAAAAAGTGCAAGCAACATTAGATGAGCTTGTCTTCCAAACAAACGAACAAATTACGCTTAAACCACTATATACAAAAAAAGATATTGAAGGCTTTGACTTTCTTGACTATATGCCGGGTATTCCACCATATTTACGCGGACCGTACCCATCCATGTACGTCAATCGTCCATGGACGATCCGTCAATACGCTGGTTTTTCTACTGCAGAGGAAAGCAATGCGTTTTATCGCCGCAATTTAGCGATGGGACAAAAGGGCTTGTCTGTTGCGTTTGACCTTGCTACCCACCGTGGTTACGATTCAGACCATCCGCGCGTTGTTGGCGATGTTGGCAAAGCAGGGGTCGCTATCGATTCCGTCCTCGATATGAAGACGTTATTTGATGGCATTCCGCTTGATCAAATGTCGGTATCGATGACGATGAACGGAGCGGTATTGCCAATTATGGCGTTTTACATCGTAACAGCTGAAGAACAAGGGGTAAAGCAAGAGCAGTTATCTGGCACGATCCAAAACGACATTTTAAAAGAATATATGGTGCGTAATACGTACATTTATCCCCCAGATATGTCTATGCGCATCATCGCCGACATTTTTGCGTATACGTCAAAACATATGCCGAAATTCAACAGCATCAGCATTTCAGGTTATCATATGCAAGAAGCAGGAGCACCAGCGGATATTGAACTCGCTTATACACTTGCTGACGGATTAGAGTACGTGCGCACAGGTTTAAAAGCAGGCATTGACATTGATTCATTTGCTCCACGCCTATCGTTTTTCTGGGCAATCGGCATGAACTATTTTATGGAAGTAGCGAAAATGCGGGCAGCGCGCATCATTTGGGCAAAAATGATGAAGACGTTTCATCCGAAAAATCCAAAATCGCTTGCTCTTCGTACACATTCGCAAACATCAGGATGGAGCTTAACGGAACAAGATCCGTTTAACAACGTCGTACGGACATGTTTAGAAGCGCATGCTGCAGCGATGGGACATACGCAGTCGCTTCATACGAATGCACTTGATGAGGCGATTGCATTGCCGACTGACTTTTCCGCCCGCATCGCGCGCAATACACAGCTTTATTTACAAGAAGAAACAGGCATTTGCCAAGTCATTGACCCATGGGCAGGCTCGTATTATGTGGAAACGTTAACGAACGAATTAATGAAGCGTGCGTGGGCACACATCGAAGAAATCGAAAATCTTGGAGGGATGGCGAAAGCGATTGAAACAGGGTTACCAAAAATGCGCATCGAGGAAGCAGCAGCAAGACGGCAAGCCAAAATTGATTCTGGTGCGGAGACGATTATCGGTGTGAATAAATATCGTCCAGAAAAAGAAGAGCCGATCGATATTTTAGAAGTCGATAATACGGCTGTGCGCATGCGACAAATCGAAAAATTAAAACAGTTGCGTGCGTCTCGGGATGAAGCGCGTGTGCAACAAACGTTGCAAGCGATTACGAAAGCGGCAGAAACAGGCGAAGGGAACTTGCTCGAGTTAGCGGTTGAAGCCGCGCGCGCTCGTGCGACGTTAGGTGAAATTTCAGACGCCATTGAAAAAGTGGCAGGTAGACATAAAGCGGTCATTCGTTCCGTTAGCGGTGTATATAGCGCAGAGTTTACGAACGAAGAAGAAATTGTACGTGTGAAAAAAATGACGGACGAATTTTACGAGTTAGAAGGAAGGAGACCGCGCATTTTGATTGCAAAAATGGGACAAGATGGACACGACCGCGGAGCAAAAGTGATCGCCACCGCATTTGCGGATTTAGGTTTTGACGTTGATATCGGTCCGCTCTTTCAAACACCAGAAGAGACAGCGCGGCAAGCGGTTGAAAACGATGTTCACGTCGTTGGGATGAGCTCGCTCGCTGCTGGACATAAAACGTTACTGCCACAGCTTGTGGAAGAGTTACGCAAACTAGGGCGAGAAGATATTATTGTTGTCGTTGGTGGCGTCATCCCACCACAAGATTACGAATTTTTATATGAACATGGTGCAGCGGCTATTTTTGGACCAGGTACGATCATCCCGGTCGCAGCTCAAAAAGTGTTGCACGAAATTTATCGACGACTCGGTTACGAGGAAGTGAGCGAATGAGTGAGGAGCGAACATCTCGACCAGAATGGGTGGATGACCACAATATGTTTGCAACGTCGTACGTGAAAGGAAACGATCGTGTTCAGCCGACAAAAGAAAGACGATGGGTAAAAAGAAAAGAGCTTTCGATTGAAGAATATGTCGCAGGTGTATTAAATAATAATCGCACCATTTTAGCACAAGCGATTACACTTATTGAAAGCAATGCAGCAAAACATACAGAAAAGGCACAGCGCATATTGCATGAGCTCCTTCCTTATGTAGGGCGTTCGGTTCGCATTGGCATTACTGGTGTTCCAGGTGCAGGCAAAAGTACATTCATTGAAGCATTCGGACAATTTTTATGCGATAAAGGTCATCGGGTTGCGGTATTAGCGATCGATCCGAGCAGCTCGCTCACAGGTGGAAGCATTCTTGGCGATAAAACGCGCATGGAATATTTAGCTCGTCATCCGCGTGCGTTTATTCGTCCTTCTCCATCGGGTGGCACGCTCGGGGGAGTGCATCGGAAAACACGTGAGACGATGTTGCTTTGTGAAGCAGCGGGATATGATATTATTCTCGTGGAAACGGTCGGTGTTGGTCAAAGTGAAGTGGCAGTACGCGGCATGGTTGATTTTTTTCTATTGCTTGCGCTAACAGGCGCTGGTGATGAACTGCAAGGAATGAAAAAGGGGATGATGGAACTCGTCGATGCGATCGTTATTAATAAAGCAGACGGGGATAATAAACAGAAAGCAGAGTTGGCGAAAGAAGAATATAATCAAATTTTACATTATTTACGCCATGCCACGAAAGGATGGGAGACGAAAGCATATACTTGTTCTTCTCTCTATAAAGAAGGAATTGAACAAATTTGGGACGTGATCGAGCGCTTCGTCCGAACGACAAAACAATCGGGTGTATTTGAGGAGAGAAGAAGAGAACAGATGAAAGATTGGTTGCATGCGATGATTAAAGATTATTTACACATCCGCTTTTTTCATCATCCGGCTGTACAGCAACAATTGCCGAACATTGAACAACAGGTGATGGAAGGAAAACAGCCGGTCACAATGGCCGCACAGCAATTGATTCGCTTATACGAACAAACGTAAAGGTGTCCGTTATGGGCACCTTTTATTGTTGAATATGTTATAATGAGGGCGGAGTGTGATGTTTGTGTTAAAAATTGGTTATCGAACAGTGAAGACAGCCATTGGAACGGCGGGTGCCATTGCACTTGCTCAATCGTTACGTCTTGAAAATTTTGCTTCTGCTGGTATTATTACGTTACTTTGCATTCAAGTGACGAAAAAAAAGTCATTGCAAACAGCGCGCGCTCGCTTTGTTGCTGGTTTAGTTGGCTTATTGTTTTCATTTTTCTTTTTTGAAGGACTTCGCTATCATCCGCTTTCGATCGGTTTATTGCTGCTGTTTTTCATTCCAACGACTGTTGCCTTGAAAGTGACCGAAGGGATTGCGACAAGCGCAGTCATTATTTTACACGTATACATGGCGAAAGCGATGACGTGGTCTCTCGTATATAACGAAGTGATGTTAATGATCATCGGGATCGGTATCGCTTTACTTGTCAATATGTACATGCCAAGCGTGGAAAAAGATTTAAAAGAATATCAACGGATTGTAGAAGATTTATTTCGCATCATTTTTAAAGAAATTGTTCATTATTTACGGACGAACGAAAGCTTGTGGGATGGGAAAGAAATTGCGCTAGCGAGCGATACGTTAAAGCGAGCAAAAGCGCTTGCGTTACAAAACATTGAAAACCATTTTTTACGCAATGAAGATTATTATTATCGATATTTTCGTATGCGTGAACGACAATTTGAAATTATTGAACGCATGCTGCCGCTCATCAGCTCGATGACATACACAGTTGAGCAACGAAATATGATTGCCGATTTTATTGATGAATTAAGCGATGCGATTCACCCGGGAAATACAGCAGACCGTTTTATTCGACAACTTGAGGAGATGAAAAAGCAGTTCCAACAAATGCCTTTGCCAAAAACGCGCGAGGAATTTGAAGAGCGAGCTGCTCTTTTGCATTTTGTAAAAGAGATGGAGCAATATTTAATCATTAAAAGTCAGTTATAACGGTATGATCGCTCTTTTTTGATGCACAATAATGAAAAAAAGGGTGAGATCATGCCGCTTTTGTTTGCTTTCTTTCTTTTTCTTTCACCGCTTTGGCCGCTTGGAGATAATCCGCGCGTGGGCGATCCGATGATTATTGTCAATAAACAAACGAACCAACTTGCTTTTATTCGCCATGGGAAAATTGAACGCATATATCGAGTGGCGACAGGAAAGATGAATGCGCTCACACCAGAAGGATTATTTACGGTTACGGTAAAGGCGGTAAATCCGTACTATCGAAAAAAAAACATTCCAGGAGGGGCACCGAATAACCCGCTTGGTACGAGATGGATCGGATTTGATGCACGTGGAACGGACGGTCGAACGTACGGCATTCATGGAACGAATCGACCCGAATCGATTGGACGTTATATAACAGAAGGATGCGTACGCATGCATAATCGCGATGTCGAAGCGCTATATCCGAACGTGCCATTAGGAACGAAAGTAGCGATCGTAAAAACGAACGAATCATTTCATCAGCTCGGGAAAAAGTACGGGGCGCTTAAATAGAACAAGCTGGCCGAATACGGTCAGCTTGTTCTATATCCACATGCTTAATCCAGCAAGCAAAGATGTTAACAGCATCGAACCGAGCATTAAATAAACAACAATTTTTTGCACTTTTTTTGAATGCATCATCTTCACCTCTTCTTCCTATTGTACAAACATGCTGTTCGGCAAACAAGCAGGAAAAATGCAAAAAAAGAAGGAAAAAAGAAAAAAGGTGTCGAAATACATACACGGTTTGCAGCCGAGAACAACAAAGGGGTTGGGGTAATGGAAGTAAAAAAAGTCGATCATATTGGTATTGCTGTGAAATCATTAGATGAGGCGCTTCCGTTTTATACGGATACGCTCGGCTTATCGTGCGTTGGCATTGAAACGGTCGAATCAGAGCAGGTGAGGGTAGCATTTTTAAAAGTCGGCGATGTAAAAATTGAACTGCTTGAGCCGCTTTCTGAACATAGCCCAATTGCTTCTTTTATTGAAAAAAGAGGCGAAGGGATTCATCATGTCGCGCTTGGCGTAGATGATATTGAACTGCGCATTCAGGAGTTAAAAAATAATGGTGTTCGTATGATTCATGAGCAACCGAAACGCGGTGCAGGCGGTGCACGGATCGCTTTTATGCATCCGAAATCAGCGCACGGCGTGTTGTATGAGCTTTGTGAACGGGGCGGTGGGCAATGATGGATATGTACGATAAAATTAACGAGTTATATGACCGCCGACGCGAAACTGAATTAGGTGGCGGTGACGATAAAATTGCTAAACAACATGAAAAAGGGAAATTAACAGCGAGGGAGCGTATTGATCTTTTATTGGATGAAGGGACGTTCGTCGAGTTAAACCCGTTTATTGAACATCGTTGCACCGATTTTGGATTAGCAGGGAAAAAAGGTCCGGGTGACGGAGTTGTCACAGGATACGGGAAAATCGACGGTCGAACAGTGTTCGTATTTTCACAAGATTTTACTGTATTCGGTGGCGCGCTTGGGGAAATGCACGCGAAAAAAATTGCGAATATTATGGACTTAGCAGCAAAAACAGGTGTACCAATCGTTGGTTTAAATGATTCCGGTGGTGCCCGCATTCAAGAAGGAGTATTGTCCCTCGATGGCTACGGCCATATTTTTTACCGTAATTCCATCTATTCTGGCGTCATTCCGCAAATTTCAGTCATTATGGGCCCATGTGCGGGTGGTGCTGTCTATTCACCTGCCATTACCGATTTTGTTTTTATGGTCGAAAAAACGAGCCAAATGTTTATTACTGGACCGAAAGTGATTGAAACGGTGACAGGAGAAAAAATTAGTGCGGAAGATTTAGGTGGTGCCCGCGTTCATAACACAATTAGCGGAAACGCTCATTTTTCAGGAGCGACAGAAGAAGACGTGCTTGCCCAAGTACGACGGCTGTTAAGCTATTTGCCAGCAAACTGCCAAGAAAAGCCACCGATCAAGCCTGTTGCCAATGAAGATGACTACCGTCCTGATTTAGCGGATGCGATTCCAATTGACGCGGTCAGACCGTACGATGTGCGCAACGTTGTGCTACAAGTCGTTGACGAAGGATCGTTTATGGAAGTGCAAAAGGATTTTGCGAAAAACATTGTCATTGGCTTTGCTCGCATCAAAGGAGAAGTTGTCGGACTTGTATGCAACCAGCCGAAGTTTATGGCGGGAGGACTAGATATTGACTCATCGGATAAAGCAGCCCGCTTTATTCGTTTTTGCGACTCGTTTAACATTCCGATTATTACGTTTGAAGACGTGACAGGCTTTTTCCCGGGAGTCAAACAAGAGCATGGGGGTATCATTCGCCATGGGGCGAAAATTTTATATGCGTATTCGGAAGCGACCGTGCCGAAAATAACGGTCATTTTACGGAAAGCATACGGTGGGGCATATGTTGCATTAAACAGTAAATCGATCGGAGCGGATGTCGTATACGCATGGCCAAATGCAGAAATTGCTGTTATGGGACCACAAGGGGCAGCGAACATTATTTTTGCAGGCGAAATCGAAAATAGCCCGAATCCAGAAGAAACAAGAGCGCAAAAAATTGAAGAATATCGCGATAAATTCGCCAACCCTTATGTTGCAGCGAAATACGGCATGGTTGATGATGTTATCGACCCACGTGACACGAGAATCAAGCTTATTCAAGCACTCGACATGCTTCGTCATAAGCAGGAAGAACGCCCGAAAAAGAAACATGGGAATATTCCGTTGTAAGTATATACCGCCAGTTGTTTGGCGGTATATGTTTTTCGAAAAATAATCGTACGATTTCGCAAACGATGTAAAAATCCGTTATACTTAAAGATGAGTACATACATAGGAGGAAGTATGATGGTCAATAAGCAGCGTCTAGTTGAAGAATTTTTAGAACTTGTACAAATTGATTCGGAAACGAAATATGAGCGCAACATTGCAAATGTGTTGAAAGCGAAATTTGAAGCGCTCGGTTTACACGTCATTGAGGATGATACGACAGCACAAACAGGGCATGGAGCAGGAAATTTAATTTGCACATTGCCTGCGACAAAGGAAGGGGTCGATCCGATTTACTTTACATCACACATGGATACGGTTGTGCCAGGCAAAGGGGTCAAGCCGTCGATTCAAGATGGATATATTGTGACAGATGGGACAACGATTTTAGGAGCGGACGATAAAGCAGGGCTTGCCGCCATGTTTGAAGCGATCCGAGTGTTAAAAGAAAAACAAATCGCGCATGGGACGATTCAATTTATTATTACTGTCGGTGAAGAATCGGGGCTCGTTGGAGCGAAGGCGCTCGATCCATCGCTCATTCAAGCGAAATTTGGATATGCGTTAGATAGTGATGGAAAAGTTGGACAAATTATCGTTGCTGCTCCGACGCAAGCAAAGTTGAAAGTGACTGTTCACGGAAAGACGGCTCATGCGGGTGTCGCTCCAGAGCGTGGTGTATCAGCCATTACGATCGCCGCAAAAGCAATTGCGCAAATGCCGCTTGGGCGCATTGACGAAGAAACAACCGCAAACATCGGCCGTTTTGAAGGGGGAACGCAGACGAATATCGTTTGCGATCGCGTCGATATTTTAGCGGAGGCACGTTCCCTTGTGCCAGAAAAAATGGAAGCACAAGTCGCAAAAATGAAAGAAGCGTTTGAGCGTGTGGCAGAACAAATGGGTGGTCGTGCAGATGTTCATGTGGAAGTGATGTATCCAGGATTTAAATTTGGTGACGGAGATCATGTTGTTGAAGTGGCAAAACGAGCGGCTGAAAAAATTGGGCGTCCACATGAGTTGTTGCGCAGCGGCGGCGGTAGCGATGCGAACGTCATTGCAGGATTCGGCATTCCAACGGTCAATTTAGCGATCGGTTATGAAGATATTCATACAACAAATGAACGGATGCCAATTGAAGAACTTGTTAAAACAACGGAAATGGTCATTGCGATTATTGAGGAAGTGGCTGCAAGGGGGTGAAACGATGCATAAAGTCGTCGTTTTTCAACTATGTAATGAGCAATACGCCATTCCGGTTGAACATGTTGTTTCCATCGAAAAAATGAGCCATCCGACGCTCATCCCGAGCATGCCTTCGTATATGCTTGGCGTTGTGCGCATTCGCGGTGAACTTGTTCCCGTGCTTGATACGTCGCAAATTTTATATCGCCGTCCGTATGCAGAAACAGAAAAAACGCGGCTTGTCGTCGTACATACGGGCGATTTACATGTCGCGTTCATCGTAGACGATGCAAAAGAGATTATTGATATTCCACCACATATGATGAAGCAAGTGAATATGCTTGCTTATCAACAGACGCCATATTTCATCGGGATTGCCAACTTGCCTGATCGGCTCATTACTGTTATCGATCCGACGATATTGTTTGACAATTTAGAAGGAGCAAGCTCAATTAAAGAACATATGAGGAATGAGAAACAGAACACTTGAACGAGAAAAGAAGATTATGGTATGTTCTTTGTTGAACAAACAAAAATAGAAAGGAACGTTTACTATGGCGAAACAACAAATTGGTGTGATCGGTTTAGCGGTCATGGGAAAAAACTTGGCGCTTAATATTGAGAGCCGCGGATATTCGGTAGCCGTATATAACCGTTCGCGTGAAAAAACAGACGAGTTTTTACAAGAAGCGGAAGGAAAAAACATCGTCGGTACATATAGCATCGAACAGTTTGTTAACGCACTTGAAAAACCGCGCAAAATTTTATTAATGGTAAAAGCAGGAGCGGCAACAGACGCAACGATTGAACAATTAAAGCCGTATTTAGAAAAAGGCGATATCGTCATCGATGGCGGCAATACGTATTTTAAAGATACACAACGTCGCAATAAAGAACTTGCGGAACTCGGCATTCATTTTATCGGGACAGGCGTTTCCGGCGGAGAAGAAGGGGCGCTGAAAGGTCCTTCCATCATGCCGGGCGGACAAAAAGAAGCGCACGAACTCGTTCGTCCGATTTTTGAAGCGATCGCGGCAAAAGTCGATGGAGAGCCGTGCACGACGTACATCGGTCCAGACGGTGCGGGCCATTACGTAAAAATGGTGCATAACGGCATCGAATACGGCGATATGCAATTAATTGCCGAAGCGTACTTTTTATTAAAACATGTGCTCGGCTTAAACGCACAAGAGCTTCATGAAGTGTTTGCCGAGTGGAATAAAGGGGAATTAGACAGCTATTTAATCGAAATTACGGCAGATATTTTCACGAAAATTGATGAAGAAACAGGCAAGCCGCTTGTCGATGTCATTTTAGACAAAGCAGGGCAAAAAGGAACAGGGAAATGGACGAGCCAAAACGCGCTCGATTTAGGCGTTCCGCTTCCGATTATTACGGAATCGGTATTTGCTCGCTTCATTTCGGCAATGAAAGAAGAGCGCGTCAAAGCAAGCAAGCTATTAGCTGGTCCTGCCGTGAAACCGTATGAAGGAGATCGTGCGCACTTTATTGAAGCGGTACGACGCGCGCTTTACATGAGCAAAATTTGCTCGTACGCCCAAGGCTTTGCGCAAATGAAAGCCGCATCTGAAGAGTACAACTGGAATTTGCAATACGGTAATATCGCGATGATTTTCCGCGGCGGCTGCATTATTCGTGCACAATTTTTACAAAAAATTAAAGAAGCGTACGACCGTGATCCAGCGTTGCCAAACTTATTGCTTGACCCATACTTTAAAGACATCGTCGAAAACTATCAACAATCGCTCCGTGAAATCGTCGCAACAGCAGCGATGCGCGGCATCCCGGTTCCGGCATTTGCCAGCGCTTTAGCATACTACGACAGCTACCGGATGGAAACATTGCCAGCGAACCTTATCCAAGCACAGCGCGACTACTTCGGTGCGCACACATACGAACGCATCGACAAAGAAGGCATTTTCCATACGGAATGGTTGAAATAAACGAACCCCCTAGGGCAAATGGCTCTAGGGGGATTGTTTATTGTTCAAACAACAATACACGCGCTGGAGCAGCGTCGGTGCCGACGAGTTTAAGCGGAGCGGCAACCATCCAATATTCGCCTGCTGGAACGTCTTTTAGCCGAAGTCCTTCGATCACGATAATACCGTGACCGAACAACGTTTTATGCGTTGGGTGTCCCGCTTGGTTGCGTTCGACACCGAGGGCATCAATGCCGACGCCGCGAATGCGTTTTTCTGCTAAATATGCCGCTGCATCTTCAGCAACGTAAATAAATTCAAAGTTAAAAGCGTCGTCGAACGAGTTTTTCGTTTTGAATAAGATAAAATCGTTCTCTTGAATGTCAAAATGAATGAGATCTTCTTTTGTAATTCGATCATCGACGTTTGTGACGTCTAATACTTTGCAGTAGCCGACAAGTTTTTCAAGCGGGATCGTTTCGAACGTTTCACCGTCTTTTACCATATGAAGCGGTGCGTCAATATGCGTACCTGTATGCACATCCATATCAATACGCGATTCGGTGACGTAATCGTTCGTGACGGTTGTTAGTTTCGGTTGTTTTTCCGGTTTATTTTTATACACAGGCATCCCTTCAAAAATTGGAGCGGTGACATCGTACATTTTCATGTTTCGTTCCTCCTTATATTGTTCCATTTAATGGCCACCAGTGGAAGCCGTCTTTTTGCAATAGTTCATCCGCTTTTTTCGGCCCCATCGATCCAGCTTCATAGTTCGGGAAGTCCACCGCTTTCGTATTTGCCCATACTTCAGAAATTGGGTCGACAAAGCTCCAAGAAGCAGCGACTTCGTCCCAGTGTGTAAAGTTTGTCGCATCGCCGCGCATGCAGTCGTATAACAATTTCTCATACGCTTCCGGCGTGTTAATGCCGTCGATGCAGTTGTTGCAGTAATCGAGCTTAATTGGTGTCGTTTTCATGCTTTCGCCGCTTTTTTTCGCGTTCAAGTGAAGGGTGATGCCTTCATCAGGTTGAATATGAATAACAAGTAAATTTGGATGAACGTGCTCGCTTGTGCGATAATATAAATTCATCGGCACATCTTTAAATTGCACAACAATTTTTGTTGATTTTTCTGTCATTCGTTTTCCTGTTCGTATGTAAAACGGCACACCTGCCCAGCGGAAGTTGTCGATCATTAGTTTCCCTGCAACAAATGTTTCCGTATTGGAGTTTGGATCGACACTATGTTCTTCACGATACCCGACGACCTGTTGTCCGCGCACGATACCACGCCCGTATTGTCCACGCACGAAATATGTTTCTACGTCATCGTGCGTCATCGGACGAAGCGCACGAAGCACTTTTACTTTTTCGCTACGAATATCGTCTGTCGTTAGCTTAATTGGCGGTTCCATCGCCAAAAGGGCAACCATTTGCAACATATGGTTTTGTACCATATCGCGAAGCGCGCCGGAATGGTCGTAGTAACGACCGCGATCTTCCACTCCAAGCGTTTCGCTTGATGTAATTTGAATATTAGCAATAAAGCGGTTGTTCCAAAGCGGCTCGAAAATGGCGTTCGCAAAGCGAATGACTTCGATGTTTTGCACCATTTCTTTGCCGAGATAATGGTCAATTCGGAAAATTTGCTCCTCCGAAAACGATTGGCGAATTTCTTCATTTAATCTTTGTGCACTTTGTAAATCGTGACCGAACGGTTTTTCAATGACTAATCGCGTCCATCCGTTTGTGGCCGTCAGCCCCTCGGATTTCAAGTGCGATGTAATCGTTCCGAAAAACTCAGGCGCCATCGCCAAGTAAAAAATGCGGTTGCCTGGAATATGAAATTGTTCTTCCACACGAGTTAATAATTCATTTAATTGTTCATATGATTGCGTATTTGTTGCATCTAATGAATGATAGTAAAAATGAGAAATAAATTTGTCATCGATCAGTTCTTGTTTCGTTGCTTCCTCAATCGTTTCTCTTACATAGGAACGAAATGACTCGTCAGTATGTGGACGGCGGGCAACACCAACAACCGCAAACTGTTCAGCAAGCTTTCCTTTTTGATAAAGTTTATAAATAGATGGGAATAGTTTACGTTTTGCTAAGTCGCCAGTCGCACCAAAGATGACGATTGTCGCTTTTGGTTGTACGTCGTTCACGGACCATATACCTCACTTTTATTCATTTTTTGAAAGGTTCATGATAATGTAATTTTAGAGGTTTATTGTGGTAAACGCAAATGTTTTATCTAAATGAAAAAAAGAGAGGAGATTGTTGTGTGGAATTATTGTTTTTAGGGACGGGTTCTGGTGTCCCATCAAAAGGTAGAAACGTATCAGCCATTGCCCTTCAGTTGTTAGAAGAAAGAGGAGCGACGTGGCTATTTGATTGTGGAGAAGCAACACAGCATCAAATTTTACATACGTCTATCCGTCCAAGGCGCATTGAGCGCATTTTTATTACGCACTTACACGGCGATCATATTTTTGGTTTGCCGGGGTTGCTTGGAAGTCGCTCATTTCAAGGTGGAGAGACTCCTCTTTTTGTTTACGGTCCGGCTGGTATTCGTTCGTTTATCGAAACATCACTAACGGTAAGCGGTACGCGACTGAAATATGAGTTGTATATTGAAGAGTTTACAGAAGGAGTCATATTTGAAGATGAGCAGTTTATTGTTACAGCGAAATTGCTTGATCATGGTTTACCTTCATACGGTTTCCGAATTGTTGAAAAAGATTTACCGGGTACGTTGCTCGTTGACGAGTTGCGTGCCCTCGGGGTGAAGCCAGGTCCCATTTATCAACAAATTAAACGCGGAGAGCTTGTTACGTTAGACGATGGAACGGTGATTGATGGACGCAAATTTGTTGCCCCGCCAAAAAAAGGACGTATGATTGCGATTATGGGAGATACGCGTTATTGTGAGGCAAGTGTGGAACTTGCCGAAGGAGTGGACGTGCTCGTACATGAAGCAACGTTTAGTGCAAACGAAGCCCATTTAGCGCGAGATTACTATCATTCCACAACGGTGCAGGCGGCTGAGGTGGCGAAGCGGGCTGGGGCGAAGCAGCTTATTTTGACACATATTAGCTCGCGTTATCAAGGAAATATGTGTGATCAGCTCGTTGAAGAAGCGAAAACGATTTTTCCGAATGTCGCGCTTGCCTCTGATTTTTCATCATTTCCGATTATAAGAAAAGGGAATGATGAGAGATGATCGAAGTAAAAGGAAGCGTCATCGACAAACAGACGAGATGCGTACATTACCATAGTGAACGTGATGTCATTGCGATTAAGTTTTATTGTTGTCAAACGTATTTCCCGTGCGTGTACTGTCATGAAGAACATGGTTGTGGCAAGCATGCGGTATGGCCGAAAGAGCGTTTTTATGAAAAAGCGGTTTTATGTGGTGTTTGTCAAACGGAGCTGACGATTGAACAATATATGACAAGCAATTACCATTGCCCACATTGCAACGCGGCGTTTAATCCGGGATGTCAACTCCACGCACATTATTATTTTGAAGTATAAAAAGGATGTCCACGATGTGACATCCTTTTTCGTGTTTTACCATCCTCTTACATATGGTTTCGGTGCTTCAAGCTGAATGCCAAGTTCGTTTGCGGCTGTTTTTGGCCAATATGGGTTGCGAAGAAGTTCGCGCCCGATGAAAATCAAATCGGCGCGGCCGTTGCGCAAAATTTCTTCCGCTTGCCGTCCGGAAGTAATAAGTCCAACAGCACCAGTTGCGACATTTGCTTCACGGCGAATCGTTTCGGCAAACGGCACTTGATAACCTGGATATACGTCAATTTTCGCTGGAACGACGGCGCCAGAGCTGACGTCAATGAGGTCAACGCCTTGTGCTTTCATACGTTTGGCATATTCGACGTAGTCGTTCACCGTTAAACCGTCTGGGTGATAGTCAGAAGCAGAAATACGAACAAACAACGGTCCGCTCCATACTTCTTTTACCGCTTCAATCACTTCACTTAAAAAGCGGTAGCGATTTTCCCCGTATTCATCTGTTCGTTTGTTTGTAAGAGGCGATAAAAACTCGTTAATGAGATAGCCGTGAGCAGCATGAATTTCAATGACATCAAATCCTGCTTCCTTGGCGCGACGTGCACCTTGTTGAAACGCATGAATCGTTTCTTCAATGTCCGCTTTTGTCATCTCTTTTGGCGTGCGCATCGTTTCATCAAATGGAAGTGGTGATGGCGCGATGATTTCTCCGGCAACCATCGCTTTTCGTCCGGCATGGGCAAGTTGGATGCCGATTTTGGCGCCTTGTTCGCGAACAAGTGAGGTAAGTGTACGTAATCCGTCAATATGGTCATCATTCCAAATGCCTAAATCGCGAGCTGAAATTCTTCCTTGTGGTGTCACGGCTGTCGCTTCGACAATAATAAGCCCGACTTGCCCGACAGCACGAGATGCATAATGAATAAGATGCCAATTGTGCACCGTTCCGTCTTCGCGATCGCACGCATACATACACATCGGCGACATAACAATGCGGTTTTTAAAGGTAACATCTCGAATCGTATATGGTGAAAATAACATGGCTAATCCCTCCCACAGTATGTTTCATAACAAATGATACCATGGGTATTTGGAAAAGAAAAACAACTTGCACTATTGAACGGAGGAAAGCAGTGCCTCACCGAGTTCTTTTGAACGTTCAGTTGCTCGTTTAATGCAGGCAATCATCGCTTCTTGATAGCGATAACGTTCAAGTACGCCAATGCCTGCTTCTGTCGTTCCGCCTGGACTTGTCACTTCTTTGCGTAGGATGGAAGGATGCTTATTTGTTGCTTTTAACATATGGGCCGCGCCGATAATCGTTTGTAAAATAAGCTCTTTGGCAATATCACGCTCAAGCCCAATTTCATCCGCTGCTTTTTCCATCGCTTCAACTAAATAGTAAACGTACGCTGGTCCGCTGCCGGATAATCCTGTCACTGCGTGTAAATGCTGCTCATCAACAATCGTAACGATCCCGACTGTTTCAAATAGCTCTTTTGCCATGTGTAAATGTTCAGCTGTTGCATAGGTACCTTTTGCTAGCGCTGTGGCGGATTGCCCGATCGCCGCTGATGTGTTTGGCATGGCGCGAATGACAGGCATTTGTTTTCCAATGAGCGATGCAATTGTATCGGTCGTTACTCCCGCAAGCAATGAAATAATAAGTTGCTGTTCGTTAAATGCATGTTTGATCGACGTCAAGCTATCCGCAACGTCTTTTGGCTTCATCGCTAAAATCACGATATGAGCTTCTTTCACTGCTTTTGCTTTATCTGTGTCGATTCGTACCCCGTATGTTTGTTGCATATATGTCAGTCGTTCCATTCGAGAGCGATTCGTTACGATCATTTGCTCTGGCTTATATAACGTTTGTGTCACCCCAGAAATAAGTGCTTCTGCCATCGATCCTGCACCGAGAAACGTGATTGTCATACTTTCTCCTCCTCGTCTCCAAAATAAAAAAGACCTTTCGTCCGATAAAGGACGGAAAGGTCTTTATTTCCGCGGTACCACCTTTGTTGGCACAATGTGCCCACCTCTTATGCCGGTATCGTCGGCAAGACGGTTAGGTTTGCCTAACAGCTCATAGGGTAGGTTCCATGATAAAGAGGGTAATGAAACCTTTCAGCCAATGGGTTTCACTCTCTTTTACCGTTTATCATGTACTGGCCCTAGTCATCGCTTCGTACATATATGATTTGTTTGCAATTATGCATGAAAAACAAGCGTGTTGTCAATAGGTTTCACGGTTTTATTTTCTGAATTTTTTTAATAAATAAATAAAAATAAATGACAAACAGAGAAAATAAGTGTAAACTGATAAACAGACGAAACGGAAAATTATGATGATATAATGAAGGAGTCAGAAAAATGGAACAGTTACATCGCATTGTCGTTCCCACGCCATTTGCTGTTGGGGATGTGAACATGTATATTATCGAAGGGGATCGTTTAACGCTCATCGATGCGGGTGTAAAAACGGAAGAAGCATGGCATGTGTTCGTTCGTGAATTGCGCGAACTCGGCTATAAACCGGAACATATTGAACAAGTGATCATTACACATCACCATCCGGATCATGTTGGATTACTTGATTATTTACCTTCGACCATTCCCGTCATCGGTCATCGGAAAGCCGCCCCTTGGATTGCAAAAGATGCTGCCTTTTTTGCATGGCATCAACAATATTTTGAGCAGTTTTTAATGGAATGTGGAATTGGTGAAGAAGGAATAGCGAAACTTGGAAACTTCCGACGCTCCCTTCGTTTTTCGTGCGAGCGCTCGCTCACACAAGAAGTGAAAGAAGGGGATGTGATCGAAGGATGGATGGTTATCGAAACGCCAGGTCATGCGCAAAGTCATATTGTATTATATCGTGAATCGGACGGTCTGATGATCGGAGGAGATCATTTGTTAGCGACCATTTCATCGAATCCGTTGTTAGAGCCGCCTGCGATCGGTGAACAAGAGCGCCCAAAACCACTTTTGCAATATAACGATTCATTGAAAAAGTTGTTGAATTATGACATTACAACAATTGTTACAGGACACGGGGAAAATGTGACAGATGTTGCACCACTTGTCGAAAAGAGGTTAGAAAAACAAAAAGAGCGTGCCGAACACGTATGGAAATTGTTGAGTGAAAAACCGATGACAGCATTTGACGTATGCCGTGCGCTCTTCCCAACCGTATATGAACGGGAATTTTTATTGACGATGTCTGAAGCGATTGGTCAACTTGATTATTTAGAAGCGATCGGAGCGGTGAAAAAACAAAAAGATGGTCAAATATATATGTACGAAGTGGTGAGATCATGAAGTTAGCAGGGAAATACGTCGTCATTACAGGAGCATCGAGCGGTATTGGCGAACAAATCGCATACGAAGTAGCGAAGCGCGGGGGAATACCGATATTGCTCGCTCGTTCAAAAGAAAAGTTGGCGCAAATTGCGCAACATATTGAACAAACGTACAACATCCCCTGCGTATATGAATCGCTAGATGTTAGTAATCAAGAAGAAGTAGATGCTGTATTTGATCGATTACTTGCGTCCGTCGATATCGATATTCTCGTCAATAATGCGGGGTTCGGTGTGTTTCGGTATGTCGAGCATATCGATCTCTCAGAAGCGAAGCAAATGTTTGATGTCAATGTGCTCGGATTGATCGCGTGTACAAAAAAAGTGTACACACATATGATGAAGAAGCGGTCCGGCCACATTATTAATGTCGCATCTCAAGCAGGAAAAATCGCAACGCCAAAATCGAGCGTATATGCCGCAACAAAACATGCTGTCCTTGGATTTACAAATAGCTTGCGAATGGAAGCGTCCATGTATGGCATTTTTGTCACTGCTGTGAACCCAGGACCGATCAAAACAAACTTTTTTACTGTCGCTGATACGTCCGGAGAATATGTGAAAAACGTGAAACGATGGATGCTTCGTCCGGAATTTGTCGCCAAGCGCGTCGTTGATGCGATGCTTACTCCAACGCGTGAAGTGAATTTTCCGTTTTGGATGCATATAGGAAGTCGCGTGTATCAATTATTTCCATCGGTCGTCGAAAAAATGGGAAAACGGGCATTTTTAAAAAAGTAAGCGAGGTGTAAATGGTGAAAATTACGATCACGGAACGAGCGATCGAACAACTTCGTCGTGTTCGTGGAAACAAGCACGTCAAGCTTACATATGATACAGATGATTGTGGTTGTGCTGTCAATGGAGTGCCTATGTTACTGCTTGTCGAGCAATTAGACGAACATGATGTAGCGATTGAAACAAACGATATGCCGATTTGGATGGAAAAACATCGGCTCATTTTCTTTGATGAACAAATGACGATTGATGTTGTCGATGGGGCAGGATGTTTTCAATTAAAAAGCCCCAATCAAATATTGAATCCGCGCATGTCGCTGATGGAGCGCTAACAAAGTAAAAAGCCCGGAATAAAAGCCGGGCTTATTCGTTTTTTGGTGCGCGAACGACGGATTGAAATTTTCCTTTATGAGATGCATCACAAAATGGCATATTTTGTGAGAGCCCGCAACGACAGAGAGAAAACGTTTCTTTTGTTTCAAACTTGTTTCCTTCCATATCAATTAATTCAACATCTCCGGTCACACGAAATGAACCGTTATCCATCACTTTAATTTGCACTTTCGCCATATATTCCACCTCCTTGTATACCTTATATCGTATATACTATCTATTTTATATTAGAAATGCAAGGACGTGCATATTTGTCAGAACAGTGACAAGATAAATGGATGTGATTTTTTGTGATCAATGTCACATGATATAAATATTCCTTCTTGTACAATGAGAAGTAGTGAGCGAATCGGAGGGATGAAATATGCGTGATTTTCAACAAAATCCGTTTATTGTTATATGGGAGTTAACACGGGCATGTCAGCTCAATTGTCTTCATTGTCGGGCCGAAGCACAGTATCACCGTGATCCGCGTGAATTAACGTTTGAAGAAGGGAAGCGATTAATTGATGATATTTATGAAATGGATCAGCCTCTTCTCGTGTTTACAGGTGGAGATCCGCTTATGCGTCCAGATGTGTACGATATTGCTAAATATGCGATTGATAAAGGACTTCGTGTATCGATGACCCCAAGTGCAACACCAAACGTGACAAAAGAAGCGATCCGAAAAGCAAAAGAAGTAGGCCTTGCTCGTTGGGCGTTTAGTTTAGATGGACCAAACGCTCAAATTCACGATCACTTTCGTGGAACATCTGGCTCGTTCGACTTAACAATGAAAGCGATTCAATATTTACACGAACTCGACATTCCCATTCAAATAAATACAGTCATCTCTCGTTATAACGTTCATGTGCTTGACGAGATGGTGCAACTTGTTGAAAAGCTCGGCTGCGTGCTTTGGAGTGTATTTTTTCTCGTACCGACGGGCAGGGGAAAAAAGACAGATATGATTTCGCCTGTTGAGCATGAAAAAGTGTTTCGTTGGCTTTACGAAACGAGCAAACGTGTACCGTTTGATATAAAAACAACAGCAGGACAACATTATCGTCGCGTTGTTTTACAACAAAAAATGCGAGAACGTCAAATTCACGGTGACATTCGTTATGAAGATGTGCTAATGAAAGGATTAACTGGACAAGTAGACGGACTAGGGCGTGCCCCAAAAGGAGTAAACGATGGAAACGGTTTTGTATTTATTTCGCATATTGGTGACGTATATCCAAGTGGACTATTGCCTGTAAAAGCAGGGAATGTACGTGAACAACCGTTATCCCATATTTATCGCCATTCTCCAATTTTCAAACAGTTAAGAAATCCAGACGGATATAAAGGAAAATGTGGCGTATGTGAATTTCGTTACGTTTGTGGTGGATCGCGTTCAAGAGCATATGCGGTTACAGGCGACTACTTAGCAAGCGAACCGTACTGCATCTACATCCCAAAAGCATGGCGTCAAAAAGAAAAGGTCGGCGAATAGCCGGCTTTTTTCTATTCATCCATACAGGCGATAAGTTCCTTATTTGTGTAAATTGGGAACTTGTCTTTTTTCTACAAACATTTTATTCATATGAAAGAACGTATGAAAGTTTTGTGAACATAACAAAAATTGTGAACAATATAACAGTACTGATCGATAAATTTTTTTACGATAAAATTGTCAAACGATAAAGCGAGGGGGGGAATAAAGATGGAACGATTAAAACAATTTCTTCGAGTTGGTCATTTACCGACACTTCTTTCGTCTTTTTTGTACTTTGATATTAGTTTTATGATCTGGGTGATTCTTGGGGCAACAGGAACGTTTATTGTGGAAGATTTAAGATTGACCCCTGCACAAAAAGGAATGATGGTAGGAATCCCTGTATTAGGAGGAGCGTTGCTTCGTATTCCAATGGGACTATTAGCAGACCGATTCGGTGGTAAGAAAATGGGAATGATCGGAATGGTTTTGACATCCGTGCCTCTTTTATGGGGTTGGTTGTTTGCTGATACATTGACACAAATTTATGCGCTTGGATTGTTATTAGGAGTAGCAGGAGCTAGTTTTGCCGTCGCTCTTCCTTTAGCAAGCCGTTGGTATCCGAAAGAACATCAAGGTTTGGCGATGGGAATTGCAGGTGCGGGAAATAGCGGAACGGTTTTAGCAATGTTGTTTGGTCCTCGTATCGCAGAAGAGTATGGTTGGAATAGTGTATTTGGATTAGCGCTCGTTCCTCTCTTTGTTGCTTTTATTGTATTTATCATCTTCGCAAAAGAATGCCCGACTGCGGTAAAACCAGCAAAAATATCGGAATATATGCGCGTGATGAAAATGAAGGAAACGTGGTTGTTTAGCTTTTTTTATAGCTTATCTTTTGGTGGATTTGTCGGAATGACGAGCTATTTAACACTATTCTTTTTCGATCAATACGGAGTAGATAAAGTGACGGCAGGAGATTTTGTGACGCTTGTCGTATTTGCGGGAAGCTTTGTTCGGCCAATTGGTGGCTATTTAGCTGATAAATATGGTGGAATGAAATTGCTCGTTTGGCTGTTTACAGGCGCTACTGTTACATTGGTGATTGTCGGTATGCTTCCGTCTGTTTATGTTGCATTAGCTCTTTTGTTTACCACACTTATTTTTTTCGGTACAGCGAATGGGGCACTATTTCAAGTCATTCCAAATGTATTCCCGAAAGAAGTCGGATTATTGACAGGTTTTGTCGGTGCAGCAGGTGGATTAGGAGGGTTCTTTTTACCTAATATTTTAGGTTTATTTAAACAATGGACGAATTCATATTCGTATGGCTTTTGGTGGGTAGCAGCAACTATGTTTGTTGCAATGCTTATTATGAGACGATTGCGAAAAACGATCGCTTAAATATCATTTTTTAACATTGTATGAACGTTTCTGAATATGTGATGCACATCACATTCTTATTTATGTGGTTTCTTTATGATGAAAGTACAACAATCATTTTTATAAATCATACTTCAAAATTTTTATAAATCATACTTCAAAAAGGAGAGATAACGTTATGAGTCAACCATTGAAAACGGCTTCAGAAAACGGTGAACGGACAAGTCGAATTGGTTCTTATTGGAACCCAGAAGATCCATTATTTTGGGAAAAAGAAGGAAAAAAACATGCTCGTCGAAATCTGTGGATCTCTGTTCCAACGTTAATGTTGGCATTTATCGTTTGGCAAATTTGGTCTATTACTGCAGCACGTTTGAATGACATTGGATTCCAGTTGACGCAAAGTCAATTATTTACGTTAGCCGCTGTTCCGGGGTTAGTAGGTGCAACATTTCGTTTTGTTTACACGTTTGCTGTTGGGAAATTTGGCGGAAGAAACTGGACTGTTTTTTCGACAGGAATACTACTTGTTCCCGCAATCGGTGTAGGATTAGCCGTACAAAATCCCAATACACCGTATTGGCTCATGTTGCTGTTAGCGGCATTCTGTGGACTTGGTGGTGCAAATTTTTCCTCAGCATTAGCGAATATTAGCTTTTTCTTCCCGAAAAAAGAAAAAGGGACAGCACTTGGTATCAACGGCGGTCTTGGAAACATGGGAGTGTCTGTCGTTCAATTTGTGACACCCCTAATCGTAACTATTGGTGTATTTGGAGCGATCGGTGGTGAACCACAAGTACTCGCAGACGGCTCAAAAGTTTGGTTACAAAACGCTGCATTTATTTGGGTCATTCCGATTGTGTTTTTTACGATTTTAGCATATTTCGGTATGGATAACTTACCAAACGCAAAGCAATCTGTATCGGAGCAGTTTGTCATCGTCAAACGAAAACATACGTGGGTAATGACATGGCTATATACAGCGACATTCGGTTCGTTTATCGGGTATGCAGCGGCCTTTCCACTTTTATTAAAATCACAATTCCCAGAACACGTATCACTTGCCTTTTTAGGAGCATTTTTAGCGGCGGCATTCCGTCCGGTTGGGGGATGGTTATCTGATAAATTGGGTGGAGCACGTGTAACAAACTATGTCTTAATTATCATGGGTCTTGGTGCTGCAGCAGTCATGTATTTTACAACGGAAAAACACTTTATCGGATTTATCGTATCTTTCTTGATCTTATTTATTGCTGCAGGGATGGGATCTGGATCGACATTCCAAATGATTCCAATCATCTTCCCGCCAAAAGAAGCGGCACCTGTTCTCGGTTTTACAGCCGCATTTGCAGCGTATGGTTCATTCTTTATTCCGAAATTATTCGGTTGGGCAGCTCAAAATACTGGCACACCAATTACAGCATTTTACTTCTTTATCGCATTTTATGTTGTATCAATTGCATTAAACTGGTATTATTATGCTAGAAAAAATGCGGAAGTGAAATGTTAGAAGAATAAAAGGGGATATCTGTAATAGATATTCCCTTTTGATATATGGAGGGACTAAAGTGAGAAAAATGTGTTTTTTTATTATGATTTTGTTATTAGTGGCATGTAATCCTCACGCCGCTCAACCAAATGCGACACCATCCATTAAAGTTGCGGCAGCTGCAGATTTAACCCATGCATTTAAAGAAGTTGGGGAGCAGTTTAAAAAAGAAACGGGAATAGACGTTACATTTATTTTCGGTTCGAGTGGTCAGCTAGCAGAACAAATTAAGCAAGGGGCTCCATTTGACATGTTTGCTTCAGCGAATGTAGCGTATGTCGATGAACTTATTCGTGACCGTGTTGCTCTTGAACAAACAAAAAACATATACGCCTTTGGGCGCATTGGGCTTGCCGTAAAAGAAGGAGTAGCTGTAACGTCATTACAAGATTTACTGAAACAAGAGGTAAAAAAAGTGGCAATCGCTAATCCAGATCATGCACCATATGGATTAGCAGCAAAACAAGCGTTAATAAAATCTGATATTTGGGAGCAAGTAAAACCGAAGCTTGTTTATGGCAAAAATATTGCTGATACACTTGCTTATGTGGAATCGGGCAACGTTGAAGTGGCGATCGTGGCACTTGCACTAATGAAGGATCATCATCTTCCATTCTACCTTATTGATGAACATATGCACGAACCGATTCGCCAAGCTGTCGTCGTCGTAAAAACGACGAAACATGAAAAAGAAGCGCGCGAATTTCTCACATTTTTAAAAGGACCAATCGGTACAAGCATCATGAAAAAGTATGGTTTTATCATTCCTGAGGAGGAATAATTGTGGAGGCGGTCAATCTTTTTCCGCTCTTTCTGTCATTAAAAGTAGCAACAATAGCAACGGTTTGTGCGCTTGTTGTCGGATTGCCCATTTCTTACTATTTAAGTCGTTCTAACGATAAAATAAGTGATATACTTGATTCTTTATTTACGTTGCCAATCGTATTGCCCCCAACCGTTCTCGGTTACTATTTACTTGTACTACTTGGTCGCTCAAGTCCAATTGGTCGTTGGTTGGAAGAAGCATTTGGGATTTTGATTGTATTTACACCGACAGGAGCGGTTGTTGCCGCTTTTGTTGTCGCTTTGCCGTTTTTTGTAAAAACGGCACGGGCAGCATTTGCAAGTATTGACGAGCAATTGTTGAATGCGGCGCGCGTACTTGGACGATCGGAGTGGGATATTTTTTTTACTGTCGTCATTCCGCTTTCTTGGCGAAATATCGCATCAGCGACTACGCTTGTTTTTGCGCGTGCGCTTGGGGATTTTGGTACGACGCTTATGGTTGCAGGAAGCATTCCGAATGAAACGATGACGATGTCGATCGCTATTTACGATGCATTGCTTGCAGGAAATAAAAAAATGGCAAATATACTTGTCATCATCATGACGAGTGTATCTGTTGTTTTATTGTATACGATGAAACGATTAGAGAAGCGAATGATGCGAGGGGAAAACGATGCTTTACGTCGCCATTAAAAAAACATTTTCGCATTTTCAGTTAGATGTAAATTTTACAATACACAAAGGGGTCATTGGTATTTTAGGACCATCAGGATGTGGAAAAAGTTTAACGTTACAAAGTATTGCGGGGCTGCAACGGCCAGATGAAGGCGTTATTCAATTGAATAATCATTTGTTTTTTCATTCGGACAACCGAATTCACGTCCCCACCCGTCATCGAAATGTCGGGTATATGTTTCAACATTATGCCCTTTTTCCCCATTTGACCGTTTACGAGAATATTGCGTTTGGCTTAAAAAAATGGCCAAGAAAGCAAGTGCAACATACGGTTATGAACATGATTGAAAATATCGGATTAAAAGGGTATGAGAATCATTACCCCCACCAATTATCCGGAGGACAGCAACAACGAGTGGCACTTGCACGAACGCTTGTTACAAAACCGAGTATATTATTGCTTGATGAGCCGTTCTCAGCGTTAGATCACCATACAAAACGAGCGATGGAACAACAATTTTTTTCTTATTTACAACAACATTTTTCAGGAATCGTTCTTTTTGTGACACACCATTTAGAAGAAGCCTATCGGTTATGCGACGAGCTTATGTTGTATGATCGTGGTCGCATCATACAACAAGGAAAAAAAGAACGTGTATTTCATGAACCAGAAAATGTACAAGCAGCAAAAATTGTTGGATGTAAAAATATATTTCCTTGTACGTTTGTTGAAAAGGGAGACGAGGTGATTGGTTATGTCAACGGTGCACAATTAATCGTCCCTGCACATAAAAAAAAGAGCGGGGCGACATATGTTGGTGTTCATTCGCACCATATTCGCTTTGTTGATGATGCGATATGCAACGCATTTCCTTTTCGTATCATTCGTGTTGCTTCACATGTATATACGTATGATGTGACGATACAAACAGATCATTTTATATTGCAAGCTAGTGTGAGTGAAGAAGAGTGGCGACATATGCATAATAAAAAAGTATATTTACCGCCTGAGCATTTGTTTTTTTTGAGAGAAGGAGGTTGACTCCAAAAGTCCGTTTTTTAGCGTACTTTTGGAGTTAGCCTCTTTTCTTTCCCTCGGCTCTTCTCAACAAGTTGAAGCTATAGGTATGCATAGGGAAAATAGATGGTACGAAAATAGGAATGTTCTTGTATGTTGAGGGTGCTAAACCATCGGAGGAAAATTCCCATGTATGCTTAGTTTATCGAAGAACTCATTGGTATGCAGATATTTTGATCTAAAAAGTACAAAAAGAAGAATGTTTGATTTTTGAAATTTCTCTGCTCGAATAATACCTGTTGCACAATCAAATTGACCCTCGGAGCGCAGACATCACACGACATGGCACTTATCCAGCAATATCCCCTCGAAGTGTGGCAACGGATGATTTTCAACAATGGATCGTGCAATATTGCATCGGAACATCCATTCAGTCAGTAGCTTGAATCTCAAGCTTCCTTACAGAACAAACTACATGGGAAATTTTTCTCATTTTGATGAAGTGTTAGGGATACGGAAATATCCAACGTTTTGCATTGTGGCTTCGGCTAAAAACAGCTAACATACCTTGATGACCAGATACAAGTACATCTTTTTTGATGAACATATTTTATAAAAAACGGGACTGTTACAAAACACATTAACGTCCTGAGACAGTTTTTTAGGCGAATTTTATGTCATGTTTTATTACATTATCGATGTTTATTTTTTATTTATGTAATAAAATGTGATGTGATGATATATGGAAAGGGGAAGGTGTATGGGGAAAGTATATCTGGTTGGTGCTGGACCGGGTGATCCGGGGTTAATTACGTTAAAAGGGATTCGTTGTATTCGTGAAGCAGATGTGATTTTGTATGATCGGCTCGTCAGTCCACAACTTTTGGTGGAAGCAAAAAGAGAGGCTGAGATTATCTATTGCGGAAAAGGTCCCGATTGTCATTTCATGAATCAGAATGAGATAAACAGTTTGCTTACTCGATATGCCCGTGAAGGAAAAATTGTTACGAGATTGAAAGGTGGGGATCCGTTTGTCTATGGAAGAGGAGGTGAGGAAGCAGAAGTGTTAGCCAAGAACCATATAGCATTCGAGATTGTTCCTGGTGTTACGTCAGGGGTGGGGGCTTGTGCTTACGCTGGCATTCCTTTAACGCATCGTTATATTAGTTCTACAGTAGTTTTTGTAACAGGACATTATTGCGATGAGAAAAAGATAAGGTGGGACAATATTGCTAGTATAGAGACGGTTGTTATTTATATGGGTATTAATCAGGCTGTGTATATTGAACAACAAATGATATCAAATGGTCGCTCGCCAAATACACCAATTTGCATTATACAAGAAGGGACAACGAGTCGACAACGAGTGCTTACAGGGGAATTGAAAGATTTATCTCTAATTATTGAAAAACATCGTGTTAAAAGTCCAGGGTTGATCGTCATCGGAGAAGTCGTTCGTATGAGATCTATCATTTCCTGGTTTATGTAAAAAATATGTTATTTTTTATTACAAAACATGTGACATTATATAACCAACTAGTATAATGTTAAATAAAAAAGGAGAAGGATAGAATGAATAAAAAAAACAGAAAAATCGGAACATTAACATTGATTGTTTTAATATGTAAATTTTGGTTTAGGTAAAAACTTATTTGTACTTCATTGATAAACAAAATATGAATTCAAAACTTATACTGAATGGAGGTTGAAGATAAATGAGAAAAAGAAAGCTTGTATTGATCGGCAACGGGATGGCTGGAGTGCGTTGTGTTGAGGAAATTTTAAAGATTGATGGTGATGCATTTGATATTACGATCTTTGGAAGTGAGCCTTATCCAAACTACAATCGTATTTTATTATCAACTGTGTTGCAAGGAGACATGTCAATCGATAGCATTACGATGAACGATTGGGAATGGTATCGAAAAAATAACATCCGACTTTTCGTTGGTGAAACGGTTATAAACATCGACACAGAGAAGCGGTTTGTACGGACAGACAAAGGGCGAACTGTTCAATATGACAAATTAATCATCGCCACAGGCTCTAAGCCTTTCATTCTTCCGATACCAGGAGCGAATAAAAAAGGGGTCACCGCGTTTCGCGATATTAAAGACTGCGAAATGATGATGGAATATGCAAAAACGTATAAAAAAGCCGCAGTGATTGGCGGTGGATTGTTAGGTTTAGAGGCTGCGAGGGGTCTTTTAAATTTAGGGATGGAAGTTGATGTCATTCATATTTTTGACTATTTAATGGAACGCCAATTAGACCCAATTGCGTCGAAACTGTTGCAGTGTGAATTAGAAAAACAAGGAATGAATTTCCTGCTTAAAAAGGAAACAGCAGAGATTTTTGGAGATGGCCGAGTCGAAGGCGTTCGCTTTAAAGACGGAACAGAAATTGCAGCAGATTTAGTCGTCATGGCTGTAGGGATTCGTCCGAATGTTGATTTAGCGCGGGAAAGCGGAATCGCGGTAAACAGAGGGATTGTCGTGAATGATTACTTAGAAACGAGCGTTCCTCATATTTATGCGGTCGGTGAATGTGCGGAACATCGGGGAATTGTGTATGGTCTTGTAGCGCCGCTTTACGAACAAGGAAAAGTATTAGCCGAAGCGGTTTGCGGCATCAAGGGGCGTCCATACGAAGGATCGGTTGTTTCTACGCAATTAAAAGTTTCTGGCGTCGATTTGTTTTCTGCCGGAGAATTTATGGATGGGGAAGGAACGGCATCGATTAAAGTATATGACGAATTCCGTGGAATTTATAAAAAAGTTGTCATTCTCGACGGAAAAGTCGTTGGTGCGGTTTTGTTTGGCGACACAAGCGAAGGACGGAAACTACTGGATATGATTAATAAAAATGAAAATATTTCTAACTCGTTCCAATTATCGTTTTTCCAATCAACTGCGAATTCATCCAATAAAAGCATGGTGGCTGCAATGGGAGATACGGATGTCGTTTGTGGTTGTAATGGGGTAACGAAAGGAACGATTTGTAAGGCAATTGCGGAGCATGGGTTAAAAACTGTTGAAGAAGTGCGTGATTGTACGAACGCTTCACGTTCCTGCGGAGGATGCAAAGGGTTAGTAGCGGAGTTATTAGAGTATACACTTGGTGGGGAATTTGATAAATATGCGATGAAAGAAACGATTTGTGGATGTACAACATTAAGTCGTGAAGAAGTGATTGATGAAATTAAAGCGAAAAATTTGAAGTATGTGAAAGAAGTGATGAACGTCCTTGGTTGGAAAAATGAAGAAGGTTGTTCGAAATGCCGCCCGGCGTTGAACTATTATTTAAGCATGTTGTATCCAAGTGAATACGTCGATGAAGCGGAGTCGCGTTTCGTGAATGAACGGCTTCACGCGAATATTCAAGCAGATGGAACGTATTCGGTTGTTCCGAGAATGTATGGAGGGATCACAACGGCAGAGCAATTGCGGAAAATTGCTGATGTCGCTGAAAAGTACAACGTGCCAATGATTAAGTTAACAGGTGGACAACGCATTGATTTATTAGGAGTGAAAAAAGAAGATTTGCCACGCATTTGGGCCGAATTAGACATGCCATCTGGATATGCATACGCAAAAGCGCTGCGCACAGTCAAAACGTGTGTTGGTAAGCAATTTTGCCGTTTCGGTACACAAGACTCTACAAAACTGGGGATTGATATGGAAAAGAAATTTGAACGGTTGAATACGCCGCATAAAGTAAAAATGGCTGTTTCTGCTTGTCCGCGCAACTGTGCAGAATCAGGAATTAAAGACGTCGGCATCGTCGGTGTCGATGGCGGCTGGGAAATTTACGTCGGCGGAAATGGTGGTACGCATTTGCGCGCGGGAGATTTGCTATGCACTGTAAGGACAGAAGAAGAAGTGATTGAAATGACAGGGGCGTTTCTCCAATATTACCGTGAGTCTGCTAACTATTTAGAACGCACATCCAAATGGGTCGAGAGAGTCGGGCTTGAGCATATTCGCGAAGTGATTTTTGATCAGGAAACTCGCCGGCAATTGCTGGATCGTTTGGAGGAAGCGCTAGCAGCCACGAAAGATCCATGGAAAGAGATAGTTGAAAATAAAGAGATGCAAGAAAAGTTGTTCACAAGTCTACAAGTCAAAGTGCCAGTGAATAGGTAGGAGGAGAGTTAGATGACACGAATGGAGATCGGAACAGTACAACGCCTTTCTGAAAGATTAGGAAAATGCGTAAAAGTGGGACAAATGGAGCTGGCGTTATTTCGGTTGTCAGACGGCCGTATTTATGCGCTTGAAAACCGCTGTCCGCACAAAGGAGGAGATTTGTCTCAAGGAATTGTCAGCGGGGAGTTTGTGTTTTGTCCTCTTCATGATTGGAAAATTTCCATAAAAGATGGGAAAGTGCAAGCACCTGATCACGGTTGTGTGAAAACATATAAGGTAGAAATTGAAAATGGAAAAATATATATACAACTGTAAATAAGGTGAATGAATATGACAAAAGAATTGTTGCGTTATTTTCGGCACAAGCAAAAAGATCATGCGTCGGAAACGTTATTTGATACACAATGCCCGTTTTGTAGCGTTCAATGTGCGATGCAGTTCGTTGAAGAACGCGTGGTTGGAAGAAATTGTTATAAAGTGATTCCGAAAGACAATTCTACTTCAAACGGACGGCTTTGCATCAAAGGGCTTCATGCGCATCAGCACGCATTGCATACCGAGCGATTGCAATTTCCGCTGCTGAAAAGAAATGGTCGGTTTGTCCGAGTGAGCTGGGAGGAGGCGCTCTCTTTTATACAAATAAATTTCAAGAATATTCAAAAAGAATTCGGAAATGATGCTATTGGAGTATATGGAGGCGGCTCGCTAACGAACGAAGAGGCGTATTTATTAGGAAAATTTGCTCGCGTTGCTTTGAAAACGAAATATATCGATTATAACGGTCGCTACTGCATGTCCGCTGCAGCGGCGGCGATGAATGCTACATTTGGCCTTGATCGCGGGTTGACGAATAAACTTTCAGAAATCCCTCATGCTCGCTGCATCATATTAGCAGGTACGAATGTTGCGGAATGTCAGCCGACGATTATGCCATATTTTCATCAAGCAAAGAAAAATGGGACGTTTTTCATTGTCATTGATCCGCGGGAAACGGCTACATGCGGGCTAGCTGATTTGCATATTAAAATCAAACCGGGGACAGATGTGGCATTTGTGAACGGCATGCTGAAAGTCATTTTTGCTGAAGGGTATGTTGATGAACAATTTGTTAAAGAAAGAACAGAAGGATACGACGAGTTAAAGAAACATATTGAGCAAATTCAGCTAGATGAAATGGCGGAGATGACAGGAATTGCTCCGGAAGTGATTCAGTTTGCGGCAAGGCAGTATGCCACGGCACCAACCGGTATGATCTTTACCGCAAGAGGCGTTGAGCAGCAAACAAACGGATATATGACTGTCCGTAATTTTCTAAATTTGGCGCTTGTAACAGGAAAAATTGGGAAAATTGGCTGCGGCTATGGGGCGATTACTGGGCAAGGCAACGGACAGGGGGGACGGGAACACGGGCAAAAGGCTGACCAGCTTCCTGGCTACCGTTCGATCGAAAATCCGGAGCACAGGAAATATATTGCAAGCGTTTGGGGAGTTCCTGAAGAAGAACTGCCGAGAAAGGGGGTTTCCGCCTATGAAATGATACAAAAAATAGATGAAGGGGAAATTAAGGGCTTGTTTGTGATGGGTTCCAACCCCGTTGTATCCAGTCCGAACGCTCGCTTTGTAAAAAGAGCGTTAAAAAAATTGCAATGTTTAGTCGTCGTCGATCTATTTTTATCGGAAACAGCGGAACTCGCTGATTTAGTATTGCCAACCTCGTCTTATTTAGAAGATGAAGGAACGATGACGAACCTAGAGGGCCGCGTGACGTGGCGTCCGGCTTCGCGGAAACGTCCGGGGGAGGTGAAGCATGACTGGGAGATTCTTTGTGAGATTGCCCGAGTGCTAGGAAAAGGCGACTATTTCCGTTTTTCGTCAGCGGAAGAGATTTTTCATGAACTGCGAGTTGCCAGCCGCGGCGGTTTGGCAGATTATTATGGCATTACGTACGAACGTTTGCGAAACGAGCGTGTGTATTGGCCTTGTCCTTCGCCCGACCATCCCGGCACCGCAAGACTGTTTGAACAATCGTTTGCTCACCCAGACGGCAAAGCACGTTTAGCGGTTGTAGACAATGAATATCAAAAAAAACAAACGACGGAACAATATCCGATTTATGTGACGACAGGACGAGTGTTGTCTCACTATTTAAGCGGAACGCAGACGAGAAGAAGCCCAGCGCTTGCGTCTCGACAAATTGAAGCATTTATGGAAATTCACCCAAATACAGCAAAAAAATATAAAATCGAAAACAACGCATTAGTAAAACTTGAAACAAAACGAGGATATGCCATTGTAAGAAGCAAGTACTCCTATAAAATTCGGGAAGATACTGTATTTGTTCCATTTCATTGGAGTGGGTTTCAAAATATTAATCAGATTACAGATGATGAATTGGATCCATACTGCAAGATGCCTGGATTTAAGCGATGTGCTGCAAGAATTATTCCTGTTGTTGATCTAGAAAGAAACTAAAACATTCTATGATAAAAGGAGAGAGATGTTGATGGGAATAAAAGGATTTTTAAAGAGTGGTCATACTCCGACTCTGTTTAGTGCATTTTTGTATTTTGATGTTAGTTTTATGATATGGGTGTTACTTGGACCACTATCGGTCGTGATTATGAATGATTTTCAAATGAATGAGGCACAAAAAGCTAGTTTGGTTTCACTACCTATTTTAGGTGGAGCTATTTTACGTCTTATTCTCGGTTGGTTGGCCGATTATATTGGACCAAAAAAAACCGCTCAATTAGGTATGCTCGTTACCGTAATCCCACTCGTCTGGGGATGGTTATTTGCTAATCATTTGTCAGAGCTTTATATTGTGGCACTATTGCTTGGAGTATCTGGAGCTAGTTTTGCCGCAGCACTCCCTCTCGCAAGCCGTTGGTATCCACCACAATATCAAGGATTAGCTATGGGGATTGCTGGCGCTGGAAATAGTGGAACAGTCTTTACTACTTTATTTGCTAATCGTATTGCCCAGTACTATGGTGATTGGAGTATTGTTTTTGGATTTGCCCTTATTCCGCTTGTAATTACATTCATTGTGTTTACATTGTTTGCAAAAGATAGTCCGAATCAACCAGATCCAAAAACATTTATTGATTACAAAAATGTACTTAAACAGAGAGATACATGGTTGTTTTGTGTTTTCTATAGTGTAACTTTCGGAGGATTTGTAGGTATGTCAAGTTATCTGACTATTTTTTTCTTTACTCAATACGGACTTGATCCGGTAAGGGCCGCAGATTTTACAACTATTTGTGTCATTGCTGGGAGTTTTTTTAGACCCATTGGTGGATGGTTAGCGGATCGATTCGGTGGTGTGCGTATGCTACTCTGTTTATATACGATCATAGGGTTCATGTTTGCTGCGATTTCCTTCCTCCCGAGTTTAGATAAAGTGATTATATTATTATTCATTGTAATGATGAGTCTTGGAATGGGAAACGGTTCTGTATTTCAATTAGTTCCACAAAGGTTTAAAGAAGAAATAGGAATGATTACAGGAATTGTTGGAGCGGCAGGAGGAATTGGTGGGTATTTTCTTCCTAAGGTGTTGGGGAACTTAAAGTTAGTAACTGGTTCTTTCTCATCAGGATTTCTTGCATTAAGTACAGTTTCATTTCTATGTATGTTGTTATTAGTCGTTGCGCAAAAACAGTGGAAAAAATCGTGGATGATTAGTGAAAGAAGGGAACAAACATTATATAATCCAAATCATATGTCTAAAACTAGACGATTTGTAGAGTGAAAGTTCATACGTACAACGTACCTTTTTCTATACAAGAATGTGAGAAGATCAAATAGAGTTTGTTACAAAAAACATCCATGAGCGAGTTTTGCTCACCATCCACGCATGAAAATAACCGCTCATGGATACGTTATTTTCACAGAAAATTAAGTGCAAACCTACAGTGAAGAAGTAGAGTAACGTAGAAGTCGGACTTTATGGATTGCAACTGAAGTGTCTTTAAGAGGATTAAGGTCCTATGGAAGCATATAAAAATTTACGAATTTTATATGAACATATATGTTTGTGTGACGTACGTCACATTTGTTTACTAGTAAATTTAGTAACATGGACATAGAACCTCGGTAAATGAAATGAGGGATTGAAGATGGTGTATGACGTATATGAACGTCCATTATTAGACTTACGTATGTCGGTAACGGATCGATGTAATTTTCGCTGTACGTATTGTATGCCTAATATAGAGGGACAAACTTATTGTTTCATGAATCGGGAACAACTGATGACATTTGAAGAAATGGAACGTTTTGCTCGATTATTTGTAAAACTTGGCGTAAGAAAAATCCGTTTAACGGGCGGAGAGCCGTTACTAAGAAAAAATATCGATGTGCTTGTGGCGATGTTGACGAACATTGACGGTGTTCACGACGTATCGTTAACGACAAATGGATTTTTTTTAAAAAAGTATGCGCAAAAATTGAAAGATGCAGGGATGAAGCGAGTGAATGTGAGTTTAGATGCACTCGATAATACCATTTTTACAAAAATGAATGGAGTTGGCGTACGTTCTGAGCACATTTTAGAAGGAATTGATGCAGCGCTTGCAGAAGGGCTCCATGTGAAAGTAAATATGGTTGTCAAAAAAGGGCTAAACGATCATGAAATTTTACCGATGGCTTACTTTTTCAAAAAGAAAGGTGTAACGCTTCGTTTTATTGAATTTATGGATGTCGGTTCTTTAAATGGATGGAAATTAGACGACGTTGTGACGAGTAAACAAATTTATAACATCATTTCTGAACATATGCCGCTTGAGCCGATTGCTCCTAGCCATGTTGGTGAGGTAGCCAAACGTTATCGTTACGTAGGAACGAATGTGGAAGTTGGCTTTATTTCTTCTGTATCAGCCGCCTTTTGCTCAGACTGTACACGTAGCCGATTATCTGCTGATGGAAAGTTATATACATGTTTATTCGCGACAAACGGAACAGATTTATTAAGTATGATGCGAGCAGGAGCGAGCGATGAACAGCTCATTTCATGCATTGAATGTGTTTGGCGAAAGCGAGTCGATCGTTATTCAGAAGAGCGCGGAAAACAAACAACGTGGAATGGGAAACGAATTGAAATGTCATATATTGGAGGGTGACGATATGGGCGTTCATGATCATAAAAAGCAAGCGACACTCCCTGTCCGATGTAAAATTGTGACCGTTTCTGATACGCGCACATATGAAACAGATACGAGTGGACAATGGATACGTGATCAATTAGAGCAATCAAACATAGTTGTTGTTGCATATGAAATTGTGAAAGATGATGTATTTGCCATTCGACAAGCCGTTCAAACAGCTGAACAAATAGACGTTATTTTAATCAATGGGGGAACGGGATTTACAAAACGTGATGTGACGATTGAAGCCATTCAGCCGTTACTTGAAAAAGAAATGGTTGGCTTTGGTGAGCTGTTCCGCTTTTTGAGTTATGAGCAAATTGGGAGTGCAGCCATGTTAAGTCGTGCGCTTGCTGGTTCGATGAACGGTACAATCATTTTTTGTATGCCCGGATCGACAAACGCTGTTCGCTTAGCAATGGAAAAGTTAATTTTGCCGGAAATTCGTCATCTCGTCTGGGAGCTTCGTCGCCAATGAAAACGATTGGTATCGTTTTAGCAGGAGGGCAGTCGAAACGTTTTGGAGAACCAAAAGCGCTTGCATTGCGACGTGGAAAACCTTTTCTTTTGTATAGTGTAGAAGCGTTGCATCCGATTGTTGATGAGATCGTTATTGTTGCACAGCGATGCATTCAAAAAAAATTACCGCTTCAAGATGTATTATGGATAGAGGATGAGCCACAGTACAAAGGAAAAGGACCATTAGCGGGAATTTATTCCGCTATCGTACATCATGAAGCGACATGGTATATTGTATTGCCGTGTGATACCCCATTTATTCATAAGAAGATCATAAACAAGCTTAAGGAGCAAGCAGATGACTCATTTGACGTCATTGTGCCACGTGTGAACGGAAGGTTGCAACCGCTCATTGCCATGTATCACTATCGAGTAAAATCACTTATATACAATTGCCTTCAACGAGAAGAGTATCGCATGCATACACTTCTTTCTGCTTGTCGAGCAAAGCATATAGAAATGACAGAAGAGCTACCGTTTATGAATATTAATACAAAAGAACAATTCCATAAGTGGATTGGCTAGAGGCAATACGCCTCTTTTTTTATCAATATTTATGAAAAAAATGTGAACCTCGTCACAACATATCGCATTTTTGTGACATACATCACACGATTTTATAATTAAAAAGCGATATAGTAAAAGTAGGGATAGATTGTTTAAGAAAGGATGAACATATATGCGCAAGCCCATTCCTGTTGATGAAGCAATCGAACGAGTCATGGCTTGGTGTCGTGAGGGGGAAAAAGAATATATTTCGTTAGAACAATGTGATGGGCGCATTTTAGCGGAACATATCGAGGCAACGATGCCAATTCCTTGGTTCGACCGTTCACCATATGACGGTTATGCTCTCTCAGCTGAAGCGACAACAGAAGCATCATCCGATCACCCTATATTATTAGAAGTCGTTGCCACAGTTGGCGCTGGAACTGTTTGGGATGGTTTATTGACGCCAAAGCAAGCGGTAAAAATTATGACCGGTGCAGCCATTCCAGATGGTGCAAATGCTGTCATCATGGTTGAATTGACGAAGGAAATTGAAAAAGAAGGGAAACGTTTTGTACAAATAAGAAGAAAAGTGGATGAAGGTGAAAATATTTCGCGTGTTGGCGAGGATATGAAACAAGGTGAAATTGTTGTTGAAAAAGGAACGATGATTCATCCGGGTATCGTCGCTGTTTTAGCGACATTTGGATATGATCGCGTACCTGTGATGAAAAAACCGAAAGTCGCCATTATTTCAACTGGAAGTGAACTTCTTCATGTTTATGAGCCGCTTGAAAAAGGGAAAATCCGAAACAGCAACGCTTACATGCTTCAAGCACAAATTCGACGCGCCGGTGGGGAGCCGATTTTGTTCGGAAAAGTAGCAGATACATTTGAACATACGTTACAAGTCATACAAAAGGCATTGCGAGAAGCGGATGTTGTCATCACAACAGGTGGGGTATCTGTTGGGGATTTCGATTATATGCCTCACGTATATGAACACCTTGGTGCTCAATTGTTATTCAATAAAGTAGCGATGCGACCAGGAAGTGTAACGTCCGCGGCAGTATTTGAAAAGAAAATGTTGTTTGGGTTATCGGGAAATCCATCGGCTTGCTATGTTGGTTTTGAGCTATTTGCACGCCCGTTTATAAAGGCGATGTTAGGGCAGTCGAAACGCTATTTAACAAGAGCGCAAGCGGTTTTACAAAAAGACTTTTTGAAACCAAATCCGTTTACCCGTTTTGTTCGTGCAAGCGTATCTCATCAAGATGGGATGTTACACGTGGAACCTGTTGGAAAAGATAAATCAAATATTGTTTCATCTCTTGCGCAGGCGAACGCTCTTCTCGTTTTACCGGGAGGAACGCGTGGATTTCAAGCAGGTAGTCGCGTCGATGTTCTTTTACTTCATGATGAGGGAGATTGTGTTTGGTCATGATCATTTTGCAAGTCGTGGGTTATCAAAATAGCGGAAAAACAACGCTTATTGAAAAAATAATTAAACGGTTATGTATAAATGGGTATCGTGTCGGAACGTTAAAGCACCATGGACATGGCGGAAAAGTGGCGTTACCGGAAGAAAAAGATACGACACGTCATGCGGAAGCTGGTGCTGTTGTATGTGCAGTTGAGGGGGATGGCACGTTTCTTCTTCATGCGAAAGGACATTGGGAACTTGATGAGCTACTATCCGTATATGAACGATTTCCGCTTGATGTGCTGCTTATTGAAGGCTTTAAACACGCACCTTATCCGAAAATTGTTTGTTTGCGCAGTCGAGAAGATGAGCATTTATTACACTTAAAAAATGTGCTTATTTCAATCAGTTGGCAACGTACGGACGGATCTTTTTTTATTGAAGATGAACAAGCGTATATGGAGCGCATTATTGCTTATGTAAAGGGGGAACAACATGTTTGCGATCGTTCGTGAGCCCATTCATGTAGGAAGTGTTATTGAGGCGGTCGTTGATCGTAACGCTGGTGCAATTGTGACGTTTTTGGGGACAGTGAGAGAATTGACGAACGGAAAAAAGACTGTATATTTGCAATATGAAGCGTATGAGTCGATGGCGCAAAAAAAGTTACAACAAATTGGTCGCGAAATTGTTGCGCGCTTTCCACACGCAAAAGTAGCGATTGTACATCGCGTTGGACGGCTCGACATTACTGATATTGCAGTCGCCATTGCTGTTTCAACCCCTCATCGCGCAGATGCATATGAAGCGAATCGCTATGCCATTGAACGAATAAAAGAGATCGTTCCAATTTGGAAAAAAGAATATTGGGAAGATGGAGAAATGTGGGTTGGTGATCAGAAAGAAACCGTTCGCTACGATGGGGGCGCGCCGAGGGAGGAAGAGGTATGATTCGTGTATTATTGTTTGCATATATAAAGGAGCGGCTCGGTACAGAGGAAGTGGTGCTTCATGAGCAACAAATGACTGTTCGACAGCTTCGCGAACGGCTACAACATGAATATGATTTACAAACAGCTTCGTCGCTCATGATTGCGATTAACGAAGAATTCGCAACAAATGATGATATCATACATGCCGGTGACGTTGTTGCGCTCATTCCACCGGTAAGTGGAGGGTGATCACATGGGAACGTTTACACATTTCAATGAACAAGGTCGTGCGAAAATGGTTGATATTTCTGAAAAAGGAGAAACGGTTCGAACCGCCTGTGCTCTGTCTCACGTGATCGTATCAAAAGAGGTGTACGAAAAAATTGTGCGCTCGGAAGTGAAAAAAGGAGACGTATTAGCCGTCGCTCAAGTGGCTGGCATTATGGCAGCGAAACGCACAGCCGATTTGATTCCGATGTGTCATCCTCTTTCGTTAACGGGAGTAGACATTTCGTTTACGTGGCAAACGAAAGAAACAAATTATGAGTTGAAAATTGAAGCGTTTGTCAAAACAAAAGGAAGTACAGGAGTAGAAATGGAGGCGCTAACAGCTGCTTCAGTTTGTGCTTTAACCGTTTATGATATGTGTAAAGCAATGGATAAAGGGATTGTCATTGGTCCAACGTATTTAGTAGAGAAAACGGGTGGAAAAAGTGGAAATTTCAAAAGACAAGAGGGATAATCATGGAGCGATATTCACGGCAAATATTATTTTCACCGATTGGCGAAAAAGGACAACGAACTCTTCAATATAAACATGCTCTCATCGTAGGTGCAGGAGCGCTCGGTTCAGCGAATGCAGATATGTTGACGCGAGCAGGCGTCGGTCGACTGACAATCGTGGATCGCGATTATGTTGATTGGACGAATTTACAGCGTCAAACGTTATATAGTGAAGAGGATGCTGAAAAAGGGTGGCCAAAAGCTGTTGCTGCCAAACGCCGTCTTACTGCTGTGAATCGTGACGTTCATGTTGAAGCGCTTGTCATGGATGTGCAAGATGAATCGTTCACTTCGCTTTTTGAGCAACAAATTGACATCATGATTGATGGAACAGATAATTTCGAAACGCGTTTTCTACTAAATGATTTATCACAAAAATATCGAATTCCATGGATATACGGTGCTTGTGTAGGAAGTTATGGTCTTTCTTTTACGATCATTCCCGAAGAAACGCCATGTTTTCGCTGTTTCGTCAATCATTTGCCTTCTTATCATTTGACTTGCGATAACGTTGGTATTATTTCTTCTGTTGTACAAATGGTTGCTGCGTATCAAACAACGGAAGCGTTAAAAATATTAGTGGGAGATGTTGCAAAGATCCGACGTTCGCTCGTTATGTTTGATGTTTGGCAAAACGAACATCGGTTTTTACGAGTTGATAAACTAAAAAACGAACATTGTCCGTCTTGCGGGAGAGATCGCACATATCCAGCTTTGCACAGGGAAAAAGCGAAGATGTCCGTCTTATGTGGACGAGATACAGTACAAATTCGTCATGGTCATCCATTTCGTATAACTGAAATGATGGAACACATGAAAACAAGCGGTCAACAAGTACACGGGAACGAATATTTGTTGATGACCCAACTCGAAGGACATCGTGTCGTTTTATTTGCTGACGGTCGCATGCTTGTGCACGGTACAAAAGATGTTACATTTGCTCGTTCGTTATATCAGAAATATTTTTCATGAAAAGGAGGCATACGTATGTCTCAGTTTATTAGCAAAAAAAATTTTGAACAATTAAAAAAGTTAGCGTATAAAACGCTGAAAGTGAAAAAAGGAATGTTTTTATTTCAGGAAGGGCAAATGGGCCAAAACTTTTTTGTCGTCTTATCTGGCAAATTTCAAATTAGTAAATTTTCTGGTGATGGAAAAGAGTTATGTTTGCGGTTATGTGGGCCGAGTGCTGTCATCGGTGAGTTGATGATTTTTTCAGATAATGGGAGATATTTATTTAACGGTCGTGCGCTCGAGGATAGTGAAGTACTTGTAATTAAAAATGAAGATATTGAAAAAGAGTTGCTTGCCAACTCAGAGTTTGCTGTTGAGTTTTTGAAAATGATGACCGATCATTTCCGCAAACAACATACGAAATTTCGTGATCTCGTCTTATACGGCAAAAAGGGAGCTTTATATTCTACACTCATTCGTATGGCTAATAGTTATGGTATTCAGACGAAAGATGGCATTTTATTAGATGTTCCTGTTACACATCAAGATTTAGCGAATTTTAGTTCTACATCGCGTGAAAGTGTAAATCGTGAATTAAATACATTAAAAAGTAAAGGTATCATTTCTTTCAAGGGAAGAAAAATTATCATTCATAGCTTAGACTATTTAAAAAAGCAAATTAATTGTGAAGGTTGTCCATCGTCATATTGCAACATTGAATAGTCAATAAACGTTCATTTTTTAGACAAAAGGTGTGACGTGCATCACACGAAAAATCGTTTTCCTTCTATACAATAAATGTGTAAGCACATGAAGAAAAGAGGGATGACGATGGATTTTTCACCTTGCAGTCTCATTGGGCATGAACCCGTTTCATTATGTCCGCCATTGCAACGATTAAAAGACGAACACGGTCCATTAAATGAAGAAAAATATGCTCTTTTTGTTGCAGCGAAAGGCATTTACGATGGTAAAGAGGAAGATGTTGTTCAAGCACTTATTCGTTTACGTGAAAAAGTACAGCAATTTTTGCAACATTTAGATCCTCACTCTCGTCGCGAAGAAGATGTATTATTTCCGATGATGGAACGCTATATCGGCAAACAGTTCGGTCCCATTGCAGTTATGGAATACGAACATCAAGAAGCGAAACAAAATATTGCAACATTTTTACAAAAGACAGAAACGATTCGTTCAGAAGAAGCGAAACAATTAGCTTCATATGTAATGAACGCGTATATGATTTTAACTGATCACTTTGCGAAAGAAGAGCAAGTGCTTTTCCCGATGGCTGAAAAGTTACTATCAGCCGAAGAAAAAGAACAATTAGCAAAAAGAATAGATGAGATTAAAGGCTAATCCGTTAAGGGTTAGTCTTTTTTTATATAATATTTCGACATATTTGTGACAATTAAAAAACATGTGAGGTACCTCACATTTATTTATCACGTCCCGTTTTATAGTGAAGATAGAAGGATTTCATACAAAGAGGAGTGAGCGATATGAAAAAAAAATCACCGCTGTTCAAGCGGTTGAACTACGTGAAGCCGATTGAACGGCAAGCGGATGGGCATAGTGAAGTCACATATCAAGATCGCGATTGGGAACAAATATATCGCAGAAGATGGCAACATGACAAAGTTGTCCGTTCAACACATGGTGTCAACTGTACGGGTTCATGTAGTTGGAATATTTACGTGAAAGACGGCATCGTCACATGGGAAGGTCAAAAACTTGACTACCCAACAACAGGACCGGATATGCCTGATTTTGAACCGCGAGGCTGTCCGCGTGGGGCAAGCTTTTCATGGTATATTTATAGTCCGCTTCGTGTCAAATACCCATACGTTCGTGGCGTGTTGTTAAATATGTGGCGCGAAGCGTTGCAACAACATGCAAATCCGCTTGATGCTTGGAAAAGCATTGTTGAAAATCCAGAAAAGGCAAAGCGTTATAAACAAGCACGTGGCAAAGGTGGATTTGTTCGTGCAGAGTGGGACGAAGTATTAAAGCTTGTTGCCACTTCCTTACTTTACACAGTAATCAAGTATGGACCGGATCGGAATGTCGGCTTCTCACCAATTCCAGCGATGTCAATGGTAAGTCATGCGGCTGGGGCACGCTTTATGTCGCTTATGGGTGGACCGATTTTAAGCTTTTATGATTGGTATGCCGATTTACCTCCGGCTTCGCCGCAAATTTGGGGAGATCAAACGGACGTTCCGGAAAGTAGTGACTGGTACAATGCCGGTTACATTATGACGTGGGGATCAAATGTTCCGATGACGCGTACACCAGACGCGCACTTTTTGGCAGAAGTGCGATATAAAGGAACGAAAGTCGTTTCCATTAGCCCAGATTTTGCTGAATCGACAAAGCTAGCAGATGAATGGCTAAGCGTGAAACAAGGAACAGACGGTGCTTTAGCGATGGCGATGGGGCACGTCATTTTAAAAGAGTTTTATGTCGACCGTCAAGTTCCATACTTTACGAATTATGCGAAACAATACACCGATTTTCCGTTTTTAATTACGCTCAAAGAGAGAGAAAACGGACAATTTGTTGCTGATCGTTTTTTACACGCATCTGATATTGGTCGAAATACGACAAACGGGGAATGGAAGCCAGCGCTTTGGAATGAACGAACAAACGATTTTGCGATTCCAAATGGAACGATTGGTTCGCGTTGGGAAAATAAAGGGAAATGGAATTTGAACATGGTGGATGAAGAAACGGAAGAAGCAATTGAACCACGTTTGACGATGTTAGGGATAGAAGACGAAATTGCAACGGTTCAAATTCCATACTTTTCAAATGATGGAAATCGTATTTTAAAACGTGCTGTGCCTGTGAAGCGAATACAAACAAAACATGAGGAGTTGTATGTTACAACCGTATATGATTTAGTTCTTGCTAACTATGGAGTGGATCGTGGCATTGGTGGGGAAGTGGCGAAAACGTACGATGATCTCGTACCGTTTACACCAGCATGGCAAGAAAACATCACAGGTGTAAAGCGGGATCTTGTCATTCAAATTGCGCGTGAGTTTGCGCAAAATGCGATCGATACAAAAGGTCGTTCCATGATTATTGTCGGTGCAGGAATTAATCATTGGTTTAACTCTGATACAATTTATCGAGCTGTTTTAAACCTTGTTTTATTCGTTGGAGCGCAAGGGGTGAACGGTGGAGGATGGGCGCATTATGTTGGTCAAGAAAAATTGCGTCCGGTAGAAGGATGGCAAACGATTGCCATGGCGCGTGACTGGCAGGCGCCACCGAAATTACAAAACGGAACATCATTTTACTATTTTGTGACAGACCAATGGCGTTATGAAGATACACCAGTTGGACAGCTCGTATCACCGCTTGCCAAAGAAGCACGTTATCAACATTATGCTGATTACAATGTTCTTGCGGTACGTTTAGGTTGGTTGCCTTCCTATCCAACTTTCGAAAAAAACGGAATCGATCTTTACAACGAAGCGGTCGCATCAGGGGCAAAAACAGTCGAAGACATTGGAGCATATATAGCGAAGCAGTTAAAAGAGAAAACGCTACGCTTTGCGATTGAAGATCCAGATAACGAGAAAAACTTTCCTCGCAATTTAATCGTGTGGCGTGCGAACTTAATTTCAAGTTCAGGAAAAGGACATGAATACTTTTTAAAACATTTGCTTGGTACATCGCACGGATTAATGAACGATGACAAAGATAGCCTTCGTCCGCAAGAAATAACGTGGCGTGAGGAAGCACCAGAAGGAAAATTAGATTTGCTCATTAACCTCGATTTTCGGATGGCTGGAACAGCTTTATATTCTGATGTGGTATTACCTGCAGCAACATGGTATGAGAAACATGATTTAAGTAGCACAGATATGCATCCATTTATTCATCCATTTAATCCTGCGATTGCGGTACCTTGGGAAGCGCGATCGGATTGGGAAATTTTCAAATCACTTGCGAAAGCCGTGTCACAAGTAGCGGAAGAAGTAGGAATGGCGCCGGTGAAAGAAGTTGTAGCGACACCGATTCTTCACGATACGCCACAAGAGTTAGCGCAACCGTTTGGAAAAATTAAAGATTGGAGTAAAGGGGAATGTGAACCGATTCCAGGAAAAACGATGCCGCAAATTCATGTTGTTGAGCGTGACTATACAAAAATATTTGAAAAAATGACAGCGCTCGGTCCAAACGTTGTCAAAGCACCTTTTGGCGTAAAAGGCATGACGTGGTCGGTAGAAGAAGAATATGAAAAATTAAAACATGTGTTAGGAACGGTTCGAGGCGCCACTGTTGCGAACGGCTGTCCAGATATAAGCGATGCGAAAAAAGTAGCTGAAGCCATTTTAACGCTTTCATCAACAACAAATGGGCATGTGGCGGTAAAAGCATGGGAATCTCTTGAGAAGAAAACGAACTTACAACTAAAAGATTTAGCAGAAGAACGGGAAGAAGAATGTTTCACATTTGAACAAATTACAGCGCAACCAAAAACAGTTATTACATCGCCGGCATTTAGCGGGTCCGAAAAAGGAGGACGTCGTTACTCGCCATTTACGACAAATGTTGAGCGACTCATTCCTTGGCGGACGTTAACAGGGCGTCAATCGTTTTATGTTGATCATGAGTTAATGCAAGAGTTTGGTGAAACGATGGCAACGTTTAAGCCAATTTTGCAACATAAACCGTTCCAAAAAAATCGTCCGGATGTAGAAGGAAAAGAGATTACGCTCAATTATTTAACGCCGCACAATAAATGGTCTGTCCATAGTATGTATTTCGATTCACAACCGATGTTAACACTATTCCGAGGCGGTCCAACGATTTGGTTAAGTAAAGAAGATGCAGAAGAAGCAGGAATCAAAGACAATGACTGGATCGAATGTTTTAACCGAAATGGTGTTGTTGTTGCGCGTGCAGTCGTTTCGCACCGTCTTCCAAGAGGAATTGCATTTATGCATCATGCACAAGATCGCCACATTAACGTGCCAGGGTCGAAGTTAACGAACAACCGGGGCGGTACGCACAACAGCCCGACGCGTATTCACGTCAAACCGACACATATGATCGGTGGTTATGCGCAATTAAGCTATGGATTTAACTATTACGGACCGACAGGAAATCAACGCGACTTGAACGTCATTATTCGCAAGTTGAAGGAGGTTGATTGGCTTGAAGATTAAAGCGCAAATTGGCATGGTAATGAATTTAGACAAATGTATTGGCTGCCATACGTGCAGCGTCACATGCAAAAACACCTGGACGAATCGTCCAGGTGCCGAATATATGTATTTTAACAACGTAGAAACAAAACCTGGCATCGGTTATCCGAAAAAATGGGAAGATCAAGAGAAATACAAAGGCGGTTGGGAGTTGAAAAACGGGGAGCTTCAACTAAAGTCCGGCTCGAAAGTAAACCGATTACTCAACTTATTTTACAATCCGAACTTGCCAACGATTGATGATTATTATGAACCGTGGAATTACGATTATGAAACGCTAACAAATAGCCCTGAAAAGAAACATCAGCCAGTCGCTCGACCAAAATCCGCATTAACCGGCGAGTTTATGGAGTTAAAATGGGGTCCAAACTGGGAAGATGATTTAGCTGGAGCGCACATTACAGCGCTCGAAGATCCAAACGTAGTAAAAATGGAACAATCGATTCAAGCAGAATTTGAACAAGTGTTTATGATGTATTTGCCGCGTATTTGTGAGCATTGTGTGAATCCCCCTTGCGTATCAAGCTGTCCATCTGGGGCGATGTATAAACGCGAAGAGGATGGTGTCGTTCTCGTTGACCAAAACGCTTGCCGTGCTTGGCGATATTGTGTATCAAGCTGCCCGTACAAAAAAGTATATTTTAACTGGCAAACAAGTAAAGCAGAAAAATGTACATTATGTTTCCCACGATTAGAAGCTGGATTGCCAACAATTTGTTCTGAAACGTGCGTAGGACGGGTGCGTTACCTTGGCGTTATGTTATATGACGCAGATCGAGTAAAGGAAGCGGCGAGCGTCACGAATGAAAAAGATTTATATGAAGCACAGCTATCGATTTTCTTAAATCCGCATGATCCAGAAGTAATTGCGAAAGCGAAAGAAGAAGGCATTCCGCAAGCGTGGATTGAGGCGGCACAACAATCACCAATTTATAAAATGATCGTTGATTGGAAAATCGCATTACCGTTACATCCGGAATATCGAACATTGCCAATGGTATGGTATATTCCGCCATTAAGCCCAATTACAAATATGATTGAAGGAAAAGGAAGCAGAGCAAGTGAATACGACATTTTCCCAGCGATTGATGAGATGCGCATTCCGATCGAATATTTAGCTCATTTATTAATGGCTGGTGATCAAGCACATATTCGTATAGTGCTGAAAAAAATGGCAGCGATGCGTTTATATATGCGTGCGCTACAAACAAATAAACAACCGAATGAACAAATGGTTCAGTCGTTAGGATTAACCGGAGAAGATATTGAAGAAATGTACCGTTTATTAGCGATTGCTAAATACAACGACCGTTTCGTCATTCCAGCATCGCATCGCGAACAAGTCGCTGAACTATATGCAGAACAAGGCACGTGTGGATTATCGTTTATGGGGGGGCCAGGTTCATGCGGCACTATTTCATCATAAAGGGGGAGAATTTGAATGGATTATGCTCATGTACAAACGGTGTTTGAAATCGTTTCGTATTTGTTATCGTACCCAGATCGACAATGGCGTGACCAACTTGATGATTGTGCAATGTTTAGTCAACAAATTCCGCATCGCCCTATTGTGCAAAACATACAAAAATTTATTGATTATGTAAAACAAACGGATGAAACGTCATGGATTGAAACATATGTGTATACGTTTGATTTTGGCAAAAAAACAAATTTATACGTCACATATATGAGCACGGGCGAACAAAGAGAACGTGGAATCGAATTGTTACAATTGAAGCAACTGTACAAATCCGCGGGTTTTGACATAACAGAGAGGGAATTGCCGGACTACTTGCCACTTATGCTTGAATTTGCGTCTCAAGCTGAACGTGTTCATGTTCAGTCGCTCATGCAAAAATATTTCAATCATATATCTCACATTCGTGAACAGCTCATTGCAGCTGAAAGTTATTACGCCATTTTATTCGATGTGTTACTTATGGCACTTGAAGAAATCGGTGTGCGTAAACTTGCGGAAGGGAGCGTGTCGTAATTGCTCGAACAATTCCTTTGGGGATACTTCCCTTACATCGTTTTGACGATTTTTATTGGCGGACATATTTATCGCTATCAGCACGATCAGTTTGGTTGGACGACAAAATCGAGCGAGTTTCTTGAAAAAAAATCGTTGCGACTCGGAAGTATTTTATTTCATTGGGGAATCGTCTTCGTTTTTATCGGTCATGTGATGGGTATTCTTATTCCAAAATCGGTCTATGATGCAATTGGCATTTCTGAACATACGTATCATACGATGGCGATTGCGTTCGGGCTTCCGGCAGGGATTGTTTCTATTGTTGGTTTAGCGATTCTTATTCAACGTCGTTTAACCGTTAAACGCATTCGCCTAACAAGCAGTAAAGCAGATTGGCTCGTTCTCATTTTGTTAGCGATCGTCATGTTAACGGGTTTTGCTTCTACATCGCTGAACGTCAATGCTAATGAATTTGATTATCGCACAACGATCAGCCCTTGGTTTCGCACCGTTTTAACGTTTCGTGCTGATCCAACGTATATGGAAAGCGTACCGATTTGGTTTAAAATTCATATCGTCTCCGCTTTATGTATTTTCGTTGTTTGGCCATTTACGCGATTAGTTCATATATTTAGTATGCCGTTTCGTTATTTAAGCCGAAGTTACGTTGTTTATCGTCGTCGAATGCCGAAACAACAATGAAAGAAGCGATAATGAAAAGAGGTCTCTTTTGCGAGAGCTCTTTTCTTATTTTCCGACATTGAGTTAAAATAAGGATGTATATGTAAATGACATAGAAAGAGTGATAGTTGTGAACGATCAAGTAAATCGTCTCCGAAAAATCGTAAAAGAAAAAACATGGGTGTCGTTTTTGTACAACAACCATCCGTATAGTTTACTTCATTGGTCCGTTGCAGGATTTTCAAACGACGAACGCGACGTTTGGCTTTTGCAAGATGAAATGACGTTCGAAACACAGTCGTTCGTTCAACTAGATGAAGCGCTTGCATGGATTGAGCAACATATGCCACATATTACAGATATTTTATAGGGGGACGAATCCCCCTTCTTATTGTGGAGAGTTTTGCCGTTTCGTCGGATGAATTGCTTTTTCTAATTCTTCCTTTGCGATCACAGGACGAACGGTATCGGCTGTTGGTTTTCCTTTTTGGCTTTTATTTGTTGCCATGAGAGCTCACTCCTTTATAGTTGTTCACAGTTAGTTTGAAAAAAGAAGGGGATGTTTATGCTAAAAGATCGATTAAATGAGCAATTGATCGAACAGCTAAAACAAAAACAAAAGCAACTACAAGAAAAAGAACAAAAGCGAAAAGAAGAAGAGGAAGCAAAGCGTAAAGAAGAAGCTCGTAAACGTGAAAAAAATAAAACGTTTGCCGAATGGTTAGAAGAAAGTGACTTAGATTGGCGAAAATTCAAATAACCGAGGGCGCCCCCCTCGGTTACCGATGATCGGTGAATATCGTTTGTTTTGTTAGCTGTTTTAATAAAGCCACTTGTTCATCGCTCAATGTGACTGATTGAGCAGCGACGTTTTCGATGAGCTGTGTCAATCGGCTTGCGCCTGGAACAACTGTTGCGACGACTTCGTGCGCTAAACAAAAACGAAGAGCAATCGCCGTTAGGGTTTCATTTGGAGCAACGGCTTTTAGTTTTGGAATAAGTGTGACTAATTCATCGAATAAATAATCGACATAGCCGTTTTGTTTTATTTCTTCGCTTGCTTGGTCAAGTGGACGTTCAGTCAATAATCCTTTCGCTAGCGGCCCGCGTGCAATGACGCTAATGTGATGTTGTTTCAAAAGCGGAAACCATTCTTCAGCACGGCGATCGAGCAAACTATATGGCATCATAACAGAAACGATGCGCGAGCGTTTGACGTATTCGCGAATGACGTTTGGGCGCATGGAGGAAATGCCGTAATAACGAATCACGCCTTCTTGTTGCAATTCCTCAAACGCCTCAATTGTTTCATCAATCGGATCATCAATTGTCCCACCATGTAATTGATATACATCAATATAATCGGTTTGTAATCGTCGCAAGCTATGTTTCACAGCTTCTTTTATGTATGCTTTTGACGGGTCCCACGTCCAACGGCTTCCTTGTTCTGTCCAACGATTTCCTACTTTTGTTGCAATGATGACATCGTGGCGCTTTCCTTTTAACGCTTTTCCAACGATTTCTTCATTCACTCCACGATCATATAAATCGGCTGTATCGAAGTAGTTGACCCCTTTGTCGATCGCTTCATGAATGATGCGAATCGCTTCGCCCTCCGAAGTTCCAAGCGACATGCAACCGAAGCCAATTTCACTTACATATAAGTTCGAATGTCCGAGTTTCCGTTTTTTCATGTGCTCCCTCCTTTTTTAACATTATAACGAATAAGTTTTCCATTTGTCTTCGTAGATGTAGTACAATCGATATGAAACGATGACATGGTGGTGAAATAATGGATCATTTATATGAAAAAACGATGAATCAACAGCGTATTTTTTCCGGAAAAGTGATTGATGTGTATGTTGAAGATGTATTATTGCCAAATGGAGAAACGAGCAAGCGTGAAATTGTCAAGCATCCTGGAGCAGTTGCGGTACTTGCGATAACGGAAGAAAATAAAATCGTGCTCGTTCGTCAATATCGAAAAGCGCTAGAGCGGGTGCTGGTGGAAATTCCAGCAGGGAAGCTCGAGAAAGGGGAGGCACCGCTTGAAACGGCCAAGCGTGAGCTAGAAGAAGAAACAGGATATGTATGTGAAAAAATGGAGCCGCTTCACTCTTTTTACACATCGCCTGGGTTTGCAGATGAGTTAGTACATATATTCCTTGCGAAAGGACTGACGAAAAAAAGCGAAAAGCAAATGCTCGATGACGACGAGTTTGTGGATGTACTCGAAGTCACGTTAGAAGAAGCGTTGAAAATGGTTGAAGACAAACAAATTTACGATGCAAAAACGATTTACGCTCTTTTATATTGGCAATTGCATATGTAAAGCGGTCATCGCGACCGCTTTTTGTCATATCACGCCCCTTTTCCCATACAATGTAGTAACAGAGCGTGTAGGGGGATGGGGCGATGAGAAAACGATCATGGACGACAACATGGGGGCAACACGTACAAGAACATTATACGACATATGTATTCACCGTCGTTCTTTTTGTGATGGGCATTATTTTTGGTGCTATTGTCGTCAATAGCTTAAGCTTTAGCCAAAAAGAAGATTTATATTATTATTTAACGAATTTTTTTGGACAAGTTTCTGCAGGAAACATGGCGAGTGCACATGATGTATGGAAAGAAAGTTTTTTGCAAAATTTGAAATATATCGGCTTGATGTGGATTTTAGCTATGTCGCTTGTGGGGCTACCACTTATTTTAATTTTATTATTTTTAAAAGGCCTCGTTGTTGGATTTACAGTTGGGTTTTTAGTCAGCCAAATGGGTTGGAACGGATTTTTGCTAGCTTTCGTATCTGTCGTTCCGCAAAATATCATTCTCGTTCCGATCTTTATTGTGATGGCGGCTGTATCCATTTCATTTTCTTTAAAAATGATTCGTCACCAATTTGTGAAGCGAACACATGAACCAATTTTTCGTGCGATGCTTCGCTATACGTTTGTTATGTTATCGTTTAGTATCGCTTTAGCGTTAGCCTCTTCTCTTGAGGCATATGTATCCCCGTTGCTCATGAAAGAAGTTGTGCAATGGATAGAAAAATAATTATTATTTAATAATCATTTTATTTATCAATTTGTAATCATTTTATTTTGACACGTTCCTTTCTTTTGTTATAATGAGAATGAGTAACGAGGGAGGGAAAGGAAATGGAAAGTCGGCTTGACCGAATAAAAAAACAACTGCATGCAGCAAGCTATAAATTAACGCCGCAACGTGAAGCGACAGTACGGGTGTTGCTCGAACATGAAGAAGATCATTTAAGCGCGGAAGATGTTTACCTCCTCGTGAAAGAAAAAGCGCCTGAGATTGGGTTAGCTACTGTATATCGCACGTTGGAGTTATTAACAGAGTTGAAAATTGTCGATAAAATTAACTTCGGGGATGGCGTTTCCCGCTACGATCTTCGTAAAGAAGGTGCGGCGCACTTTCACCATCATTTAGTGTGCATTGAATGTGGCGCGGTCGATGAAATTCAAGAAGATTTATTAGAAGATGTCGAGGCGATTGTGGAACGAGATTGGAATTTTAAAATTAAAGATCACCGCTTGACGTTTCACGGCATCTGTCATCGTTGTCAAGATAAGCATGAGGAGCAGTAAAACCTTTTCGGCTATGAAAAGGTTTTTTCACTTATGTATAAAATGCAATGAAACAGGCATATCCTCTTACTATATGACAGTTAACGGAGGTATGCCATGAGAACAATCGTGGATGTATTAAAGGTTTTTCTTTTATTTACGGGATGTACGATTTTATTTTATTATAGTATTGTATGGATGAGTGAAGAATATAACTATTATCGTCGCTACGATGAGCCGATGGGATCAGCAGTGAAAGTATCGACAATGGAGCAGCAAGAAACACATTGGCTCGATCGGCTATTGCTTTTCTATCAAAACGGGGAGTAGGGTGCGCGTGGAAGATCAAGTAAAAGATTTTATTCACTATTTAATTGTTGAGCGCAATTTAGCACATAACACGATCGTATCATATGAGCGTGACTTAAAAAAATACGTTCAATATTTACAAAAAGTCGAACAACTATGTCATTGGAACGATGTAACCCGTTTTCATATTATGCAATTTTTAAAGTTTTTAAAAGAAAAAGGAAGCTCGCCGAAAACGATTGCCCGTCATCTAGCATCTGTTCGATCGTTTCATCAATTTTTATTGCGTGAAAAAGCGGTTGATCAAGATCCGACCGTTCATATCGAGACGCCGCAACTGCCACGAAAATTGCCTAACGTGTTATCGATGGCGGAAGTTGAGGCTTTACTCGAGGCACCGAAACAAAACACACCGTTTAGCATTCGCGATAAGGCGATGTTAGAACTTTTATATGCGACAGGTATTCGTGTAAGCGAGCTCATTCAATTGAACATATCTGACGTTCATTTGACGATGGGATTCATTCGTTGTTACGGAAAAGGTCGAAAAGAGCGCATCGTTCCAATCGGGAAAATGGCGACAGAAGCATTAAAGCGGTATATAGAGCAAGGTCGACCAGAACTGTTACAAAGAAAAAAGGGCACGACAGACGCGTTGTTTTTAAATCATCATGGTGAGCGTTTAACACGACAAGGATGCTGGAAAATTTTAAAGCGACTCGCTCAAGAAGCGAACATTCAAAAACAATTAACTCCTCATACGTTGCGCCATTCGTTTGCGACTCATTTATTAGAAAATGGGGCCGATTTGCGCGCCGTACAAGAAATGCTCGGACATGCGGATATTTCTACAACGCAAATTTATACGCACGTAACGAAAACGCGTTTAAAAGATGTATACAAACAGTTTCATCCACGAGCGTAACTGTGACGATAATTTGTCACAGTTTTTTTATTGCAATTCATTATGAAAACGTTTTATAATTTAGTTGTCAGACTTCTGACAAATAGGAACAATGCGTGATTTTGTTTCATAGTGAGCATGCTATGAAATGAGTGAAGCGATTGAGGAGGTAAAACGGTGAAACCTACATATAAACGTGTATTTTTAATTGTGATGGATTCAGTTGGAATTGGCGAAGCGCCAGATGCTGAAAAATATAACGATAAAGGCGCGGATACGCTTGGGCATATTGCACAACATCGCGGAGGTTTGCATATGCCGAACATGGCGAAGTTAGGCTTAAGCAACATTCGCGAAATCGAAGGGATTCCAAAAGCAGAGAAGCCGCTCGCGTATTTTACGAAAATGCAAGAAGCGTCCGCGGGAAAAGATACGATGACAGGTCATTGGGAGTTAATGGGTCTTCGTATCGATACACCGTTTCAAGTATTTCCTGACGGATTTCCAAACGAGTTAATTGAGGAATTAGAAAAACGAACAGGAAGAAAAGTGATCGGCAATAAACCAGCAAGTGGCACAGCGATTATTGATGAGCTCGGCCCTGAACATATGGAAACAGGTGCGCTTATTGTATATACGTCAGCTGATTCAGTGTTACAAATTGCAGCGCATGAAGAAGTCATTCCATTAGAAGAACTATATCGCATTTGTAAAATTGCGCGTGAATTGACGCTTGATGAAAAATATATGGTCGGTCGCGTCATTGCTCGTCCATTTATCGGGAAGCCAGGAAGCTTCCAACGGACAGCGAATCGTCACGATTATGCGTTAAAACCGTTCGGACGGACAGTGATGAACGAACTGCAAGATGCTGGGTACGATGTCATTGCGATCGGAAAAATTGCTGACATTTACGATAACGAAGGTGTGACACAAACGTTGCGCACAAAATCAAACATGGACGGAATGGACAAATTAGTTGATACGTTACAAATGAACTTTACAGGACTCAGCTTTTTGAATCTTGTTGATTTTGATGCACTATACGGTCACCGTCGCGACCCGAAGGGATATGGTGATGCGTTAGAAGAGTTCGATGCACGTTTGCCGGAAGTGTTTGAACGTTTAAAAGAAGACGATTTATTAATCATTACAGCAGACCATGGAAACGACCCTGTTCATCACGGCACAGATCATACGCGCGAATACGTACCGCTTCTTGTGTATAGCCCAAGCATGAACGGAGGTAAACAACTTCCATTGCGTGAAACGTTTGCAGATGTAGGTGCAACGATTGCAGAAAACTTCGGTGTGAAGATGCCAAAATACGGAACAAGTTTTTTACAAGAGTTGAAATAAGGAGCGTGAACAAATGAATCGAGCAGCTATTGAACAAGCGGCACAATTTTTAAAAGAAAAGTTTCCAACTTCACCGCAAATCGGCTTAATTCTTGGCTCTGGCTTAGGTGTGTTGGCCGATGAGATTGAACAAGCCATTAAAATTCCGTACAGCGACATTCCGAATTTCCCTGTATCGACGGTTGAAGGGCATGCCGGTCAGCTCGTATACGGTCAGTTAGAAGGGGCAACAGTTGTCGTTATGCAAGGGCGCTTCCATTATTACGAAGGATACAGCTTTGATAAAGTCACGTTTCCGGTCCGTGTCATGAAGGCACTCGGCGTCGAACAGCTCGTTGTTACGAACGCGGCAGGTGGTGTAAATGAATCGTTTGAACCGGGCGATTTAATGATTATTTCAGATCATATTAATAACATGGGCGGCAATCCGCTTATCGGTCCGAATGATTCTGCACTTGGGGTGCGCTTCCCAGACATGTCGGAAGCATATAGTAAACGACTTCGTCAACTTGCCAAAGATGTAGCAAACGACATCGGTTTACGTGTGCGCGAAGGTGTGTATGTCGCCAATACGGGTCCAGCGTATGAAACGCCGGCAGAAATTCGTATGATTCGTGTCATGGGTGGCGATGCTGTTGGTATGTCAACGGTGCCTGAAGTGATCGTTGCTCGCCATGCTGGAATGGAAGTGCTCGGTATTTCGTGTATTTCGAATATGGCTGCAGGTATTTTAGATCAGCCACTCACACATGATGAAGTAATCGAAACGACGGAAAAAGTAAAAGCCGACTTTTTACGATTTGTGAAGGCGATCGTACGCAACATGGCGAAAAATTAAACGAGAAGGTGAACGACGATGAGAATGGTCGATTTAATTGAGAAAAAACGTGATGGTCATGCGTTAACGAAAGAAGAAATTCAGTTTATTATTGAAGGTTACACAAAAGGCGATATTCCTGATTATCAAATGAGCGCATTAGCGATGGCGATTTTTTTCCGCGGCATGAATGAAGAAGAGACAGCGGAATTGACGATGGCGATGGTGCATTCGGGCGATACGATTGATCTTTCGAAAATCGAAGGGATTAAAGTTGATAAACATTCAACAGGTGGGGTAGGCGATACGACGACTCTCGTTTTAGGTCCGCTTGTTGCTTCTGTCGGTGTTCCGGTTGCGAAAATGTCGGGGCGCGGCCTTGGACATACGGGTGGAACGATCGATAAACTAGAATCGGTGCCAGGTTTTCACGTTGAAATTACGAACGATGAATTTATCGATCTTGTGAATAAAAATAAAATTGCCGTTGTCGGTCAGTCTGGTAATTTGACGCCAGCGGACAAAAAGTTGTATGCGCTTCGTGATGTGACGGCAACGGTCAATAGCATTCCGTTAATTGCCTCATCGATTATGAGCAAAAAAATTGCCGCAGGGGCAGATGCGATCGTACTTGACGTAAAAACAGGTGCGGGCGCGTTTATGAAAGATTTAAACGATGCAAAAGCATTAGCGAAAGCGATGGTCGATATCGGAAATCGGGTTGGGCGTAAAACGATGGCAATTATTTCTGATATGAGCCAGCCGCTCGGTTATGCGATCGGAAATGCGCTTGAAGTGAAAGAAGCGATTGATACGTTAAAAGGAGAAGGTCCAGAAGATTTACAAGAGCTGTGCTTAGTGCTTGGTAGCCACATGGTATATTTAGCGGAAAAAGCATCTTCGCTTGAAGAAGCTCGTCATATGTTAGAAAAAGCGATGAAAGACGGTTCAGCCCTTCAAACATTTAAAACGTTCTTAGCTGCACAAGGTGGCGATGCATCTGTTGTCGATGACCCAAGCAAATTGCCGCAAGCAAAATATATTATTGAACTAGAAGCGAAAGAAGATGGATACGTATCCGAAATTGTCGCGGATGCGGTCGGAACGGCGGCGATGTGGCTTGGTGCAGGGCGAGCGACGAAAGAATCAACGATCGATTTAGCTGTCGGTCTCGTGCTTCGCAAAAAAGTCGGCGATGCGGTGAAAAAAGGTGAGTCGCTCGTTACAATTTACAGCAACCGTGAACAAGTGGATGATGTAAAACAAAAACTATATGAAAACATTCGCATTTCAGCAACTCCTGTGCAAGCACCAACATTAATTTACGATAAAATTTCGTAACCTGAAGGATTCATTCCTTCAGGTTTTTTTATGTATAAAAAAATAAAAAATGGAAAGGATGGCAAGTATAAAGAAATGGAGGGTTGGAGATGAAGCGATTTTTTTGCATGTTTGCTATCGCGTTTCTTTTTCTTCCAAGCGTCGTTGTGCGCGCGGAACAGCCGAAAATTGAATTAGCACCTGAGGCGCGATCAGCAATTTTAATTGAGAGAGACACAGGGGCTGTTTTGTATGAAAAAAATGCCCATGAGCCGCTTCCACCAGCGAGCATGACGAAAATTATGACAATGCTTCTCATTATGGAAGCGATTGATCAAGGAAAGTTGAAGATAGACGAGCGAGTGCGGGCAAGTGAATACGCTGCATCGATGGGTGGTTCGCAAATTTTTCTTGAACCAGGAGAAGAAATGACGGTTGACGATTTGTTAAAAGGTATTGCGATCGGATCGGGCAATGATGCGTCCGTTGCGTTAGCGGAACGAATTGCAGGATCAGAAGAAGCGTTCGTCCATATGATGAACGAAAAAGCAAGGCAACTTGGTTTAAAACATACGGCATTTGAAAATACGACAGGTTTACCAGCGAAAAATCATTATAGCACTGCGTACGATATGGCGGTGATGGCAAAGGAACTATTGAAATATGATTTAATTACAAAATACACAGGTACGTATGAAGATTATTTACGAGAAAATACGGACAAAAAGTTTTGGCTTGTCAATACAAATCGCCTTGTGAAATTTTATCCGGGTGTTGACGGATTAAAAACAGGTTATACGAGCGAAGCGAAATATTGTTTAACTGCAACAGCGAAAAGAGGGAATATGCGCGTTATTGCTGTTGTGTTTGGAGCGCCAACACCAAAGGCAAGAAACGCACAAATTACGAAAATGTTAGATTATGCGTTTAGTCATTACGAAACGAAACCGCTTTATAAAAAAGGCGAAACGATCACCATGCTTCCTGTCAGTAAAGGAAAGAAAAAGTCGGTCGCCGTTGTGACGTCTGAGCCCATTTCTGTTTTGTTGAAAAAAGGGGAAAAATCTGAAGCAGTAAAAACGACATGGAAGTTGAATAAAAAAGCGAAAGCTCCCGTAAAAAAAGGAGATGTGCTCGGTACGCTCGTTGTGAAAAAAGATGGAGCGGTGATTGCCAAAAGTCCTTTAGTAGCAAAAGAGCAAGTGGAAGAAGCAAATATGTGGGAGTTGTTTAAACGAATGTTTAACTCATTCTCGCGCACATCTTGACGAAACAGGGCGAATGGCGACTAGTTTTGTCGGGAAGAAGGATTGACGCATAAACAAATCGAATTCTTCCTTAACCCAAGAGGATAAGGAGGAAATGATCGTGAGTTTATCGATTCAATTAGAAGTGAAACAACATGTATTGCTCGTACGATTAGCTGGAGAGCTCGATCATCATACAGCAGAACAGTTGCGTGCAGAAATTACGGATGTATTAGAACGAGAACGAATAAAAGCAATCGTTTTAAACTTAAATGAGTTAACGTTTATGGATAGTTCAGGATTAGGTGTTATTTTAGGAAGATATAAACAAATACAACGCATGGGTGGGGAGATGGTTGTTTGTTCCGTTTCTCCTTCCATTAAGCGTTTATTTGATATGTCAGGGCTGTTTAAAATTATTCGTTTAGAAGTGAATGAACAGTACGCATTACAAACGTTGGGGGTGGCGTAAATGAGAAATGAAATGCACCTTCAGTTTTCCGCCCTCAGCCAAAATGAATCGTTTGCTCGTGTGACGGTTGCAGCGTTTGTTGCGCAACTCGATCCGACGCTCGATGAGTTAACCGAAATTAAAACAGTCGTATCCGAAGCTGTAACAAATGCGATTATTCACGGCTACGAAAATGATCCAAGCGGCGTTGTCTACATTTCTGTCATCATTGAAGGACATACGGTTCATTTAACGATTCGCGACCACGGAAAAGGGATTGAAAATGTGGAAGAAGCGCGACAGCCGTTATTTACGGCAAAGCCAGAGCTCGAGCGTTCTGGCATGGGGTTTACGATTATGGAAAATTTCATGGATGAAGTAAACATTTACTCAAAAGTGAATGAAGGAACAACGGTGGAGCTGATTAAGCATTTAACGAAAAGCAAAGCGCTATGTAATTAAGGGAGACGTGCCTATGGATGTCGAGGTACAAGCTGTCAAAGACCATGAGATCAAAGAATTGATTCGGAGGAGCCAGCAAGGTGACCAGCAAGCGCGCGATGAGATTATTGAAAAAAATATGCGGCTTGTTTGGTCGGTTGTGCAGCGGTTTTTAAACCGCGGATACGAGCCTGAAGATTTGTTTCAAATCGGTTGCATCGGTTTAATGAAATCGGTCGATAAATTTGATTTATCTTACGACGTCAAATTTTCAACGTATGCGGTACCGATGATTCTTGGGGAAATTCAACGATTCATTCGCGATGATGGGTCCGTCAAAGTGAGCCGTTCATTAAAAGAAATTGGCAATAAAATTAGAAAGGCAAAAGACGAATTGTCGAAACAAAACGGTCGCGTCCCAACGGTGAATGAAATTGCACAGTTTTTGCAAATTTCACCCGAGGATGTTGTGCTAGCTCAAGAAGCTGTTCGTTCACCGACGTCCATTCATGAAACGGTGTACGAAAACGACGGTGATCCGATTACGTTGCTTGATCAAATTGCGGACGAGCAAGACGTTTGGTTTGACAAAATCGCATTAAAAAAGGCAATGGAAGAGCTAGATGAACGAGAGCGACTCATCGTCTACTTGCGCTATTATAAAGACCAAACCCAATCAGAAGTGGCAGCTAGATTAGGCATCTCTCAAGTACAAGTGTCTCGTTTAGAGAAGAAAATATTGCAACAAATGAAAGCCCGAATGGATGAATAAGTCCGTTCGGGCTTTCATGCATATACATAACGATCATATCTCATACTACTAGTACAACGATGGAGGCAAGGTGTCAGTATGAAAGAAACGATTTTTTTGAAAATGCGTCATCGTATTCAAGTGAAGCCGAATGCAACGATTCGGGTAGGGGATGTGGCACAAGTTGTCGCAACAAAACGAATCGATGATATTGTACAAACTCCTATTTATACGGTGCAGAAAAAAGATCGCAACATTGTCATTATCGATGTGATGCATGTGATGAAAGCGTTAATGAACGTTGTTCCTCAAGACGATATTCAATCACTTGGACCGTCGCAAACGATCGTTGAAGTCGTTTGTGAGAAAAAGCGATGGGGGTATTTGTACGTCCCGATCGTATGGCTTCTTCTATTCATTGGCTCCGGTCTTGCGATTATGAACTTTCACGAAGATGTGAGCATGCAGCAAGTACAACAACGGCTGTATCGGGTAATTACAGGGAAAGAAGTAGAAAAACCGTTATGGTTTCAAATTCCGTATTCGCTCGGGCTTGGACTTGGCATGATTTTATTTTTTAATCACTTTTTTAAAAAGCGAATTAACGAAGAACCGAGCCCGCTTGAAGTTGAGATGTTTCAATACCAACAATCGCTCGATCAATATGTCATTATGCATGAAAATAAAGAGGCGATGAGGCGAATGGATGATGATTCGTGAGTTTGTTGTAGCTTTTGTTGGATTGGCAGGAGGGCTAGCTGTCGGTTCTGGTTTTGTTGCATTTTTAACTGTTCTCGGTGTTATTCCACGCTTGACCCAACTCACAAAAACGATGAAATGGATTGCGACGTATGAATGGGGTGTTGTACTTGGTGCGGTTGTAAGTAGCTGGGTTAGCTTGCGCGATCCGTTGCTTTCTTTTCCGCCAATTGTGACAAGTGTCATTGGTTTATTGAGCGGTGTGTTCGTCGGTATGCTTGCTGCGGCATTAACGGAAGTGTTAAATGTGTTTCCGATTTTAGCAAAACGGCTTGGTATCGATGAACAAATTGTCATGTTACTCATGGCGATGGTGTTTGGTAAAGTCGCAGGATCTCTTTTCCATTGGATATATTTCGTTGATCGCTAGGAGGAGGCGTATGTTGAAAGCTTTTTTAGTCGGTGGATTCATTGCGGTCGTTGCCCAAGCGCTTCGCGATATGTACATCATATTGTTTCATATGGGTGAAGCGGAAGCCGTTCGCTGGATGAACGGGACGTTGATGGTATGTGCTGCGATATTTACGCCAATCCGATTTTATCGCCGATTGACACAATTTGCAGGGGCGGGAATGATTGTACCGATGATGAGTCTAGCAAACATATGGAGTGCTAGCGCTCTTGAGTATCGCAATGAGGGAGTAGCAGAACATATGCTTTCTGTTGGCGGGAGTGTCCTTGTCACATTAGTTGTCGCATCATACGTTGCAGCGTTGTTTTTGTAAGGGGGGGGTTCGATGAAAAAAATAGGAGAGCAAACGATTGTATTTGAGAAAAACATTTACATCGAATCGAGCGGTACCGTCGTTGGACCGAAAGAGCGCGAAGGTCCGCTCGGCTCATCATTTGATCGTGCTTACGACGATTTATATTGCGGTGAACAAAGTTGGGAGCTCGCGGAACGGCGACTTATGAAAGAAGCGATTATGATTTGTTTAACGAAAGGAAAAGTACAAGCGCACGATGTCGATTTATTTATCGCAGGGGATTTACTGAATCAAACGGTCACCGCGAATTATGTTGCAAGTGAATTACATATTCCATTTTTAGGAGTATTTAGCGCTTGTTCAACGATGACGGAAGCCATGCTTGTGGCTAGTACGTTCATTGATGGTGCATTTGCCCATCGTGTGCTAGTTGCAACAAGCAGTCACTATGGTGCAGCGGAACGTCAATTTCGTTTCCCGACGACAATTGGCGTTCAAAAGGGGGAAAGCGCATCGTGGACTGTAACAGGAGGAGCAGCAGCGCTATTAAGTACGACACGTTCGCCATTTCGGATTCGCACGGCAACGATCGGACGCGTGATCGATAGCGGTGTGACGGATCCGCTCGATATGGGACGAGCGATGGCACCAGCAGCATTTGCAACGATTAGGCAACATTTGATAGACTGTGGGCTTTCGATCGAAGCGTATGATGTGATTATCACAGGGGATTTAGGAAAAGTTGGGAGTAGTGAATTAAAGTCGTTATGCTATGATGCAGGCATGAACTTAAGTGAGAGATACGATGACTGTGGTGTGCTTATTTACGATACGGAACAACAAGCATTTGCAGGTGGAAGCGGATGTGCATGTTGTGCTGTTGTAACGTACAGTTATTTTCTTGAGAAAATGAGAGAGAGAAAAATAAAGACGATGCTCGTTGTTGCGACAGGAGCATTATTTAATAGTACGATGATGAAGCAAAATCAAACGATTCCGGCGATCGCTCATGCGATTGCGATTGAAGCGGTGACGTGAAGATGGAGTACGTATACGCATTTATCATTGGCGGTATGTTATCGCTTATCGGGCAATTATTGCTTATAAAATGGTCACTCACTCGCCTAGTGACAATATTTTTGCTTATTGGCGTGGCGCTCGAAGCAACAAGTTTATACGACCCTATGCAATCACTGGCGCATGCGGGGATCGAGATGACGCTTGTTCACGTTGGTGCTTCTTGTATACAAGCGGTGAAAACAGGGGACTTTACAAATATCGTTTTTTTTCTTTCTTTTCCGATCGCTATAGCTTGGGTGACCGCTGTTGTTTGTAAGCCGAGAGGACGGATGAAATGAAAAAAAGGAAAGTTATTTTAGTGACAGACGGAGATCAACATGTGCAACGTGCCCTTGAATGGTTAGCGAAAAAACTTGGTGCTCGTTGCATTAGCCAATCGCAAGGCAACCCATCGCGGTTGACAGGAAAACAGCTTGTTGAACTTATTTTGCAGACGCCGTATGACCCTGTTTTTGTTATGTTTGATGATAGTGGCATTATCGGTGAAGGGGCGGGAGAACAAGCGCTTCGCTATGTTGCAACACATGAACAAATTGATGTGCTCGGAGCGATAGCGGTGGCGTCTGATACGAACAATCAAGAGTGGACGAAAGTAAATATTTGCATCGATTATGATGGGAACTTCACAACATACGGTGTCGATAAAGAAGGAATTGCTGAGTGGGAATTCGGTCGAGTGAATGGTGATACAGTATATTGTTTAGATGAATTATCTATCCCGATTGTTGTCGGAATTGGAGATATTGGAAAAATGAGACGTCGTGATGATATTCGCCACGGTTGCCCGATTACACGCAAAGCGATTGAATATATTCTTGAAAGGAGTAAACGTGATGAAACCAGAAAGTTACACACCGATTTCCCCGAAGTTGAATGAAAACGAGCAATTTTTCAAAGATGCGATCGGGGTTGGCACGAGCTTCGATTTAGGTGTCCGTAAACTAAACATTTTAAAAACAGATGTTCATTTATATTATTGTAACGGTCTTTGTGATACACAATATATTATCGAGTTACTTGAAATGCTTGTTCAAGTGAACGATCACGAGAGACAATCAGTAAAGTTGCCTGAAATTATTGAAAACCGTCTCGTTCATCAACAAGTGAATCCAGTAAAAAGTTTAGATGAGGCGGTCGACTTTTTGTTGACGGGTTTAATTTTATTGTTTATTGATGGAGAGACGAAAGCGTTTGCTGTTGATGTCCGCAGTTATCCAGGACGTTCGCCTGAGGAACCAGATACAGAAAAAGTGGTGCGCGGGGCGCGCGATGGGTATGTAGAAAATATTGTCGTCAATACAGCACTCACTCGCCGACGCATTCGTGATGAACGGCTTCGCTTTGAGATGATGCAAGTGGGTGAGCGTTCAAAAACGGACATTTGTATCGCCTATATTCAAGATGTCGCCGATCCGGGGCTTGTTGAACTCATTAAGAAGGAATTAAACGAAATTAAAATTGATGGGTTAACGATGGCAGATAAAACAATTGAAGAATTTTTAGTGAAACAAGGATACAACCCGTATCCGCTCGTTCGTTATACAGAAAGACCTGACGTCGCAGCGACTCATTTGTTAGAAGGGCATGTGATTATTATGGTTGATACGTCGCCAAGCGTTATTATTACACCAACGACGTATTTCCATCACGTTCAACATGCGGAAGAATATCGGCAATCGCCAGCTGTAGGAACGTTTGTACGATGGGTGCGGTTTTTAGGCATCTTTGCTTCACTTTTCTTACTCCCGCTTTGGTTTGTATTTGTCCTTGACCCTTCGTTATTGCCAGAAAAATTATCATATATCGGTCCGAATGAAAAAACAAATATCTCGATTTTTGTGCAACTTCTCATTGCTGATATTGGTATTGAGTTTTTGCGTATGGCTGCAATCCATACGCCAACACCACTATCGACAGCGATGGGCTTAATTGCGGCGGCGTTAATTGGACAAATCGCTATTGACGTCGGGCTGTTTGTGCCGGAAGTGATTTTATATGTGTCTATTGCTGCGATCGGTTCTTTTGCGACACCGAGCTATGAACTAAGCATTGCAAATAAAATTTTCCGTCTTTTATTTTTAGTGGTCATTGCGTTGTTTGGCGTCCCAGGATTTATGATTGGCGTTACGGGGTTTTTACTTTTCCTTGCGAACATTCGCTCGTTGAATACTCCATATTTATGGCCGTTTATTCCCTTTGATCCCGGGGCATTTATGCAAATTATTGTACGACGATCTGTGGCTGGTTCATCGATTCGCCCAAGCATCGTACATCCGCAAAATAAACAAAAACAATCGACATAAAAAGGTTGAAACGTACCAAAATTTATGGTACGTTTTCTTTAATTATTTCGGAATCATCAGGAGGATGTATAATTATGCACGGAACGATGGGAATAAACGAACGGGGTCATTTAGAAATTGGCGGCGTAGATACGATTGACTTAGCTCATCTATACGGAACCCCACTCTACATTTATGATGTTGCCCTTATTCGCGAGCGTGCTCGGGCGTTTAAGCGTATGTTTGATAAACATCGTGTACGTGCGCAAGTCGCGTATGCAAGCAAAGCGTTTTCGACAATAGCGATCGTGCAATTAATGGAACAAGAAGGATTATCTCTCGATGTCGTCTCGGGCGGTGAGCTGTACACCGCGTTAGCTGCTGGATTTCCGGTCGAACGCATTCATTTTCACGGCAACAATAAAAGCGAAGAAGAGTTACAAATGGCGATTGAAGCAAAAATCGGTTGTGTTGTCGTCGATAATTTTTATGAGTTAGAGATGTTGCAACAACTTTGTCGCACTCATAAATATACGATGCCGATTTTATTACGTGTCACACCAGGCATTGAGGCCCATACGCACGACTATATTTTAACAGGGCAAGAAGATTCAAAATTTGGATTTGATTTGCATAACGGACAAGCAGATGAAGCGTTACAGCGTGCGCTCGCTTCTTCCTATATTCATGTGCTTGGCATTCATTGTCATATCGGTTCGCAAATTTTTGATGCGACAGGTTTTGTTCTTGCGACGAAAAAATTATTTGAAAAGCTTGCTATATGGCGTGATACGCATCATTTCACTGCGCAAGTTGTCAATCTTGGCGGCGGTTTTGGCATTCGGTACACGAAAGAAGATGATCCGCTCGCACCGGAACAGTACGTCGAACAAATTATTGAAGAAGTGAAACGGAACGTAGCCTCATTTCATTTACCATTCCCAGAAATTTGGATTGAGCCGGGGCGTTCGCTTGTCGGTGATGCTGGAACAACGATTTATACGATTGGCTCGCGTAAAGAGGTGCCAAACGTTCGTCAATATGTTGCGGTAGATGGGGGAATGAGCGACAACATTCGACCTGCGCTATATGAAGCGAAATATGAAGCAGTGCTAGCGAATCGGATGCATGACCATTGTGAAGAAGTCGTGGCGATTGCAGGGAAATGTTGTGAGTCAGGCGATATGCTCATTTGGGATTTACCGCTTCCGAAAGCGCAACCGGGCGATTATTTAGCTGTTTTTTGTACGGGAGCTTACGGCTATGCGATGGCAAATAACTACAATCGCATTCCGCGTCCGGCGGTCGTATTTGTTGAAGACGGTGAAGCACAGCTTGTTGTGAAGCGTGAAACGTATGAAGATTTAATTAGACTCGATTTGCCACTTAAGACGAAAGTAAAAAAATAACCGAGGTCTTCACCTCGGTTATTGCTCGTTTATGCATAGGTAGGCGTTATGCTCCAAATGCTCCGCGAAGGGCATTCCATATTTCTCGTAAAATATCAACAATGCGCTGAATAAACGTTCGACCTTCTTCTGTTTGTAAAAAAGCAGATAGCTTGTCTTTCGCTTGAGCAAGCTGTTCGTTCACTTGATTCCAGTCGATGTTCACATTTTTCATTTTGTTAAATAAAGAAAGTAAACTGTTTATCTCGTCTTCTGTTAACGTAATGCCAAGCTCTTGGGCGATCCGCTCAATGAGCGTACGCATATCTGCATCTGTTTGCGGTGGATTTTTCGCTATTTCTTCTTTAATTTTCGCCAGCAACGCGACCGCTTTATCGTTTCCGATTGATTCGCCAAGCTGTGCTGTTTTCACCATTTCCTCGTTCGCTACTTTTTTCACTTCATCCGGGATCGCCTCATTTGATGAAAGTTCGTACGCTTTCATTAACCCTGTTAACGCAGCTGTCCCTGATACAGGAAACGGTGCAGTAATGTAAATGACTGCATCTTTTACTCCAGCAGTAATGAGCGCATTCATATACATTTCTTTGGTTACCCAGTTAATGTTATTCGTTTCGACTTGCAACCCCGAACCAGGTGCCCCAATCGTAATTTTTGAGGATGAAATAGCCTTCGTCCCAATTTGTCCTTTTGGAATAATGCCGCCGAGATATTTATGCTCTTCTGCATTTGTAACCGTAATGATTTCAGCGTTGTCTGGCGCATTCATTTCTTTTAATATTTGTTGTTTTTGCTGTTCTGTTAAATTTTCCCCGAGCGTAATAATGACGTCCCCTTCAATCGCATCAGCGAAACTAACCGATGGGATCATAAACAACAATAAAATAAATATCGTAAACCACTTCTTCATTTCATAACCTCCTTCAACATCTTCCATACTATTGTACAAACATTTGCGTGAACATAGAAGTGAAATATAGTAAAATGAAGTTACGTTTGTTTTTACGATAGAAAGGTGGAAAAGTTTCATGAAGAAAAAAGGATATATCTTAACGGAAAACGGCGGAAAAGTGGAGTTTGAACTATTCCCAAATGAAGCGCCAATAACGGTTGCGAATTTTGAAAAACTAGCGAATGAAGGATTTTATAACGGGCTGACGTTTCATCGCGTCATTAAGCGATTTGTAAGTCAAGGTGGCTGCCCGATTGGAAACGGAACAGGCGATGCAGGTTATACGATTCCGTGTGAAACAGATAACAATCCGCATAAACATATCGAAGGTGCGATATCGATGGCGCATCGCGGACGTGATACAGGAAGTTGCCAGTTTTTCATTTGCCATGAGCCGCAGCCGCATTTAGATGGTGTGCATACCGTATTCGGTCAAGTCACCGCTGGAATGGATGTTGTAAAGGCGATGAAAAATGGTGATGTCATGAAAGAAGTAAAGGTGTGGGACGAACAATAAAAGGGACGATGAAGCGATGAAAAAAAACTGGGTATTATTTTTCATCCTTTTACTCGTTAGTTTCGTTTGGGGAGCAATGTATTGGCTGTTTATTGCAAAGTAATAGACATTTCGTTTTATTGTGCTATAATGAATAAAAATGGAATAAACGCATCCTTCGGGGCAGGGTGAAATTCCCGACCGGCGGTAATGAAACAGATGTTTCTCAGCCCGCGAGCCGTTAAGGCATGATCCGGTGCGATTCCGGAGCCGACAGTATAGTCTGGATGGGAGAAGGATTGCCAAAACTCACGTCACTTATTGAAAAAATAAGCTTGGCGATGGGTTATTTTTGCTATGCAAAAAAGGCGATCTTTACATACATCTTGCCCTAGGACGTCGTTCCTAGGGTTTTTATCTTTTATAAAGAAAGGTGGTGCGAGATGGACGAACAATATATGCGTTTCGCATTACAATTAGCGCAATCAGCTCGCGGACAAACGTCACCGAACCCGCTTGTTGGGGCTGTTGTTGTAAAACATGGTGAAATTGTCGGCTTTGGTGCACACTTAAAAGCAGGAGAGCCACATGCAGAAGTACACGCTTTGCGCATGGCGGGCGAGAAAGCGGAAGGAGCAACCGTTTATGTGACGCTTGAACCATGCAGCCATTACGGAAAAACGCCCCCTTGTGCTGATTTGTTAATTGAAAAAAAGGTGAAGCGCGTCGTTGTGGCGACGACGGACCCAAATCCGCTCGTGGCAGGAAAAGGCATTGAAAAATTAAAGCGAGCAGGAATTGACGTCACCGTCGGAGTGTTGAAAGAAGAGGCGGATGCGTTAAACGAAATGTTTTTTCATTATATTTCAACAAAAACGCCGTATGTGACGTTAAAGTATGCGATGAGCTTAGATGGGAAAATTGCAACAAAAACGGGCGAAAGCAAGTGGATTACGTCGGAAGATGCGCGGCGTGACGTGCATCGAGAGCGACGTATGCACGATGCGATCGTTGTTGGTGTCGGCACAATTTTAGCAGATGATCCAAGTTTAACCGTTCGTTTTGGGTATGAAGGAAAGCAACCAATTCGAATCGTTCTCGATACACATTTACGTACACCGCTTCACGCGAATGTCGTCACAGATCAAAAGGCGCCAACATGGATCGTCGTCGGCCAACATGTGACAGAGGAGCAAATGAAGCCATACGAACATGCCGGCGTACACATCATTCGTATGAATGAAAATAAAATTGATATTCCATCACTTTTACATGAACTTGGCAAACGGAACGTCATGTCCATATTTGTTGAAGGTGGAGCGCATGTGCATGGTAGTTTTCTACATTCTCATTCCGTTCAACAAGTGATTGCGTATATCGCACCGATGTTGATTGGGGGGAATGAAGCTCCTTCTGCCATTGGTGGAGAAGGGTTTGGACGAATGATGGATGCGCTTCGTTTACAAGTGAAACATGTCGAAAGGATCGGACCAGATATAAAAATCGTTGCTAAAGGATGATCGCGATGTTTACAGGAATTATTGAAGAAATCGGCACGATTCAACAAATGAAACAAACAGGGGAAGCGATCGTCTTCACGATCGGGGCACAAAAAGTGTTACAAGACGTGCAGCTCGGTGACAGCATTGCTGTCAATGGCGTTTGTTTAACTGTGACGTCATTTACAGATCGCTTGTTTACTGTCGATGTCATGCCTGAAACGGTGCGAGCAACATCGCTTCGAACGCTTACAGTAGGAGCGAAAGTCAATTTAGAGCGCGCAATGGCAGCAAACGGTCGTTTTGGTGGGCACTTCGTTTCGGGGCATGTTGATGGCATTGGACGCATCGTTCGTAAACAGCCTGTCGCAAACGCTGTTTATTATGATATTGAGGTGCCAAGCCATTTACGTAAATATATGATTTTAAAAGGATCAGTTGCTGTCGATGGCACAAGCTTAACGATTTTCGGTTTAACGGACCGAACGTTTACAATTTCGCTCATTCCCCATACGCGTGAAGCGACGATTTTAGGAGCAAAAAAAGTTGGCGATATTGTCAATATTGAATGTGACATCATTGGAAAATATGTTGAACAGTTCGTTGGTGGAAAGCGTGAAGGATTGACGATGCAATTTTTACAAGAGCACGGATATAAGGAGTGAGCGCCATGTTTCATACGATTGAAGAAGCGATTTACGATTTAATGCAAGGAAAAATTATTATCGTTTGCGATGATGAAGATCGTGAAAATGAAGGGGATTTTGTAGCGCTTGCGGAAAAAGCAACGCCGGAAGTCATTAACTTTATGATTACACACGGGCGCGGTCTTGTGTGCGTGCCCATCACGGAAGAGTTGGCTGATCGGCTCGATTTAGCGCCGATGGTTAATCATAATACAGATGCGCATGGCACAGCGTTTACCGTCAGCATTGACCATAAAGCGACAACAACAGGCATTAGCGCATTTGAACGCTCGTTGACTATTCAAGAAATGCTCAACCCTGAAGCGAAAGCAAGCGATTTTAAACGACCAGGTCATATTTTCCCGCTTGTTGCGAAAAAAGGTGGGGTATTGCGTCGCGCCGGACATACGGAAGCTGCGGTCGATTTAGCCCGTCTTTGCGGGGCAAAGCCAGCAGGCGTTATTTGCGAAATTATAAAAGATGACGGAACAATGGCGCGCGTGCCTGATTTAAAGAAAATCGCGGAACAATTCGATATGAAAATGATTACGATTAAAGATTTAATCGCTTATCGCAATCGAAAAGAAAAGCTCGTCAAACGCGAAGTGGAAATTACGTTGCCAACGGACTTTGGTGAATTTAAAGTGATCGGATATTCAAATACGTTAGATGGGAAAGAACATATTGCCATCGTGAAAGGGGAAATCATCCCAGATGAACCTGTGCTCGTACGTGTCCACTCCGAATGTTTAACAGGTGACGTGTTCGGCTCTCATCGTTGCGATTGCGGTCCGCAACTTCATGCAGCGCTCGCACAAATTGAAGAAGAAGGTCGAGGGGTATTGTTATATATGCGTCAAGAAGGACGCGGCATCGGCTTGTTAAATAAATTGCGTGCCTATAAACTGCAAGAACAAGGATACGATACGGTGGAAGCGAACGAAAAATTAGGTTTTGCGCCAGACTTGCGCGACTATGGCATTGGGGCGCAAATTTTAAAAGATTTAGGTGTGACAAAAATGCGTTTGTTGACGAACAATCCGCGGAAAATTACCGGATTGAAAGGATACGGCTTAGAAGTGGTAGAGCGTGTGCCGCTACAAATGCCAGCCAAACGCCATAATGAGCGCTATTTGCGCACAAAATACGAAAAACTAGGACATATGTTGCATTTTTAAGGAGGAGAAAAAATGAACGTATATGAAGGAAATTTAGTCGGAACAGGATTAAAAATAGGCATTGTTGTTGCGCGATTTAACGAATTTATTACAAGCAAATTGCTTAGTGGAGCGCTTGATGGATTAAAACGGCACGGAGTAGAGGAGCAACATATTGATGTCGCGTGGGTGCCAGGTGCATTTGAAATTCCGCTTGTCGCAAAAAAAATGGCGGAGTCGAAAAAATACGATGCGGTCATTACCCTCGGTGCCGTGATTCGTGGAGCAACGAGCCATTACGATTACGTATGCAATGAAGTAGCGAAAGGAACATCGCACGCCGCTCTTTCTTCAGGTGTTCCGGTTATTTTTGGCGTGTTGACGACAGATACGATTGAGCAAGCGATTGAACGCGCTGGGACAAAAGCAGGAAATAAAGGATGGGAAGCAGCGCTCAGCGCCATTGAAATGGCGAATGTCATGCGCACATTTTCTTAAAAAATGTTTAAAAAAGCGACAAGACCGTTTATAATAGCAATAGCGAGTAAACAATAAGTCTTGTCGATAATGAGGGATTCATATGCTAGTTCGCTATCGAAAAAACTATGAGAAAATTGCGATGGGTCTTTTGTCGTTTATGCCAAATGAAAAAGACTTAAAGCAGTTGCAACAAACGATGAAAAACTATGAAACGAACGACGATTGGCAACTGTTTTTATGGAAGGAAGAAGAAGATTTTATTGGCATTATCGGCGCCATTGTGCGTGAACATGCGGTTGAAGTGCAACATATTAGCGTCAATCCGTCCCATCGTCATCAAGGGATTGGAAAGCAAATGGTGAAAGCGTTAAAAGAATTGTATCCAAACAAGTCGTTATGTGCCAATGACATGACCGCTCCATTTTTGGATAAATGCGAACAATGACAGGGATCAACGTCCCTGTCTTTTTTGCTTTTGTCGCTCACGTTCAGCAACGACATCACTTCGATCACGCAACTTATGTTTATGAATCGTATATTCGTTTGTCATATCGCTTTTTTCCCCCCATACAAGCCCTTTTTGATCGCACTGTTGTTGACATATATGCAACAAGGAAGCATCAATGATCGGCAAGCAAGTGCTTTCATACGGTTGTCCATGATTGATTCGCTCTACATATGTATGAATAAGCGCAATGAGTTGTTCTACATGTATGCCTAGCGCTTCATATGCTTGCTTTTCTCTTTCGCATGCGTTTAATGCTTTTGTAAACATTCGTTTTGCTCCGATCATATTTCCTCGGCGATAATGATACATCCCGACAGCGAGCTGAATGAAGCCGAGCCATACATGTTCGCCTGTTTGTTTCCAATGTTCTTCTAGCACTTCATGGCATTCAAAATAGTCGCGCGTGGCGTGAAAGTGAAGTAAATATTCGATATATGCCCTTGGATACAAGCGAAAGCCCCCTTTTTTCATATGCTTACCTGTATTATACTATTACTTATGAATAAAGGTGGGATCAATGTGCATTATCATGTGAAATTAGATCAATTTGAAGGGCCGCTTGATTTATTGCTACATTTAATTCATCGCTATGAAATTGATATTTATGATATTCCTGTGGCACAAATTACAGAGCAATATATGGCTTACATTCACGCGATGAAACAATTGCAACTTGATGTCGCAAGCGAATATTTAGTAATGGCGGCAACGCTTATTGAAATGAAAAGTAAAATGTTGTTGCCTAAGCATGAAGAAACATTGGAGGACGATGAATTATTTATTGAAGAAGATCCGCGTGAGCAACTCATGCAGCAGTTAATCGAGTATAAAAAGTTTAAAGAAGCTGCCAAACAGTTGCGCGAGCGTGAAGAAGAACGAGCGCTTTTATTTACGAAGCCGCCGAGCGATTTAACGGCTTATGCGTCAAACGGTGCACCGCTTGCGCTCGATGTTGATTTGTATGATATGCTTGGGGCGCTCGCGAAATTGTTAAGGCGGAAAAAACTACAAAAACCGCTTCATACGAAAGTAGCGCGTCAAGAAATTCCGATCGGACGACGGATGGAAGAAATTTTACACATATTAAAACATGGAGAGCGAATGAACTTTTACGATTTATTTCCGTATGACGATCGCGAGCAAATTGTCGTGACGTTTTTAGCTTTGCTTGAATTAATTAAGCGAGATGAAATTATTGTTGAGCAAGAAAATAATTTTGCTGATTTATATATTCGACGAAAAGGTGATCGATATGAATGAACTAGCGATAATGGAAGCGCTATTGTTTGCTGCCGGAGAAGAAGGATTAACATACAAGCAACTGGCTGATGTGCTTGATATTCAAGAAGAACGTGTATATGAACTTGTGCAGCAATTAAAGCATATGTATGACGTAGCGGAGCGTGGCATTATGGTCGTCGAGATGGCAGGAACGCTTCAACTTGTGACGAAAAAACAATGTGCTCCATATTTGCAAAAACTTGTTGAGTCACCAACGACGTCATCGTTGTCACAAGCCGCGCTTGAAACGTTAGCGATCATCGCCTATCGCCAACCGATTACCCGCGCAGAAATTGAACAAATTCGCGGTGTTAAAAGCGATAAACCGCTTCAAACCCTATTAGGAAAAGCGTTAATTAAAGAAGTCGGTCGTGCAGAAGGAACAGGTCGTCCTATCTTATACGGGACAACAAAAGAGTTTTTAGACTACTTTGGTTTAAAAACGTTAGACGAGCTTCCTCCTCTTCCAGAATGGGACGAACAAGAAGAAGAGCGCGAAGCCGACTTATTTTTCGAACGCCTTAACGAACAACTGCAAGAAGCGAGCGAACAACGATGAGTTTTCGTTTTTTCTTTGGGCTTCTTTTTATTTTTGTTTTTGGGAGAATGGTTGAATACTATGTAGAGACGTATATTTTACATCCAATTTTGCAAAGTGCCATTCTCGCTGTTTTTGTTGCTGTTGTGTTTATATTAAGTGGGAAGGTGAGCAAGTGTTACGATTTTTTGGATAAAAAAGTGAAGATGCACATCTGGCTCCCAAGCTTGATCGGTGCGTTATGTTTAGCAATCTTTTTATACGAAATCGGCATATACAGGTGCTTTTATGCGCCTGTTTTTTCTTTTTATAGTAATGATAAAATTTTTCGCACGATTCGTAATTTATGGTAAAATAAATGTAGCTTCGTTGTTGAAAAAGGGGTGTATCGTTTGTGAAAATTATTTCTTGTCATGGCTATGAACTGCAAAAAGCACAGCCGAATACGTCGGAAGATTTTTTTAACCGTTCGGAAGTGACGTTTGTTGACGACGATGGAACAGAGCGAACGTTGCATGTGTTATATGTTCGATATTTCGATGAGCGTTTTTCACAATGGACGCCGTATGAACAAGATCCTGTATTTCAAGCAGGTGGGAAAGACGTATATTTTAAAGACATTGTCGCGCTCGTTTGTTTGCTCGCCGATCCATCACTTCGGACGCGAAAACGTGTATATATAAGTGAGGAAGAAGAGCTTCGTCGCTATTTTTCATCGATCGACTTTGCGAAATTGCCCGAAGTATTTGAGTCGCTTGCGAAACAACAAGCGTACGATGTGAAATCACCGCTTTTATTTATTGCGCAACCGTAAAGGAGGATGGAGATGGGGAATACTGTTGTTTTTAACCAAACGAAGCAAGTCGAGCAGTTGCTAAGCGGCATTGTAGAACAAATTACTCGTTATTTAAACGAAACGACGATTGAGCAAATGCAAGAAGAATGCGCAGGAGACCGCCATTATTATGAAGGGGTGCTTGCGGACTTACGCCGTTTAGCTGTATATGGTGAAGAAGGGATTGATGCATGTCGCATCGTCCTTCAAGAAGAACCGTTTCGGAAAGCCGCAGCAGAACAGGCGTTATATAAAATTTATCATTCATGTGTGGCGGAATTTTTTACACCAAAGCGCGATTTATGGTATGAAGATAGCCGTTCAGCGTATACAGGAAGACATTCAATTAAATTGAGACAACCTGCTCCTCCATCGTTACAACAATTGCTCCATGCGATTGAGGCTGATTTTCAAACGATGCGGGAAGAACTCGAATTTTATGAAACAGACTACCGAACAAAAATGATTCAATCGCAATAAGAAGCTGCGTGTGTCAGCTTCTTTTTTTGTTGCATATGATGCCGAAGGAGGTGGGAGTATGCAACAATATATTCATAACGTGCAAGCGTGGCTTGAGCGTGTAAAGTCATTTGTAGATGAAGAGGCGCTTGAGCGATTAAACATGGAGCTTGAACGTGGAGATGTCGCGCGCATTCATAAACAAGTGACAAATATATATGAACAAATACAACGTAAGCGCGTACCGATTGGAGGACATACGCTACCGAAGATACCGTATGCGTACAATGCATTAGAGCCGTATATCGCTGAAGAGATTATGCGTTTGCATCATGAAAAACATCATCAAAGCTACGTCGACGGATTGAACCGCGCGGAGAAAATGATGCAACAAGCGCGTGATAAAAATGATTATGCGTTATTAAAACATTGGGAGCGCGAAGCTGCGTTTCATGGATCGGGGCATTATTTACACACAATGTTTTGGAACAATATGAAACCGCGTGGCGGTGGGCGTCCGGCTGGGGAGTTACTTCGACAAATCGAGCGCGATTTTGGCAGCTTCGAAGCGTTTCAACGACATTTTACTGAAGCGGCGAAGCAAGTGGAAGGAAGCGGATGGGCGCTTCTCGTTTGGTCACCGTTTGCAGGGAGGTTAGAAATTTTACAGACGGAAAAACATCAAAACGGCACACAATGGACGACTGTTCCGATCCTTGTGTTAGATGTGTGGGAGCATGCATATTATTTGCAATATAAAAACGATCGCGCAACGTACGTTCAACAATGGTGGAACGTTGTCAATTGGGATGACGTTCAACAGCGATTTATAAACGCAAAAGGCCGCGTCATGTAGCGGTCTTTTTGTCATACATCATGTACTTATGCATACACTTGTACAAAACGGACAAAGGGATGAGGGTGTATGCGACGGCAATGGCTTGTATGGGTGATCGTGCTTTGTTTTTTTTGTTCGCTTTTTCCGAATGAAGCGAAGGCGATGTCGGTGAGTGCCAAAAGCGCGATTTTAATGGAACAGACGACAGGACGGGTACTATTTGAAAAAGATGCGCATACAAAGCGGCGTATTGCGAGCATTACAAAAATTATGACCGCCATTTTAGCGATTGAATCAGGAAAATGGGAAGAGATTGTGACAGTAAGTGAACGGGCGGTTCGGACAGAAGGATCTTCGATTTATTTAAAACCAGGCGAAAAAATTGCGCTCAAACATTTAGTATATGGATTGATGCTTCGTTCTGGAAACGATGCGGCGGTGGCGATCGCTGAGCATGTTGGCGGTAGCGTCGAAGGCTTCGTTTTTTTAATGAACAAAAAGGCTGCAGAAATCGGCATGACAAATACGGAATTTGCGAATCCTCATGGGTTAGATGATGCGGAAAATCATTATTCCACCGCATATGACATGGCGTTACTGATGCGATATGCGATGCAAAATGAACAATTTCGTGAGGTGTCGGGAACGAAATTGTATCGCGCGCCAAATCCGACAGAAGATTGGGACCGCGTTTGGCGTAATAAAAATAAACTGTTGACGCATTTGTATGAATATTGTACAGGGGGGAAAACAGGATATACGAAGCGAGCGAAGCGAACATTAGTGACAACCGCTTCAAAAGATGGGCTCGACCTCATTGCAGTGACGATTGACGCAGGCGATGATTGGAACGACCACATTGCAATGTATGAACATGGATTTGCGCACTATGAACTAGTGACCGTAAAAGCCGATGAAATCGTAGGACAGATCGAAAACCCATTTTATGATAATCATCTATTTGTTGCACGTGATTTTATATATCCAGTTACAAAAAAAGAAGAGGCGCTTATTCGTTTAGAGCGAAAATTACTTCGCCCGCAAGAACGATGGAAAGAAACAGGGGTGCCAGCGATTGTTGGAAAGGCTGAACTGTATATCGGAAACAAAAAGGTCGATGAAACGCCTATTTTTTATAAGCAACAAAAGAAAACACGTTCTTTTTTTGACTGGTTGTTAGGGGTGGGGAGCGATGGTTAATCTTATTTGGGTGGCGCTTTTGCTTATTGGACTTCTGTTTGCGGGAATAAACGGAACGATGAAAGATGTGAACGAGGCGATGTTTCAAGGGGCGAAAGAGGCGGTGACGATTAGCATTGGCTTAATTAGCGTCCTCGTTTTTTGGCTCGGTTTAATGAAAATTGCTGAACAGTCTGGGCTACTTTCGTTTTTTGCCCATTTGTTCCGCCCAATTGCAAAAAAAATTTTCCCGGAAGTGCCGCCTGACCATCCCGCGCTTGGGTATATATTATCAAATATGGTGGCAAACATGTTCGGGTTAGGGAATGCTGCGACACCACTTGGCATTAAAGCGATGGAGCAATTAAAGCAACTAAACGGTCAAAAAGATGAACCGAGCCGTTCGATGATTACGTTTGTCGCTTTAAATACCGCAAGCGTTACGCTTATTCCCGCGACGGTCATATCGATTCGCATGACATATCAATCAGCTTCACCTGGAGAAATTATTGGCACGACATTTGTCGCTTCCCTTATTGCCACGATATCAGCGATTATGATTGACCGCGCGTTTTACATACGGAGGCGGAAAAAAGGAGGACTGTGATGCACGTTATTCAATTTTTATCGCTTTGGCTTATTCCTATTTTAATCGCTTGCATTTTGTTGCATGGAACGTACAAGCGTGTGCCGACGTATGAGGCGTTTGTTGAAGGGGGAAAAGAGGGAATTCAAATCGCTTTTTCTCTCATTCCGTATTTAGTTGGTATGCTCGTTGCTGTCTCCGTTTTTCGCGCTTCCGGTGCGCTTGATTTTTTTATTTCATATATAAAACCGTTCATCGTCCCGCTCGGACTGCCGTCTGAAGTCGTTCCGCTTGCGATCATCCGTCCGATTTCAGGAACGGCATCGCTCGGCATTGTGACGGACTTAATCGCAACATACGGACCAGATTCATTTATCGGGCGGTTAGCCTCCACGATCCAAGGAAGTACAGAAACGACGTTATACGTGCTGACCGTTTATTTTGGTGCTGTCGGCATTCGCAAAATGGGCGATGCTCTAAAAGTTGGCTTACTTGCCGATCTCGTTAGCTTTATCGTATCATTTCTTATTGTGTTATGGATGTTTGGAAAATGAAGCGGTCGATATGATCGCTTTTTCTTATTTTTGAACTCCTGTACTGAATGTGGTAAAACTATATAGTGAGGTGAATGAAATGGAACGATTACAAAAAGTAATTGCTCATGCCGGTGTGGCATCACGAAGAAAGGCAGAGCAATTAATCGTCGAAGGAAAAGTGAAAGTAAATGGAAAAGTCGTAACAGAACTTGGGGTGAAAGTAAGCCCACAAGATCGCATTGAAGTAGACGGCATTCCGCTTGAGCGTGAAGAGCCGGTATATTATTTGTTGTACAAGCCACGTGGCGTCATTTCGAGCGTAAAAGATGAAAAGGGCAGAAAAGTAGTGACCGACTTTTTCAAACATGTCAACAAACGCATTTATCCGATCGGACGTCTAGATTACGATACGTCGGGGTTATTGTTGTTAACAAACGATGGTGAGTTTGCAAATTTATTAATGCATCCGCGTTATGAAATTGAAAAAGTGTATATCGCAAAAGTAAAAGGAATACCTGCACGCGAAAAAATAAAACAGCTTGAAAAAGGTGTGATGTTAGAAGATGGGATAACGGCACCAGCGAAAGCGAAAGTGTTATCGATCGATAAACGAAAACAAACAGCGATTGTTGAACTGCACATTCATGAAGGACGCAATCGTCAAGTGCGTCGCATGTTTGAAGCCATCGGTCATCCTGTATTGAAATTAAAACGAGAACGCTACGCTTTTTTAGATTTAAAAGGGCTCAATCCTGGAGACTATCGCGAGCTATCACCGCATGAAGTGAAACGATTGCGCACGTTAGCGCTAGCTGGTTCGCCTTTTCCATCATAATTTTGTCACAATTTGTTCAAATCATTTTCATTATTTGTATAGTAGTAACTTGTATAATGAGATTGATGAAAACGGTTTATAGGAGAGTTGGCGATGAAAGAAAAGCGATTTTGGCTTCGAACGATCATTTTAGCCATGATGCTTGTAGCTATTGGCTATACGATTTATTCCAATGTATTTGTTGACAAAAAGGCGATCCAAGTTGGTGATTCAGCGCCGGATTTCGTACTAACGGATTTAAACGGCAACAAAGTTCAACTATCTGATTACCGAGGAAAAGGTGTGTTTTTAAATTTTTGGGGAACTTGGTGTAAACCGTGTGAAAAAGAAATGCCATACATTAATAGACAATACGACGTATATAAAAATGAGGGAGTAGAAGTGATTGCGGTCAATGTTGGTGAGGCGAAAGTGACGGTACAAACATTCGTTGATCGCTTTCAGCTTACGTTCCCAATTGTGATTGATCAACAAGATCAAGTGATGAATGCATACGATATTAATCCATTGCCAACGACATTTTTAATCGACAAAGATGGAAAAGTTGTAGATATCATCACAGGAACGATGACGGAAGAAGATGTGAAAAAACATATGGAGCGAATTAAGCCGTAAGGGGTTTTCAACATGGAACAAGTAAAATGTGAATGCGGACATGTTAATCCGATCGGAACGGTGCTTTGTGAAGCGTGTGGCAAGCCGCTTGAAGAAGTGCCAACATTATTAGATATGCGCTATGAAGGGAGCGCACGCCGTTCGCAAACGTACAACAAAACGATCATCGATAAAATTTGGAATTTTTTTTCATCTGTCAAAGTTGGGGTTTGGCTCATTGTAATTACGCTAATTGCCTCCGCGATTGGCACGATTTATCCGCAACAAATGTATATTCCGCCAACAGTATCTCCAGCTGAATATTATGAACAACAATACGGTTGGCTCGGAAAATGGTATTATGCGCTCGGCTTCCATGACTTGTATAGTTCATGGTGGTATATGCTGCTTATTGCACTCATTGGTGTATCGCTTGTCATTTGTAGTTTAGACCGTGTCGTGCCACTGTATCGTGCGTTAAACAATCAACGGGTGACGCGCAATGAACAATTTTTGCAACGCCAACGGCTATTTAGTCGCTCACAAGTAACGAATTATGAAGAGGCATTGCCAAGCGTCATGGACAAGCTAACAAAACGAGGGTATCGTGTTCGTGAAGAAAACGGAAACATTTTAGCAGAAAAAGGGCGTTTTTCCCGTTGGGGACCGTATGTGAATCATATAGGACTTATCATTTTTCTCATCGGTGCGATGCTTCGCTTCGTTCCGGGCATGTACGTCGATGAAAATATGTGGATTCGTGAAGGAGAAATAAAAGAAATTCCGGGAACGAACGGAAAATATTTTTTAGAAAATAAAAAGTTTATTTTTGAAGTGTATGAGAAAGGAAAAGAGAAAGAAGCGTTTCAAGCGGCGATTGATCGCGTCGGTAACGGAATGATGGCGAAAAACTATCAAACGGACGTCGTATTGTACGAGCGTATCGGTCCTGTCATTTCGGGCGAAGAGCCGAAGCTTAAAAAAATAAAAAGTTTTTCGATTCGTGTCAACGAACCGTTAAAACATGATCATTACGCGTTATATCAAGTTGATTTTAAGCTAGATGAATTAAAAAGCATGTCGTTTCATTTGACAGATAAACAAACGAACAAATCGTTTGGCACGATTACGATTGATTTAATTCAACCTGAAAAAGAATATGATCTTGGTAATGGGTATAAAGTTCAACTATTAAGCTATTTTCCAGATTTTTATTTTGATGAAAACGGCAATCCAAATACGCGTTCGAAAGTACCGAACAATCCAGCGTTCGTATTTAAAATGTTTGCCCCAGACCGTCCAAAAGGGGAAGTGAGCTTTACTGCCATTCGTCAAACGATTGAACCGCTCGGCGACAACAAGTATAAAATGGCGTTTGCAGAAATTGAAACGCGAAACGTATCAGCATTAACGGTGCGACGCGATTTTACACTCTGGATTTTAGGCGTTGGTGGCGCGATTTTTATGATCGGCCTTATTCAAGGAATGTATTGGAATCATCGTCGCGTATGGATTCGCCGAATGAATGAAGAAGTGCTTATTGCTGCGCATACGAATAAAAACTGGTTTGGACTGAAAAAAGAGCTTGAAAGCATATTTCATGATACGCCGTTTGTCATGCCGATCGATCAAACGGACAAGCGGTCATAAGGGGATTTTTGACTGTTCATGATAAATGTATAAATATTTATAAAAATCTGGTGATCATTTTATGTAAAAAAGTCAAAAAGGGCTGGGAGAAGATGATTCGCACGTACAAAGTCATGCTTCTGCCCAACAATAAGCAAAAAGCGAGGACTATTGCGAAAGTACGAAAAGAATAAAGTTGAAACAGAGGGAGGTGAATACCGTTACAGAAAAACGGAAAACATCAAGAAACTTGACTTCGGGGCGCCAAAGAAACGAGAGTAGCTTTTCGCGAGATCGGGCGCGATGAACAAGGAAGGAAACAGTCTTGTAAGTTTTCTGTAACGGGAAGAATGTGGTTCAACTAAGTAGTACATTACTATATATAGCATTTGTTCTTTATTTAATTGCGACACTTTTCTTTGGTGGCGCGATTCGTGTCAAAAAGAAAGAGGGACTTGATCGTTGGGCGACGCTTGGTATTGTGGTTACGATCATCGGTTTTGTTGCCCAGCTCGGTTATTTTATTACACGCTGGATCGCCGCTGGCCATGCGCCTGTCAGCAATTTGTTTGAATTTACAACGTTTTTTGGCATGATGCTCGTTGGCGCTTTTATCGTCATTTATTTTATTTACAGAACAAGCTTACTCGGTTTATTTACTTTACCGATTGCGATTTTAGTCATTGCTTATGCGAGCATGTTTCCGCGTGAAATTTCTCCACTCATTCCAGCTTTGCAAAGCGATTGGTTGCATATTCATGTGACGACAGCAGCAGCTGGAGAAGCGATTTTAGCGATTAGTTTTGCTACGGGACTCATTTATTTAATTCGCGTTGTCGATCAATCAAAGCCGAGTAAGCGCACGTTTTGGCTTGAATTCGTATTATTTTTCTTAATTAGTACGCTTGGTTTTGTTATCGTGACAACGTCGTTTCGCGTGGCGGGCTATGAAGCAACGTTTGAATGGATCGATAAAAACGGAAAGCAAGATGAAATGGTATATCATATGCCTGCGCTTGTCGGTCCGCATGAAGGCGTGTTAAAAACGGATGGGCGCATGACACCGCTTGTTGACACGCCGGCTATCATTAATGCGCGCAAGTTAAATACGGTCATTTGGTCTTTATTTTCTGGTCTTGCGTTATATGGCTTGCTTCGTCTTGTTTTACGCAAACGTATCGCAGCCGCATTACAACCACTTGTGAAAAATGTCAATTTAGATGTAGTTGATGAAATCGGCTATCGTTCCGTAGCGATCGGTTTTCCAGTGTTTACGCTCGGTGCGCTTATTTTTGCAATGATTTGGGCGCAAATTGCATGGACGCGTTTTTGGGGATGGGATCCGAAAGAAGTATGGGCGCTCATTACATGGTTGTTTTATGCGGCGTTTTTACATTTGCGTTTATCGAAAGGATGGCATGGTGAACGTTCCGCATGGCTTGCGGTCATCGGTTTTGCGATCATTATGTTTAACTTAGTAGTCGTTAACTTAGTCATTGCTGGCTTACACTCATATGCTGGATCTTAAAAACGCCTTCATTGCGAAGGCGCTTTTCTTATGAGAAGTAGAAAAAAGTTTGGCGGTTTTGTACAATAGTGATTGAGGAGGTATGACATCATGGAGAAGGAAGTTAAAATTTTAGTTGTTGATGATGAAGAACGAATTCGCCGCTTGCTTCGCATGTATTTAGAACGTGAGCAATACGTCATTGATGAGGCGGAAAATGGCGAGGAGGCGCTAGCGTTAGCGCTTGAAAATGATTATGACTTAATTTTGCTTGACTTGATGTTACCAGGAAAAGATGGTATTGAAGTATGTAAACAATTGCGTGAGAAAAAAGCGACGCCAGTCATTATGTTGACGGCAAAAGGAGAAGAAGCGAACCGCGTGCAGGGATTTGAAGCAGGAACGGACGATTATATCGTCAAGCCGTTCAGTCCACGTGAAGTCGTGCTTCGTGTGAAAGCGTTGCTTCGTCGCACAGCCAACTCTCCATATGTACCGACGGATACGACCGCGCGGGATGTGCTTGTTTTTCCACATTTAACGATTGATCATGATGCGCATCGCGTAACAGCGGATGGACATGAAGTCAGTTTAACTCCGAAAGAGTATGAGTTGCTTCACTTTTTAGCGAAATCGCCAGATAAAGTGTTTGATCGCGAGCAGTTGTTAAAAGAAGTGTGGCATTATGAATTTTTTGGCGACTTGCGCACGGTTGATACACATGTCAAACGGTTGCGTGAAAAACTAAATAAAGTGTCGCCAGCTGCCGCGAAAATGATCGTCACCGTTTGGGGTGTCGGGTATAAATTTGAGGTCGTGAATGAATGATGGCGCTATGGCGTAGTGTCGTTGGTAAGCTATGGCTGACGATTTTGTTGCTCGTTGCTTTTGTTCTTTTTATTTTAACGGTTTTGTTACTCGGTTTTTTTGAAAAATATTATTTAGAAAAGACAGGAGATCAGCTGACCCAACAAGCAATGAAAGTGGCGCGTGTCGTGGCAGAACATGATGAACAATTTGCACGCTCGATTGCGTGGACGATGGTTGATGACGTATCGAAGCTCATGATTATTATCGACGATCGTCATTATTGGTACTCACCGAATGAGAAGCTTGCCGACTTGCCGCTTTCATTTGTACAACAAGATCAACAGTTATCGCGCGTTTTTGATGGAAAAAAGGTAGTGAAACGAACATTAATGCCAAATCAAACGATGCGAAACAATGAATATAACGAGCTGTTTATTGTCGGTGTCCCGCTTCATATATCTGATGGAAACGGTGCTGTATTCGTGTATCAATCGTTGAAAGCGGTGGAAGAAACGACAAAACAAACGACGAAATTTATTTTTCTTGCAGCATTTATCGCGATTGTACTAACGACGGTATTCGCCTTTTTCTTGTCCACACGCATTACAGCTCCGCTCCGAAAAATGAGACAAGTGGCATTTGAAATTGCCCGTGGAAAGTTTGACTCAAAAGTGCCGATTGTTACTCATGATGAAATTGGGGAGCTGGCAATGGCATTTAATCAAATGGGGCGGCAACTGCAATTTCACATTAATGCGTTAAACCAAGAAAAAGAGCAATTGGCAAGCATTTTAAGCAGCATGGCGGATGGCGTCATTACGCTCAATCGAAATGGCGAAGTGCTTATTACAAACCCACCTGCCGACCGATTTTTACAAGCATGGTACTACGAACAAGGGCAGCGCGACGATTTATTACCCCTTCCTCCGCAAGTAAATGAATTGTTCAAAAAAGCGGTAACGGAAGAAAAGGAACAAGCTGCCGAAATCGCTTTACAAGGTCGCAATTGGGTCATTGTTATGACTCCGCTATACAATGGTAAAGTTATTCGTGGAGCTGTTGCGGTGCTTCGTGACATGACAGAAGAACGACGATTAGATAAGTTACGTAAGGATTTTATCGCAAACGTCTCGCATGAGTTGCGCACGCCGATTGCGATGTTGCAAGGATATAGCGAAGCGATCGTCGATGATATTGCGGCAACAGATGAAGAGAAAAAAGAACTAGCAAAAGTCATTTATGATGAATCGTTGCGCATGGGACGCCTTGTCAATGATTTGCTTGATTTAGCGCGCATGGAAGCGGGTCATTTAACGCTTCATCACGAACAAGTACCGCTCAAACCATATATAGAGCGCATTATTCATAAGTTTCAAGCGTTAGCGAAAGAAAAAGGAGTTCATTTGCTTGTTGAAATGAACGATGAGCTCATCGTTTCATTCGACCCTGATCGCATTGAACAAGTGTTGACGAACTTAATTGATAACGCTCTTCGTCATACAGATGAAGGCGGGGAAGTGCGCGTCATTGTCGATGCGGACGAAGAAGTAGTACGCATTTCTGTACAAGATTCTGGTTCAGGCATTCCAGAAGAAGATTTGCCGTTTGTGTTTGAACGTTTTTATAAAGCGGATAAAGCACGCACGCGCGGCCGATCGGGTACGGGATTAGGTCTTGCGATTGCGAAAAACATCGTCGAAGCGCATAAAGGAACAATTACTGTTCATAGCAAACTCGGAGAAGGAACGACATTTACATTTACATTGCCATTAAAATAGAAAAAATTTGTTGCTATTAACGATATTTTTCGCTATGATAGAAACGTAAAAATTGTTCGACAATTATATATGTCTGTTGCAAAAAGGTGTCGAACGGGCAACCTAGTAGACTTAATAGGGAATCTGGTGCAAGTCCAGAACTGTCCCCGCAACTGTAAATGCTGACGAAATGAAACGTGCCACTGTACAATTTGTACGGGAAGGCTTCAAAGTAGGATGACGCATAAGTCAGTAGACCTGCCTTTTTGCTTCGTCATTCGCGTCTTCGGGGAGTGAGACGACGAAACGACAAGAGGAGTAATTATCTTTTGTTGTTTCCAGCTCATTCCGTTTGGGGTGAGCTTTTTATTTTTATACATAAAAAAGGGGGAAAAATGATGAAATGGAAACATTACGTATGGCTTCTTGCGCTTTTGTTGACGCTCGGATTAGCGGCATGCAACAATAACGCAGAGCCAGCAAAAGAGACGAAGCAAGAAGCGAAAACGGAACAAGCCGCATTTCCAGTCACCATAAAAGATGCGGTTGGTGATGTCACGATTGAAAAAGAACCGAAAAAAATTGTTTCGCTTATTCCGAGTAATACAGAAATTGCGTACGCATTAGGACTTGGTGACAAAATTGTTGGTGTCAGCGACTTTGATAACTATCCAGAAGATGTGAAAAACAAAGAAAAAATTGGTGGTATGGAGTTTAATGTAGAAAAAATTATTTCGCTTCAACCAGACGTTGTGCTTGCGCATGCATCGAGTGCTCATAACTCTGAAGAAGGATTAAAGCAATTAAAAGATGCAGGCATTACAGTTGTTGTTGTACCAAACGCAACGTCGCTCAACGACGTATATGCATCGATTGAACTCATCGGAAAAGCGACAGGAAAAGTGAAAGAAGCGACAGATGTTGTACAACAAATGAAACAAAAAATTGATGCCATCGCTGAAAAGGCGAAAGAAGTGAAAGAAGAAGCGACCGTTTGGGTAGAAGTTTCTCCTGCTCCAGAAATTTATACAGCTGGAAAAGGAACTTTTATGGATGAGATGTTAACGATCATTCATGCGAAAAACGCAGCCGGCGACCAAGAAGGATGGCCGATGTTTACTGAAGAAGATGCGGTGGCGTTAAATCCAGACGTCATTATTACGACGTACGGTTACTATACACCGAACGCTGTCGAGCAAGTGCTCGCTCGCCCAGCTTGGAAAGAAGTTCCTGCGATTAAAAATAAACGCGTATACGATGTTAATTCCGATTTAGTTTCTCGTCCAGGACCACGTTTAGCTGAAGGGGTCGAAGAAATTGCCAAAGTCGTTTATCCAGACATTTTTAAATAACTATATGACTGCATCCATCATTGCGATCGTTGCACTATTATTAGGGATATCGATTGGATCACAATCGATTCCCTTTTCTTCTATATGGGACACGTTGTCGCATCATTTGTTTCATACACCGATGGACGTTCCCGCCACCATTTCGCAAATTATTATTGCGATTCGTGTGCCGAGAGTGGTGCTCGCCTTTTTGATTGGGGCGTCCTTAGCACTTGCTGGTGTAGCGTTCCAAGGGCTTTTAAAAAACGTTTTAGCTGATCCGTATACGATTGGAGTATCATCTGGCGCTGCTGTCGGAGCGGTACTCGTCTTCTTTTTTCAACTTCATTTGTCGTTTCTCGGACGCTTTACGTTACCGATCGTGAGCATTATGTGTGCGCTCGTGACATTATTGTTTGTTTTATTATTTGCTCGACTTGCAGAACGCAATATGGGAATTGAAACGATCGTTTTAATCGGCATTATCATGAATGCGTTTTTCGGCTCGGTTATTTCACTTATGGTTGCCCTTAGTGGTGAGGAATTGCGTCAAGTCATTAGCTGGCTCATGGGAAGCGTCGCGATGCGCGGTTGGTCATATGTTTCTTTATTTGTACCGTTTTTTATCATCGGTTCTCTCGGCTTATTTACACATATTCGCGAGTTAAACGCTTTTTCATTTGGCGAGCGAACAGCAGCAAACATTGGCGTACATGTGTTGCGAAAAAAGTTATGGATTTTACTTAGCGCTTCCTTGCTTACAGGCGCAGCGGTAGCTGTATCGGGCACGATCGGCTTTGTTGGGCTTGTCATTCCGCATATGACGCGTTTGATTTGTGGGGCAAATCACCGGAAATTATTGCCACTTTCTTTTTTGTACGGTGGCACGTTTTTAGTGTTAGCAGATGTTGTGGCACGAACGATTGTTTCACCGAGGGAATTGCCGATCGGAGTCATTACATCGTTCATCGGGGCTCCGTTATTTGCCATATTGTTATTTAAAAGTTTAAAACGGAAGACGGGATCAGTATGATTGATGTCAAACACATTTCGTATCAATATGGAGAAAAACAAGTATTACAAAACGTTTCGTTTACTGTTTATGAAGGTGAGTTTTTCGGTATTTTAGGTCCGAACGGGTCAGGAAAAACAACGTTAATGAAACTGTTAAGCCGAGATCTTTCTTTACAAGAGGGGGCCATTTTTATTTGCGGGCAGCATATTGAAACGTATAAACCGAAACAATATGCCAAACTCGTTGCGACGTTGCCACAACATACAGATGTTTCATTTGGATATACAGTGAAAGAGATGGTGGAACTTGGACGATATCCTTATCAGTCATCTCTCTTTCCGCAATGGACAGAGAAAGACGAACAAGTGGTCAACGAGGCACTTCATTGTGTGACGTTAGCACATAAACAGCATGTCTTATTAGAACAATTAAGCGGGGGAGAACGTCAGCGAGCAGCGCTTGCACGCGCGCTTGCGCAACAACCGCGCGTGTTGTTGTTAGATGAACCGACGAACCATATGGATGTGGCTCAGCAGTTTAAGTTGTTGAATTTATTAAAACAGTCGAAACTGACGGTCATTGCTATTTTTCATGATATAAACATCGCATCGCTCTATTGCGATCGTCTTCTTTTTTTGCGAGATGGAAAGGTAGTGGCGTGTGGCACACCGAAAGAGTTGTTGAATGAATCGATGATTGCATCTGTGTTTGAGACGAAGATGAAGCGTTACGAGCACCCGGTATTGCCAAAACCGCTTGTGACGTTTGTTCCATTTTCAGAACAACGAATTGATGACGTGTTATGGCACGTGAGGCAGGACGAAAAGCTGCTTGTCGTTGAAACGATAAAACCTTTTAAAGTGATTTCATCGGCTCTTGTTGGCGGCGGTATGCGTTGGGCAACAACGTTTGTGAATCGGCACGTTTCGCTTGATTATTATTGTGATGATGCTGAACGAGAGATGATTCAATTTTTGCGCCAAAGAGGATTTGATGAGCAATGGACCGTAGGAATGATGACAGCGGTCGATGTAAACGATGTCGCATTTGCATCTGTTCATGAAGATGTTCGTCTTTTTGTTGCAGTAACTGCTGGGGTGGGGAATGCCGTTGATAGTGCAAATGCGTGGCGTCGTACAGATACGGTTATTTCTCCTGGAACGATTAATACGTTTGTTTTCATTGATGGCCATTTGTCAGAAGCTGCATTTGTGCAAGCGCTAATGACTGTAACAGAAGCAAAAGCAAAGGCGTTGTATGATAAACAAGTCGTCGATCCACAAACGAATACAATCGCTACAGGCACGTCAACCGATTGTACGGCCATCGCCGCGTCTCAACAAGGAACATATTATGAATACGCAGGAACAATTACAACGATTGGTAAACAGCTAGCTCGTCTCGTATATGAAGCGACGCAAACAGCCATTGATCGTTATCGAAAACGAAAGGGTGAAAGTTGATGACGCATATATGGGCGGTATGGTTGGCACTTTTGCTCGATCGTCTACTCGCCGATCCCCGCCGCTTCCATCCCGTTTGTTGGATTGGACAAATGATTGCGTATATGGATCGTCGTTTCAATAAAGGAAGATGGCGAAAAGGAAAAGGAGTGTTCACTCTTTTTGTCGTCTGTACGTTCACATTTGTAATGGGTTACGCATTGATTGCAAGCGCATATCGACTTTCTCTTATAGTGGGGGTTTTCGTTGAAGCGATTATCATTTTTACTTCGATTGCGCCAACATCATTAGCAAAAGCCGCATACGATGTACTTGATCCGCTAAAAAGAGGTAACATCGATGAAGCGAGAAAAAACGTGGCGATGATCGTTGGACGTGACACAGAGAAGTTACAAGAAGATGGAATTGTGCGTGCGTGTGTGGAAACGGTAGCGGAAAATACGAGCGATGGAGTAACGGCGCCCCTTTTTTATGCTTTTCTTGGCGGGGGAGCGTTAGCCATGTTGTATCGCGCCGTGAATACGTGCGATTCGATGCTCGGCTATAAGAACGAACGATATGCTCAATTTGGCTGGGCGTCCGCTCGTTTCGATGATGTGCTTAATTACGTTCCCGCCCGAATGACAGCGCTTGCTATGCTCTTTGTCCATCGTGCCAACAGACGAGCATGGAAACTATTATTTCGTGATGCACGCAATCATCCGAGCCCAAATAGCGGATGGTGCGAAGCGGCGATGGCGGCGTTATTAGATGTTCAGCTTGGGGGAGTGAATACATATCAAGGAGTTGTATCTGTTCGTCCGACGATTGGCGATGCGTCCGTTCCGCTCACGTCTATGCATATCAAACAAGCTGTGGCGGTGATGAAACGAACGACCATTGCATTTACGATAGGGGGGAGTTTGCTTGCGCTTACCTGCACATGGGGCTAATCCGCAACGGTTATACGAAGCGATGCAAATGGAAGCCCCGCGTTCATATATTGATTTTAGCGTCAATGTAAATCCGCTTCAGCACGAACATGTGACAATAGAACAACAGTGGTTGCGTTGGATGAGTGAATATCCAGAAGAGCGAAGTGAGACGCTTCGTACGATCATTGCTGAACGAGAACATGTCATGCCGTCAAACGTCTTTGTTGGAAATGGTGCTGCTGAGTGCATTTATTTGCTTGCTGAACAATTTGCAGGAAAACATATTGGCATCATTGAGCCAACGTTTTCAGAATATCGTCAGGCATGTGAAGCTTACGGTTGTACCGTTCACTCGTTTATGCTAGATGAACATTGGCAACCACCGCTCGACCAAATGGTTGCGAACTTGCCGTCTTTACACGCGCTATTCGTTTGTCATCCGAACAATCCGACCGGTACCGTATGGTCAGAAGAAACGATGCATACGTTGTTAAATGCAGCGCATGATGAAGGAGTATATGTTGTCGTTGACGAAGCATTTTATGACTTCTGGATTGACGGTTATTCCGTTTCTTCTTTTTTACGTACGTTTGATCGTTTAATTGTGTTGCGGTCGTTAACGAAAATGTATCGACTGGCAGGTGTACGGCTCGGCTATGTGCTCGCACACGAACACGTCGTAAAAAAGTTAATGAAAAAACAGCCACCGTGGAGCGTCAATACGATTGCTCAACAAATAGCGAAACAATTATTAAAAGACGATGCATTTGTGGAGCGAACGAAAGTGTACATTGCATCGGAGCGAAAACGAGTATTTGAACAATTGAATGAACTTGGCTACAAATATTCACCGTCTGTCGTCAATTTTTATATGTTATACGACGAAACGATCACGCTTTTTCCTTTTCTTTTACAACATGGTATTGTCGCGCGGCATACGTTTAATTTTCGAGGGCTGGACGGAAAATATGTCCGTTTTGCGGTTCGAACGAAAGAGGAAAACGATCACCTCCTCTTTTATTTAAGAAGGTGGAAGCAATGATTGTATTTATTAGCGGAGGGGTGCGTAGCGGAAAGTCTTCATTCGCAGAACGATGCGCGAAAATGATCGCCGAACCGACTGATTCCCTTCATTATATTGCCACGGCGCTGCGGACAGATGAAGAAATGGAAGCGCGCATTGCTCACCACCAAGCACAACGGAAACATGACGGATGGCAAACGTGGGAACAACCGTATGATCTCGATTGTATCATGCCGATGTTTGGTGGGTGTGATGTTGTTTTACTTGATTGTTTAACCAACTTATGGGCTAATGAGCTGTTTCGCGATTATATATGGGATGTGAAGGAAAAAGTACCACGTATCGTGCAACAAATTAAGCAATTAGGGAACAAAGCAAAAGGGCTTGTGATTGTAAGTAACGAAATATTTTATGACGGTATACCAAACGAACGAGGAACGTATACGTATATGCACGGTCTCGGTTTATTGCATCAACAGATTGTTGCGTGTAGCGATGTAGCCATTTTGATGCGTTACGGCTTGCCCATTGTGAAGAAAGGAAGATGGCCATGTGGCACGGAGTGGTCTTAGCGATACAGTTTTTAACGATCATCCCCATTCGTATGCAAGTGGATTGGAATGAACGAACAGCGCGTGTGGCTGTCCTTTCGTTTCCTTTCGTCGGTGCAATCATCGGACTTTTTCTTGTTGCCATACATGTGGTACTGTCCGATCACATTTCTTCGCTTGTTTTGTCGTTTTTATTATTATTTTCCTCTATCTTTCTTTCAGGAGGATTGCACGCGGACGGATGGATGGATTGTAGCGATGCATATTTTTCGTATCGTGATCGACAGCGACGTCTCGATATTATGAGCGACTCTCGTGTCGGAGCATTTGCGGTGTTATCCATTTTATTTTTGCTCGGTTTTCGTTTCATTTTTATGTTTGAAACGGTTTCTCATATGTCGTTGTTTTCCCTTTTTTGTATTCCGTTATTTTCTCGCTTTGGAATGACGTTGCTTTTATTGACAACACCACTTGCGAAACAAACCGGGATGGCGGCAGCCTTCCGCCAACATATCGATCATCGGTATGCGCCATTTCTCGTTGTATACGGCCTGATTGCTTTGTTATCGTTTGAAACGATCGTATTATTCTTATCATTAATGTTGTATTATGTTGTCGCGCGTGTGTTTGCGATAAAGCAGTTTGGTGGGATGACAGGAGATGTGCTAGGTGCGTTTATTGAAGGGAGTGAAACATGTTTGTGGCTTGTCATTTGGCTATTACATATATTCGCCATTTTGTAACGAAAGAAAACGAGGAGAAACAATATATCGGTTGGACGAATGTACCTATTGTAAAGCAACCGCGTGTGTCGCATCAGCTTGAAGCGGATATTGTCATGACAAGCGACTTGTTCCGTTGTCGGCAAACGGCGTATGTTTTGTTTCCAAATCACGTCATTGAATGTTCCTATCGTTGGCGTGAACTCCATTTTGGCGATTTTGAAGGAAAAACGTATGAGCAATTGCAAGCAGTTGAAGCGTATCGCCATTGGCTCGATGATCCGGTTCGTTATGCACCTCCGAACGGAGAGACGTTGACCGAGTTTGAGACACGTGTGGAACAAGCGATTGATGATGTTGTTTATCGGTCGGTATCGCATGTTGTTGTTGTCACGCACGGTGGAGTGATTCGTTATATATTATCAAAGTACGCGTCAGACGTACGCCCGTTTTGGAAATGGCATGTCCCATTTGGTGAAGGAGTGACGCTTTATAATACGAGAGAACGTTGGAGGGAGAGAAAGCGATGCATTTCGTTAGCGGCGGTGCGTTTCAAGGAAAGCGAAAATGGGTAAACGCATATTACGCATTAACGCATACACCACATGTTTGGCATTGTGCGTATGAAAAGGCACTCCCACTCCCAAACAAATATAAAACTGTACCCGTCGTCGTCCTTGAAGGAATTGAACAATGGATTCGCGAATATTTTCTTCCTTATACAACACGTGAAAAAGAAAACATCCTGTCGTATATGAATGCATGGGAGCGATGGGAAAAAGAGAAAGAACGGACGGTCGTTTGGATTGGTTGCGATATGAATCAAGGGATCGTACCAATCGATGCACATGAACGAGCGTGGCGAGACGCAGTTGGTTGGACGTATCAACAACTTGCGCACATATGTAGTCGTGTAGATTATGTATGGTGCGGCATAAATGAACAAATAAAATAGGGGTGATTCGGATGAAGTTGTACACAAAAACAGGTGACAAAGGACAAACGAGTTTAGTTGGAGGACGAGTTGATAAAAACGATGTGCGCGTAGAAGCGTACGGAACGATTGATGAAGCAAATTCGATGATCGGCTGGGCAATGACGTTATTGCAAGACGAAAAGTTTCGTGATATTTATCAAGAACTGCAACGTATTCAACATGAACTTTTTGATTGCGGTGGTGATTTAGCCATTGTCGGTGAAAAAATACCATATAAAGTAAAAGTGGAAATGGTGACGTTTTTAGAAGAACGCATTGATGCATATATTCAACAAGCGCCGCCGCTTGAACGGTTTATTTTGCCAGGGGGGTCTCCACAAGCTGCTGCGTTACATATGGCACGGACGGTGACACGAAGAGCAGAACGTTGTGTTGTAGCGTTAATGAAGCAACAACAAACGAATGAAGTCGTTTTACAATATATGAATCGTTTATCAGACTATTTATTTGCCGTTGCGCGCGTCGTCAACGCTCGCTTGCAAGTAAAAGATGTAGAATATGAACGAAGCGCGATTGTGTTTCGTGATAAAAATGAAAAAAAAGGTGAATCGGAATGAGGCGTTTCACGTTGCTTGTTATGTTTATTAGTCTATCTGTCATCGGCTCGCTTATCAAAATCCCATTTACAATCGGAAGTATTGCGCTCGATAGCGCACCTGCGGTTGTAGCAGCTGTTTTGCTCGGGCCAACAGCTGCTGCGGTTGTGTCAAGTGTTGGACATGTTGTATCTGCTTTATTTGGCGGATTTCCGCTTGGTCCATTTCATATACTTGTGGCTATTGAAATGGCCGCTCTTTTATACATTGTCGGTTTGTTGATAAGACGAGGATGGTTCATTTTTAGTTATGTATGTTTTTTTATCGGTAATGCACTACTTGCACCGTTACCTTTTGCATGGATCATGAGCCCGGCGTTTGTACTTTCTATCATTCCGTCTCTTGCATTAGCTACGGGCGTCAATTTAGCGATTGCTGTTGTCGTGTCGAAAGCGTTGCAACGCGCGTGGGGGAAGCAGCATGCGTGACGTATTATGCGTGCCATTTGATGAACAACACGAGCTCGTTTTTGCCGCTGACTGTTCAGGTGGAATTGGCTTAAAGCAATATGATGTTGTTCAAGCGCCATATGATGTTGTTAGTTACTATGGAGCTCGCGTTTCGCTTATGGAACTGATGAGCATTGGAGCAACGCCAAAAGCTTTTGTACTACAAAACTTTGTCGATGATCGTTCATGGGATGCACTTGTTACAGGCGTCCAACAAACGATGGTGGAGTTACAGTTGTCGCTTCCTATAACAGGAAGTAGCGAATCAAATATGCCGCTTATGCAATCAGCTGTTGGAGTTGTTGCTGTCGGAACGGTACGGAAAGAGGAAAAGAGAATAAATATTACACCAATGGATGCACGTTGGGCTGTCATCGGAGAACCACTCGTTGGTGAAGCGGTCATACGTAAGAAAGATCGAATCATTCCGCTTTCTTTATTTCGCATGTTGCTGCAGGTAGATGGAGTGTATGAAATAATCCCAGTTGGTTCAAAAGGGATATCGCATGAGTGGAAGCTTATGCACGGGGAACGCCCACTTCGTTGTTCCCTTCCGTCACATGCTTCTGCTGGCCCAGCGACATGTGTGCTTGTAAGTTATCATCAAAAGCAAGAGCCGTTATTGCAGTCACTTGCTGGAACGCTTTTTTATCCGATTGTAAATGAATTGTAAAATGTCATGTTTTATCGTTCTAACCGTTCGTATTTTTGCATACAACATATATGGTTATCGCGAACGGGAGGGAATAAACGATGGAAGATATGATGAAACGAGTGCTCGTTGTTGTTGGGATGGCTGCATGCATTCATTTACTGTTTCTTGTTGGATTAAACAACTAGAAAAAGAGAACGTTGTGCTATATAATGTAAAACAATACGAGAGAGGGGGAGAGAATGATGTTAACAGATTACCATAATCATTTAGAACGTGGGACGTTAACGCTTGATTATTTAAAGCAATTTACGGACGAAGCTGCGCGGAAAGGCATTGAACATTTCGGTATTTCCGAGCATGCGTATCATTTTTATCAAACAAAAAATATTTTATCGAATCCATGGATTGAAGCGCGTCGCTACTATGATATGGCCGATTACGTTCGTTTGTTTCACGAAGCGTGGGATGCCGGAATTGATGTGAAAATGTCGATCGAAATGGATTACACGCCAGGCAAACATGAAGAAATGGCGCAGTTTATTCGCGCTTACGATTTTGATTATGTCATTGGCTCGATTCATTGGGTTGATGATTTTGGTATCGATTTAGCTGAGTTTCGGAAAGAGTGGGATCGTCGCGATCTATACGATACATATCGAAAATATTTCGATCAAGTGGTGACGCTAGCTGAGTCGAACTTATTTGACATTATCGGTCATTTAGATTTAGTGAAAATTTTTAAATACGTGCCAGAAGATGAGGAATTTTTGTTAGAACAGTACGATCGTGCCACGACGGCACTAGCCAACTCGAAAACGTGCGTTGAAATTAGTACAGCAGGTTTGCGTAAACCTGTTGGGGAACTATATCCTGATCCTCGTCTATTACAAATGTGCTACGACAAAGGCATTCCAATTGTGTTATCGTCTGATGCACACGTGCCGCAAGATGTTGGGGCGGATTATGATCGAGCGATCGCTCTCGCTACAACAGTCGGTTACAAGGAAGTTATGACGTTTTGTAAAGGGGAACGAAAAGCGGTTCCACTTGGATAAAAAAAGGTTCAGCTGCGCGGCTGAACCTTTTATACTTCTAATCTTTTGACAACATCAATATCGCTAATTTGTTCGAGCGTTTCAACGAGTGCGTCATCAAGTGGTTTATCGAGTGAAAGCATCATAATCGCTTTTCCACCCGCTTCTTGGCGACCAACTTGCATCGTTGCGATGTTTACTTGATGGTCACCTAAAATGTTACCGACTTTTCCGATCATTCCCGGTTTATCATGATGTTGAATGTACAACAAATGCCCTTCTGGAGCAAAATCGATCGCAAAGCCATTAAAATGAACGATCCGGTCACCGTAGTGGGCAATATGGGTACCTTTCAACGTAAATGTTTTGTTTTCGCCATATACAGTTAACGTAATGCTGTTGTTGTAGTCGTTTCCGTTTGCTGAAAATTTTTCACTAAAGGCGATGCCGCGTTCTTTGGCGATCATTGCTGCGTTTACTTCGTTGACAGTTGAAGCAACGCGAGGTTTTAAAAATCCAGCAAGCAAACTACGCGTAATGAATGTCGTTTCTAAATCAGCAACAGATCCTGAATACGTAATCGCAATTTCTTGAACCGGCTCGCTCATATATTGCGAAGCTAAAATACCCATTTTTCGAGCCAATGTATAAAAAGCTTGAATTTTTTCGTATACATCTTTTGAAAGTGTCGGCAAGTTAATCGACGATGTGACCGGTTTTCCTTGTAAAAATGTTAATACTTCTTCAGCGACTTGTGTCGCTACGTTCACTTGCGCTTCGACTGTCGATGCCCCAAGATGTGGAGTGACAACGACGTTATCAAAAGAGAGAAGCGGATGGTCTCCCGGTGGCTCTTGTTCAAATACATCGAGCGCAACGCCTGCCACATGTCCGTTTTCTAAAAACGGAATGAGCGCTTGCTCGTCGATGATGCCACCGCGCGCGCAGTTAATTAAATATACACCTTTTTTCGTTTTTGCTAAGTTTTTTGGACCGAGAAGCCCTTTCGTTTCTTTTGTTAGCGGTGTATGTACAGTAATGATATCTGCTTGTGCAAGCAACGCATCAAGCGTGCAAACATCGACACCAATTTTTTCTGCTCGTACTTTCGTTAAAAATGGATCGTATACGTGAACGTGCATACCGAATGCGCGCGCCCGTTTCGCTACTTCAGAACCGATGCGACCAAATCCAATAATCCCTAAATGTTTTCCGAATAACTCGACACCGACGAAAGCGGAACGATTCCATTCACGTGATTTGACTGAAATGTGCGCTTGTGGAATACGGCGCACTAATGAAGCCATCATCGCAAATGTATGTTCCGCTGTCGAAATTGTATTGCCGTTTGGAGCGTTAATGACGACGACACCGTATCGTGTAGCTGCATCGACATCAATATTGTCCACCCCGACGCCAGCGCGTCCTACAATTTTTAAATTCGTCATTTTTTGCAGTAATTGTTCAGTCACTTTTGTCGCGCTACGAACGAGCAGCGCATCGAACTGATCAAGTTCGTCCTCCACCTCGCTTACCTTTTTTTGCACGACTTCGATCGTTGGATCAGCAAGGAGTGGGGCAAGTCCTTCTTCGCTCATTGCATCAGCTACTAAAATGCGAATCACAAACATTCGCTCCTTTCAATTAATAAGTTTTTAAATTTCTGATAATTTAACATACCCGTATGCACGTGTCAATAACTTTCGGAAAGGTCATACAAATGAAAGCGTTTTTATATATGAATGTTCGGAAAAAAGACAAAAAGCTGGCCAAAAGCCAGCTTAACGCATGAAGTGTATTTATTTTTGTTCGTTGTAACGAGCGATGCATTCGTCAATGAGTTTTGCAGCCGCTTCTGGGCCTTCCCATGTACCGATTTCTGTTTTCTTTCCTTCTAGATCTTTATAACGTTCAAAGAAATGAGCGATTTCTTTTAATTTATGTTGTGGAAGATCTTCAAGGCTACGCACATCAGCAAAGCGAGGATCGTCAACAGGCACACCAATTAATTTTGCATCTTCTTCGCCACCGTCTACCATGTTTAAGTAGCCAAGGACACGTGTTTCAATGACGCAACCAGGGAATGTCGGATTTGTCACGATAACTAAAATATCGAGCGGATCGCCATCTAATGCAAGTGTATTTTCTAAATAGCCGTATTCCGCAGGATAAAACATTGGTGAATATAAGACGCGATCGAGTTTAAATACGCCACGCTCTTTGTCATATTCATATTTGTTTTGGCTACCTGTTGGAATTTCAATAAACGCTTCAACAACCTTGTTTTCAAACGCCATGCCAAATTCCTCCTTTTTGTTATGTATACTTTTTTATTATAGTCGATTGGACAAGTGGTGACAATGACTGAACGAAAGAAAAGGGCAAGCTTCACGTGAAGTTTGCCCTTAGTTGTTCTTATTCAAATTTGTTTGGATCGCCATCAAATGGCTCGTCCGCGACTTTGATCGAGTCTGTTGGACAGCCTTCAAACGCATCCATCATATCGTCAATCAATACGTCTGGTATTTCGACAATACCTTGGTTGTCGTCCAATGTCACGTAAGCGATACCTTCATCATCGTAATCGTAAATATCAGGTGCAGCTGCTCCACATGCACCACAGGCAATACATGTTTCTTTGTCAACAATCGTGTACTTTGGCATACAATGACCCTCCTTAATTATATGGAACCAATCGTTTCATATGAAACGTTGGAAACGTATTCCTCACACTTTTATAATAAATGTGTTGCGGTAACTTTTCAATAAAAAACTCCAATGAAAATGCTTATCAGTATACAGTTTTCCCTCACATTGCTTCGCTTAATCTGGTAAAATGAAAGGGAAAATGGAGTGAATGTCGCATGTTACAACACATCGTTTTATTTTGTATCGACCGATTTCGGGGAGAACGGTCGCTCGCTGCGATCGATCATTTACTGAATGGCAAAAAAACAGCACAAACGTTACAAGATAGTAAATGGTATGATGTTAGTCGTCTATTTGGGACGGTACCAATTGACCGTACTCGTTTATTTGACGTCACACGAGCATTAGAGATGGATGGACTGATTTTCCAAGTGGACGAACACATATATTGCACAACCGCAAGTGGAAAAGAGAAAATCCGACATTTTATACTTCCTCCTTACATTGATGGATGGAAATATATGAATGAGGCTTCTTTGTTTTGGAAAAGGTTGTCTTTACTTATCCAAACGCTCGCAAACATCATTCATCGCACATCATTTGAGCCTGTACATCGCGATGAACACATTCAATCGTTCGTGAAGCGGTGGCTGTTTCAACATAAGCATATACAAGCGCTCGCTCGTTTATTATATGAAGAAATGTACGAGCTACTTCGTTGTGTAGAGGAAAAAGATGCTAACATTTTCGTTTGGCGGTTGACAAGCCATGAGCGTATCGGATGGACGAACGAACAAATTGCCTATGCCATAAAGGAGGAAGATGTAGCGGTTTTGTTATCGTTTCAAAATGTTCTTCATTTTATGCTTGAAATGACAGAAAAAGAAAAGGAAAAATTTCCGCTTCTTTTTTCACTGCGGGAACAAAAACGTTTCCTATTAACGAGTTCCGCTCAAAAAACATGGGAATTGCTAAAGGAAGGGTATTCACTCGAACAAATTGCCGAGTTGCGTGGATTGAAAAAAGGAACGATTGAAGATCATATTGTCGAAATCGCCACATATATTCCAACGTTTGTGACGACGCCATTTTTAGAGGAGAATAAACGCAAGCGCATTATTCAACAAGCACAAAAATTACAAACGAAAAAATTACGGGCGATAAAAGAAGTGTTACAAGACGTTTCTTATTTTGAAATTCGGCTTGCGTTGGCAAGATGGGAGAGGGAAGATGCTTAACATATTAAAGGAACGATTTGGTTACGATTCGTTTCGCATGGGGCAAAGAGAAATTATTGAAGATGTGCTGAATGGACGAAATTGTGTTGCTATGCTTCCGACCGGTGGCGGAAAGTCGCTTTGTTATCAGCTCCCGGGTTATATATTAAACGGCAGTGTGTTAATTATTTCCCCACTCGTTTCGCTTATGGAAGATCAAGTACAGCAGCTTAGAAATCGTGGTGAAAAACGTGTTGTAGCGCTCAATCGTTTTCTGTCTTATCGCGAAAAACGAGATGTGTTGCGTGAGTTAGCGTCGTATCGTTTTATTTATGCTTCGCCTGAAATTTTACAATCCCCTTTACTTATCGAAGCGTTAACACGCATAAACATTTCTTTGTTTGTTGTAGATGAAGCACATTGTATTTCACAATGGGGACATGATTTTCGCCCTGACTTTTTAAAGCTCGGTCTTCTTCGCCAAACGCTCGGCAATCCGCCATGTTTAGCGTTAACGGCTACAGCTACACGTCAAGTTATTGCTGATATTGTAACGACGCTTAAACTCGATGACGTTAAACAACATATATACCCGCTCGATCGCCCAAATATTTGTTTATACGTGCAATATGTTCAAACGGTAGAAGAAAAAATCAAGGCGTTAAAACAGCTTGTCTCCACGTTACCTAAACCGGGAATTGTGTATGTAGCTAGTCGACAATGGGCAGAAACATTAGCAGAAGTGCTTCGTGAGGATCATCGCGTAAGCTATTATCATGGAGGTATGGATGGTGAACAGCGACTTCTTATTCAACAACAGTTCGTTTATGATCAGTTAGACGTCATTTGTTGTACAAATGCGTTTGGAATGGGTGTTGATAAACCGAATGTTCGCTTTGTTATCCATTTTCACTTGCCGACACAACCAGAAGCATATTGGCAAGAAGTTGGGCGCGCTGGGCGCGATGGAAACGAAAGTATTGCCATATTATTGTATGCCTCAGGCGATGAACAAATGGGACAATTGATGATCGATATGGAATTTCCGACAAAAGAACAAATTGTCTATGCATTGGACGCTCTACGCCATGGGCGGAAGGAAATGGGGTTAACAGACGTGCAACAACGTCTTTTATTGTATTGGCTAGAACAAATGAATATGCAAGAAGATATACACACTTTAGCTAATCAACTATACGCCCATATAGAACAAAGAAAACAAGAAAAAATAAAAAAATGGGTATTTATGCAACGATGGATAAACGAACAAACTTGTCGTCGGCGTACGATGCTTTCATATTTTGAGCAACAACCACTTCCGAATGAGCGTTGCTGTGACCGGTGTGGCGCTGATATATACGTAAACGCCCCTGTAAAACATATTCAACAAATACATTTGCGCCCGTGGCAGGAAGAGCTCTGTTTCATGTTTGCAATAAAGGTGAGGACAAATGATTAAAAAACAAATGGAGATAGCTAGTCAAATGAACGATGAAGAAATCGTTTATCATCTATATGTAACACAAGCGCTTATTTTTCTTATTGCGCTCATTTTAAGTGTATTTTTATTTACGCCTGCGACCTTCTTTTCGATGTGGCAGTGGGATATACGGGAAATACTATTGTACGGTAGCGGTTGTGCGGCGCTTGTTCTTTTTGTCGATTTTTTACTTATTCAGTATGCACCTGAACAATGGTATGATGATGGTGGAATCAATGAAAAATTATTTCGTTCACGTTCGGTACCGCACATTTTTATCATGACTATGGTCATTGCATTTTGTGAAGAGCTATTGTTTCGTGGTGTCATTCAGACGCATGTCGGCCTATTTTTCGCAAGCATCATTTTCGCTTTATTGCATATTCGTTATTGGCGAAAATGGCTCCTTCTTTTGGCTGTCGTTAGTTTAAGCTTTTGGATTGGACTTATCTATGAATGGACAAGCAATTTATGGGTCACGATTTTTGCCCACTTTCTCATTGATTTTATTTTAGCGTTACACATCCGGTATCGTACAAAAGAGGTGACAAACGATGCGTAAAGACCAAGCGGAAAATTTGCGTAAAAAAATGGAGAATATTAGTAAGCAACAAGAAGACGATGAGCTTCAGTTGCCACCGCGCAGCGAAGTGCATAAAAAGAAAAAAACGAAATGGAAAGTTAAACATCCACTCGTTCGCATTCTTGCGCTCTTTTTCGTTTTATTGCCGATTTCCATTTACAGCATATATCACTTAGTTGAGAAGCGTCCCGTCCAAGTCGTGACGATTGATGATGAAAGCTATGAGACTGTTGATGTCGATCAACAAAAAGGGCATAAGCCACAACAAAAACCGCTTGAAAACGAAGCAAAAGAAGAGGAACAAGAATCGAATGAAACAGAATCATCTTTTATTTATCATACCGTACAAGAAAATGAAACGTTATATAGCATTGCGATGAAATATTACGGAAATGAAAAAGGAATGGACCTCATTAAAGAATGGAATCATTTAACGAGCATGAAACTACAAAAAGGACAAGTGTTAAAAATTCCAAATATGAATGGAAAATAAGGTATACCACTTTGTCGATGGACATACAATCGTAGTAAAACACGATCGGCAGGGGTGGCTATGATTTTCCCAATTGAATTAGATGAAGTGACAAAGGCGATTTTACAACGAATGATAACGCATAAAAGAGAATGGGAAGACATGAAAAAAAGAATGAAGTGGTCGTTCATTTTGTTTTTGTTTTCACTCGCTTTATTTGGATTGTATATATACCAAACGGTTGTTATTCCAAATCATTCGTCCACAGAACGAATGATTGTAGCAGCGATTGATAATGAACGCATTTTTTGGTTTACTGCATTCGTTGGATCGCTTGGTTGGTTTGTTTCATTTTGTAAAAAGAAAAGTGATAAAGCGGAGCAAGATTTCCATGCACTCCGCTGTGAGTTCATTCAAAAAAGTAGCGAATTACTTGAAAAACGAACGTGGGAAAAAAGGCACGTTCTTTACGAATGGATGAAAGAAACATATGATATCACGCTTTATCATGAAAATAAGTGACCACACACTCTCTCGCTTCATATGTTGAAAAAGGGAGGGAGCAACATGTGGTTTCTTTTTATTGTTGGATTGTTATGTGGCTATTTTATGATCGCTTGGACGCCAACGGTCGAGCCGTTCGTGTTTGAAGTGTTTTTGACCGACATCATTTTTGACCCAATGAAAACATTTTTTGCGCTTGTTAGTTTCTTTATCGGTTTCATTTCCAATGCGATCCTCATTCGCGCAGCGACTTGGCATACGTTACAAGCGTGGCGAAAGGAACCGACGAATCGAAAAGAGCAATTTCTTTCGTATAGCGTATTACTGACGTTTTTTATATTGGCGATGATTGATGTAAAAAAGACGACGATTTTTTTTCTCTTTTCTCTCATATATGGTATGATGTCAATGAGTGTATACAAAGAGAGGGAAAATTGAAATGGTGTATATTGTAGCAATATTTGTAGCACTTATGTTATACATGTGGATCGAAGCACATCGGAATCGCGTTATTTTTCATTCATTGCCATTTTCAACGTTTCCAGAAAGCTTTTCTCGCCTTCGTATTTTTTTTATTTCAGATATTCATCGTCGACGTGTATCGAAAACGTTAATTGGCTCATTAAAAGGAAAAGTCGATCTTGTTATTATCGGCGGCGATTTAACAGAAAAAGGGGTTCCGTTTTCGCGTGTTAAACGAAATATTGAGTTGTTGAAACAGCTCGGTCCCGTTTATTTTGTTTGGGGAAATAACGATTACGAAGTAGATTACCATGAGTTAGATGCACTATTGCTTGAAAATGGCGTGAAAATATTAGACAATACGGCAGTTACATTTGAAAGTGAGCAAGGTGATCGCATCGCTTTGCTCGGTGTCGATGATATGAACAAAAGGCGAGATCGGCTCGAGCTTGCGTTGAGCGATGCCGAACAGACAACGTTTCGCATCCTTGTTAGCCACGATCCGCGCATCATTGAAAAAATTAAGCCACAACATGAAATTGCGCTCGTTTTAAGCGGACATACGCATGGCGGACAAATTCGTCTCGGACCGTTTGGGCTATATGAAAAAGGATGTTTGCGAAATATAAATGGGACGATGCTACTTGTGAGCAACGGATACGGGACAACGACGCTTCCATTTCGTTTCGGTGCACGTGCGGAAACGCATCTGATCGAGTTAAAACATAAGAAAAGTTAAGCAAAACTTATACAAAATTTACACACCTCCGTCATGTTCGCTATAATGTTGACAGAATGATGCGAAAGATGGAGGATTTTATATGTCGACGCAAGAAGGAAAATATAATGTGAAAGCAGTGTCAAACATGTTAGGTATTCAGCCTGGGACGTTGCGGGCGTGGGAGCGCCGTTATCAAATTATCGCCCCACCGCGCAATGAAGCGGGACATCGTCTATATACAGAGGAACAAGTGCAAATATTGAAATGGCTCGTTGATAAAGTGAATCAAGGATTCACGATTAGTCAAGCTATTTCACTGTTAGAACAGCGACCGTCAGAGGTGCGTATACAAGCAGAAGATCATGTCACTACGCTTCGAGAACGATTGTTGCGAGCTCTTTTATCATTTGAAGAGTGGACAGCACATGAATTGCTAAATGAGGCGTTCAGTTTATATACAGTTGAGAAAGTTGCACTCGATATTCTAAGCCCATTACTCGTAAAAATCGGGGACTTATGGGAAAATGAAAAAATTACGAGCGCGCATGAACATTTCGCTTCTGCCTTTTTACGGTCACGACTTGGCATGGCGTTTTCTATGATTCCTGTAAATCGCTTGCTTCCAAAAACGATTTCCGTTTGCGGACCAAATGAATGGCATGAACTTGGGTTACTTATTTTTACTTTATATTTGCGCAGAAGGGGTTACGAAACGATTTATTTAGGGGCAAGCATCCAGCAACAAGATTTATCAATTGTCATTCAGGAAGTAAAGCCATCATACGTCTTTTTATCTTGCACGTTACAACAAAATGTACAAGCGACGCTAAAACTCGTCGATCAATTGAAACAAACATACCCACATATTCGTATTGGAATTGGGGGACGGGCGTTCGATAAAGTTGATGAACAAGTAAAAGACAAGTACGGTGATTATTTTCTCGGACAATCAAAAGAGCAATGGGACGAGTGGTTAAAATCGAATGAAAAATACTTGTCTAAAAGGGAGAAAAAGATGTAAACTCATTAGTAATATGACGAACATTTTTACACGTTCGTCATATGCTAACAGTAAAGTCTGTGTAGGTAAGGAGGGATGTTTATGCGGCTTGAACGCTTAAACTACAATAAAATTAAAATATTCCTCACATTTGACGATCTAGTCGAGCGCGGGTTAACGAAAGAAGATTTATGGAAAGATACGTTTAAAGTGCATGAACTATTTCGTGATATGATTGAGGAAGCAAGTGAGGAGCTCGGCTTTGAAATTAACGGGTCGGTCGCTGTTGAAGTGTACTCTTTACCGGCACAGGGCATGGTCGTGATCGTAACGAGCGAAGGTGAGATGACAGATGAGGAAGACGAGTTTAGCGACGATTATATTGAAATGCAAGTCACGCTAGATGAAAGCGATGATATATTTTTCGAATTTCAAACGTTTGAAGATGTCATTCAATTAGCGACGCGTCTTTATTCGCTCGGTTGTCATGGCGGCTCGCTTTACAGTTATGAAGGACGCTTTTATTTACATTTTGCAGAATCTGTCATTCCAACAGATGATTTTGTTGCTATTTTAGCTGAATATGGAAGCCCATCGACATTGACGATTTATCGTGTCGAAGAGTACGGCAAAAAATTGATCGCCAACGAAGCGATTGACCAACTATATAAATACTTTGTAAAAAAATAACCTTCGCTTATTGCGAAGGTTATTTTTTAAAATGGGTAAGGTGGTTCATCTTCTTTTGCCCATGCACGTATAAAGTATTCCTTATTTTGAAATTTATGAAATGAGTCATGATGGACAGCTGGAAACACACGTTCAACGGATAAATGTTGTGTACGATGGGCAAGTAAAGCTTTGCGCACTTTTTTTGCTTCTTCATCTGTGAATGTGAAGACGATATCGATGTTTTCGATTGGGTCACCGTAACGATCCGGGCGACCAACGACAGTTACATAATACAACTGCTCTACAATATGATCCATCGACGTTACTGCTTGATACGTGGATCGTTGAATCGCTTGATGGTCTCGATGTCCCGAAATACCATGCGGTGGGAACGTCACGACAACGGTCGGCTTATATTGTTCAATAATATGACGAATGGAATCGACGAGCTGTTCTTCATGTTCGGGTAGCTTTCCATCGGGATATGTATCGGTAATGACATGATCAACACCTAAAATAGCCGCTGCTTGCTCCAATTCCTTTTTACGTACGTGTGGGAGCTCTTCTTTCGTACAAACCGGAGGATTTCCACACTTTCCGGCATCGCCAAGCGTTGCGCTATATACGATCGTTTCGACATCCTCACGCTTCGCTAATGTGGCAAGCAATCCTCCGACCGTAAACGTCTCATCATCAGGATGTGCAAAACAAAATAAAATTCGCTTTTTCATCTTTTTCGCCCCTTTCTACCGTACGTTCATTATATCGCTTTCGTATTGTGATGTGAATGATCGTTTTTTTTTGAAAACGATTACAAAAAATCAATAAAAACTTCTTTGCATATGCGCATAGAAGGTGTATACTATGACATGAAAGGCGGACAATATTTTACAAAAGGTCATGGGAGGTTTACAAATGGTAGCCGAAAAGCATACCAACGAAGAAAAACATGATGTCCTACGAGCAACACAAATCGTCATACATAGAGCGCTCGAAAAGCTCGGATATCCTGAAGAGGTGTATGAGCTATTAAAAGAGCCGTTGCGCATGTTAACGGTGAAAATTCCGGTGCGCATGGATGATGGCTCAGTAAAAGTGTTTACTGGCTACCGTGCACAGCATAACGATGCGGTCGGTCCAACTAAAGGGGGTATTCGCTTTCACCCGAACGTGACAGAACGAGAAGTGAAAGCACTTTCCATTTGGATGAGTTTAAAATGTGGGATTGTTGATTTACCGTATGGCGGTGGAAAAGGTGGAATTGTATGCGATCCGCGTACCATGTCATTCCGTGAATTAGAGCGATTAAGTCGCGGTTACGTTCGCGCCATTAGCCAAATCGTCGGCCCAACGAAAGATATTCCTGCGCCTGATGTGTTTACAAATTCACAAATTATGGCGTGGATGATGGATGAATATAGCCGAATTGACGAATTTAACTCGCCGGGATTCATTACAGGAAAACCTCTTGTACTCGGTGGTTCACACGGTCGTGAAACGGCAACAGCAAAAGGGGTTACTATTTGCATTCGTGAAGCGGCGAAAAAGCGCGGCATCGACTTAAAAGGCGCGCGTGTTGTTGTGCAAGGATTCGGTAACGCAGGAAGCTATTTAGCGAAATTTATGCACGATGCCGGAGCGAAAGTGATCGGCATTTCTGATGCATACGGCGGTTTGTACGATCCGAACGGTCTTGACATTGATTACTTATTAGATCGTCGCGACAGCTTTGGTACGGTAACAAAGTTGTTTAAAAATACAATTACAAACAAAGAATTGCTTGAACTAGAGTGCGACATTTTAGTGCCAGCTGCGATCGAGAACCAAATTACAGAAGAAAATGCCCACAACATTAAAGCGAAAATCGTCGTCGAAGCGGCAAACGGTCCGACGACGTTAGAAGCGACAGAAATTTTAACGGAGCGCGGCATTTTAATCGTTCCTGATGTTTTAGCAAGCGCTGGTGGGGTAACAGTTTCTTACTTCGAGTGGGTGCAAAACAATCAAGGATATTACTGGACAGAAGAAGAAGTGGAAGAAAAGCTGGAAAAAGTGATGGTGAAAGCGTTTAATAACGTATATGAAACTTCACAAACGCGTCGCGTCGATATGCGCTTAGCGGCATATATGGTCGGTGTACGTAAGATGGCGGAAGCATGCCGTTTCCGTGGTTGGATTTAATATTTGCATGAATACAAAAAATCTCCTATCATTGTATGATAGGAGATTTTTTAATTGGGGTGAGCGTCAAGTGAAAAAAGAACAAATTATTATTGTCGGTGGAGGACCATGTGGGTTAGCAGCTGCGATTGCTTTACAAAACGCAAACTTTTCCCCGCTTGTCATTGAAAAAGGAAACATCGTCAATTCACTATATCATTATCCGACACATCAAACATTTTTTAGCTCGAGCGACCGCTTGGAAATTGGTGGTGTTCCGTTTATTACTGAAAATCGAAAGCCGAAGCGCAATCAAGCGCTCACTTATTACCGAGAAGTTGTCACTCGAAAAAACATTCGCGTTCATGCATTTGAAAAAGTCGAACGCGTAACGAAGCAAGCGAATGGCTCGTTTATTGTTGAAACGAGCAAAGGTACGTATGAAGCAACATACGTCATTATTGCGACGGGATATTACGACAACCCAAATTATATGAACGTGCCTGGCGAACATTTGCCGAAAGTGACGCATTATTTTAAAGAAGCCCATCCGTACTACAACACAGATTGCGTTGTCATCGGAGGAAAAAATTCAAGCGTTGATGCAGCATTAGAACTCGTGAAAGCGGGGGCGCGCGTCACCGTTTTATATCGCGGTTCCCAATATTCTTCAAGCATTAAACCATGGATTTTGCCTGAATTTGACTCCCTTGTGCGCCAAGGGGTCATCACGATGGAATTCAATGCACATGTGAAAGAAATTACAGAAGACGCCGTCATTTATACAGTAAATGGTGAAGAAAAGAAAATAAAAAACGATTTCGTGTTTGCGATGACAGGATATCATCCTGACCATGATTTTTTAAAGAAAATGGGCGTTTATATTGACGCTGAAACAGGCCGGCCAACGTACAATCCAGAAACGATGGAAACAAATGTGGAAGGTATTTTTATTGCAGGCGTCATTGCGGCTGGAAATAACGCAAATGAAATTTTTATTGAAAACGGTCGTTTTCACGGTGACTTGATTGCTGCATGCATTGCTAAAAGAGAGAAGAAGGTGTCCGAATAAAATTCGGGCGCTTTTTTTTATTGTTTTATATTGTTAACTGTAATAAAATATAGGTTGACAAATAAGGGGGGAGAGGAGCATAATGAAAGGTTTTTTTATTACAGGGACAGATACAGACGTAGGAAAAACATTTGTCACTGCTTGTATGTTGCGCACGCTTGTTGACAAGCGTATACGTGTGATAGCTTATAAGCCTGTGCAAAGTGGAGCGCAATGGCAAGACGGGAAGTGGATCGCGCCTGATGTCGACGTGTACCGAAAAGTGATTGATGTGACTGATGAAGATGGATGTACATACTTACTACAAACTCCTTGTTCGCCGCATCTTGCTGCAAAAATCGACGGAGTGACAATCGAGCCTGATCACATTGTGGCACACGTCCATCAACTGCAACAAACTTATGATTTCGTGCTTGTTGAAGGAGCAGGAGGAATTGCGGTTCCACTCGTTGATAAGTCGTTTCTCATTGCCCATTTAGCTCAACTGCTACATCTTCCGTTAATCATCGTCGCGCGAGCAAGCGTTGGAACGATCAATCATACGGTGCTGACAGTGGAATATGCGAAAGCATTTGGTTTACAAATAGCTGGCATTATTATGAACGGCTTTTCTACACCAAAAAATGAAATTGAACAAGAAAACATACGAATGATTGAAGCGATGACACATGTTCCGGTGATCGGCGAAATTCCGCATATGACAAACTTTTCACATCAACAAATTGTATGGAGAAAGGAATGGTGGCAATGAACGAGTGGATTGAAAAAAGTAAAACATATTTATGGTTGCCGTTTACACAAATGAAAGATTATGAACAACATCCGCTCGTTATCGAAAGCGGGGAAGGCATTTTTTTGACGGATGTAAACGGAAAAACATATTATGACGGATATTCATCTCTTTGGTTAAACGTTCATGGACATCGAAAAAAAGAAATTGATGATGCCATTCGTGCTCAGCTTGAACGTATTGCTCATTCAACGCTGTTAGGGGCAGCGAATATTCCTGCCATTGCATTAGCCGAAAAGCTAATCGAATGGACGCCAAGTCATTTAACGCGCGTATTTTATTCAGACAGTGGAGCAGAAGCTGTAGAAATTGCGCTCAAAATTGCCTTTCAATATTGGCGAAACATCGGAGAACATAAAAAACAAAAATTTGTCACATTAACAAATGGGTACCACGGAGATACAGTCGGCGCCATTAGCGTCGGAGCGATTGATCTTTTTCATACCGTATATGAACCGCTTATGTTTACGAGCTATAAAGCACCGTTTCCGCTCGTCTATCGCCATCCAAGCAACGATCCGAACGTTGTGCGTGATGAGGCGTTAGGTGCATTAGAAGCGTTATTTGCTGAACATCATGAAGAAATTGCCGCCATGATTGTTGAAGGAATGATTCAAGGGGCAGGTGGTATGCATGTCATGCCAAAAGGATATTTAAAAGGGGTAGAACAATTATGTCGGCAATATAACATTTTATTCATTGTCGATGAAGTAGCTACCGGTTTTGGCCGAACAGGAAAACGATTTGCGATCGAGCATGAAGATGTGCAACCTGACATCATGACGGTGGCAAAAGGCATTACGGGCGGTTATTTGCCGATTGCTGCTACATTGACGACCGAAGCGATTTATGAAGCATTTTATGGCGACTATACAGAGTTTAAAACGTTTTTCCATGGACATTCTTACACAGGAAACCAGCTCGGTTGTGCCGCTGCTTTAGCAAATATACAAATTTTTGAACGTGAGCGACTGATAGAACAAATAGAACAAAAAGCCACATTTGTCGCTGAACAGCTTGCATCGTTTAATGAACTTAATCATGTCGGTGATGTACGTCAGCTTGGACTCATGTGTGGCATCGAACTTGTGCGTGATCGCCGTACACACGAACCGTATCCGTGGACGGAACGGATGGGGTATAGAACGACATTAACGATGAGAGAAAAAGGGATGTTAACACGCCCGCTCGGCGATGTGATCGTTTTTATGCCACCGTTAGCTAGTACGTTTGAGCAACTAGGGGCGATGATCGCTATTATGAAAGAGGCGATTATTGAAACAACAGAAAAAAGGGGCTAATTGTCAGCCCCTTATATTTCACCGTATATCGGTTCAGGATTTTGAAGTTTTTCTACCTTTTCTTCAATTCCATTTTGCGCATTAATAAAAATGCGATATGTGTCATCTCCGAGCGTTCCTAAAAATTCATAGCAAAGCACTTCTTCATTCATATTGTTCATAATAATCGCCTTTCTTTCTTCCATAATGGTAACATTCGGATTCATTTTTTTGCGCGCTTGCTCAATTGAAATTGCTGGTTTTGGAATCGTTCGTTCACGTTTTGACGATAAGTAATCGCGAGCGGAAAAGCCGATAATGTTTCCATCATCTAGTGCGATTTTCATTTTAATCGATTCAGGATAAATACGAACGCCATCTTTTGCTGTGACGAACGTGAGCATAGCAACGTGATCGTATTGAGTGCTTTCGTACAATTCAAAGTTGTTAAATTTATGTTGCTTTAAAAACTGAAGCCCGCGCATCGTCGCTTCGTTTAAACTGATGTTTTGTTTATTAACAGGACGATTTTCAATGACCCAAATTGGATATCCTCCTCTTTCGGTAATATCCATATACGTTTCACTCTTCGTTTTCGGATTTTTAATCGTCACACTATAAAATGCATCACTTGCACCTTTTCCGCTATGAACGACTTCAATTTTTTCATTCCCTTTTAAACCGAGAAACGTTTTTGCGATTTGTTTTGCTTCTGCTTCCGTAATCTTTTTTCCAGAAATATGTTCAAATCCTTTTTCTCTTTTTTCTACGCTTGTGAACGAAGGACCGAAATCAGTTTCATTATAAGATTGAACATTTTTCTCTACCGTTTTAAATCCATCTATAATGGTGTTGTCGTTTGGACGATTGTTTGTCGCAAGTGCCAACTCGACATCCATCCAGCGCAAGTTGTTTTCTAATACAAGATGCTGGACGTTTCGTAACTCTTGTTGAATATCAGCAGATTTTTTGTATAGTTGTTGCAATGTTTTATATTCCTCTGCATTTAACGGTTGTTTATCTAAATCGCGAATGGCGGCACGATAGCTAAATGAACCAATATTCGATAAAAATTCTTCTGTTTTATTAAACGGCAAAAGAGAAAGTGGTAATTGCCCAACAGTTGCGTGCGCTTCGGAAGCGAGGCGCCATACTTCTGCAAGCGCAGGTGATAGCGATTGTCGGGAGTTCATCGCTAATGTTGTTCCGATTTGATCGTGCAGTAAGTCGATTTGATAAGTTAAATCATGAAAAGCTCGTTGATAATTGTTTTCTGCGTGAATTAAAATCGCATTTTTTTGTTGGTGTTCCCGATATCCCCAATATGCTGTTCCGGCGATGCCAATAGATAGTGCTGCAATAAGTAAAATACGTAGCAAAAAACTCCCCTCCTATTTACAGAAAATGTGTCTTCCAATTCGTTTAATTTGTGGACGGCTCCATATCCAACCGTTTGTCGCTGTATTTGGATTAAAATAATATAACGCTCCGCCCGACGGATCCCAGCCGTTTAACGCATCAAGTACCGCCTTGCGAGACGTTTCGTTTGGGGTGAGCCAAATTTGCCCGTCTGCAACAGCTGTAAACGCCCCCGGTTCAAAAATGACACCGGCGACAGTATTCGGAAACGAAGGGCTATTTATGCGGTTTAAAATAACTGCTGCAACAGCTACTTGTCCGATGTACGGTTCACCGCGAGCCTCTCCGTGTACAGCATTGGCCATCAATTGTATATCATTTTGGGAAAACCCGTTTGGCACATTTACCGCAGCTGCTTTGACACGTTTTACGGCTGTTTGTTTAGAGTTGCTACGTGTATTTGTCGTTTTTTTCGCAGTTGTTTGATTTTTGGCTTTTGTTTGCCGTACTTTTACTTGTTTGCTTAGCGGAACGCCACCGTAATGAGTAAATGTATTTCCTTTTCGCAAATTGTTATGAACAAATGATTTGTAATATTTTGAAGCTCGCACTAATTTTTTCTTTGTCGTTTCTCCGGCTAAACCATCTACGGGCAATTTAAATTTGTATTGAAAGTTTCGTAACGCCCAATACGTTCGCCAACCAAATACTCCATCAATTTTCCCTCGATAAAAGCCGAGATATTGCAATCTTGCTTGTAGTTCGATGACATCGTCACCGACAGCTCCGCGCTGGATAACTTGTTTAGAAAACGCGTGCACTTGCGATGTATAACTGAACGAAAAGATTAAAAACAAACAAATGAACCATTTGCGCATTGTGACTCCTCCCTTGATGTGTAAACAATACCTTTTGACGATATTTTTTGTCACAATGACGTTTTTATACATAACAAAACATAATAAAAAGCCAAGCGTTACGCCTGGCTTGATGATTGAGGGATCTCTATCGACATTCCTCTTGCAAGTTTTACTTTTCGTAAAGCGAGCCACCATAAAAAAATCATAAATGGAAGCATGTAATAAATCCAGTGTTCTTGTGTCAATAAAATGTAGTCGTATATGCCGTGAAATAAAAATGGGAGAAGGAAAGACAACCATATATAATTTTTTTCTTTCTTCGGCAAACTAAATTTTGCTCTTCCTAAATAAAAACCCATAATGACGCCGAATAGCGCATGGCTCGATACAGGTAAAAGCGCGCGGGTTACTGCAAATTCAACGCCGTTGGCAAATAAATATAAAATGTTTTCAAGCGTAGCAAACCCGAGCGATACACTTACTCCATACACAATGCCATCATACGGTTCATTAAATTCCCGATGATCATAAATGGCATAGTAAAACACAAACCATTTAAAAAATTCTTCCAATAAACCCGTTGATAAAAACGCTTCAACAAAATGGTTGGGCAACATATGCTCAACTTTTAAAACGTGTTGAATAAACATAAGTGGAAAAACTAAAAATGCACCGTATAAAAACATGCGTAAAACAAGTGATAACGGTTCGGTTTCGTATTCGTCCTTCAAATAAAAATAACTGAGCAACGCTAATCCGGGGGCAATCCCCGCAGAAATAATAGCCCACATAATTTCTTCCTCGTTCCCAATTCTTTTCTTTTCATTTTGATGGTATCATGTTATTGTCAAATTGAAAATGCTATGAGGTGTATTTTTCATATAACGGAAATGTTTTAGTGAGGGGGATTTACACATTGATTAAAATTGGGGTGCCGTTAACGCTTGAACTAAAATATAGCGAACATATGGAAAAGTATAAGTGTAAAGTGGCTGAAATAGAAGATGGGAAAATTTACATTGATTATCCAATTGATATGAGCACAAATCGTACAGCATTTTTGTTAGACGGAACGCAGCTAAAGGTCAGTTTTGTCGGAGAAGATGAAGCAGTATATGCGTTTGAAGCGGAAGTGCTAGGTCGCACAAAACGAAACATTCCGTTGCTCATTTTATCATATCCTGGAGACAATCAACTTCTTCGTATTCAACGTCGTCAGTTCGTGCGTGTCGATGCGATTGTTGATGTAGCGATTCATCCGTTACAAGATGAGTTTGTCCCATTTACGACCGTCACAAGCGACATAAGTGCAGGTGGGGCAGCAATTGTATTACCCCATAGAGAAACAGGAATCAAACACGGGATGACCATTGAAATTTGGCTTGTGCTACATATGCGTTCAGGGGATTATCATTATTTACATTTTCCTGCCCGTGTTGTGCGTATATTTGAGGAAAACGTCGTAAAAGCATCCTTGCAGTTTTTGGAAGTGAACGATGTTGATCGTCTCACATTAATTCGTTACAGCTTTGAAAAACAACTTGAACTAAGAAAAAAGGAGCAACTTGACGCATAAACGCGCACTCCTTCTCCCATAATAAGAATAAAATGGTGCGGAGGGAAAGAAGTGAAGCGCGTTGAACGTATGTTATGGAAATTAGCAATCATTCAATTTATTTTTTTACTCCTTGCTCAATTTATTGTTTCTCATTCATCGTTGGCTCCTTATATTGTAAAAGTCGTTCATTACGAAGGTGTCATAAAAAATTCTGAAACAAAAACGATTGAAACATTCGACCAAAGATAAGCGGTATGGTACAATGTAAAAGGCAGGAGCGTTCCTGCTTTTTATATTGAAAACAAAATGTTTTACAGGAGGCATTATGGAAAAGAAAATTTCGATCGCGATTGACGGACCGGCGGCTGCTGGAAAAAGCACGGTCGCGAAACGATTAGCAGAAGCTTTATCTTATGTCTATATTGATACAGGAGCGATGTATCGCGCCTTAACATATTGCGCGCTTCAGCGCGGTGTAGATGTTCATAACGAAAAACAATTAATGAATGTACTTCATGATACATATATTGAATTAAAGCCGTCACCGAGTGGACAACTCGTATTTGCAAATGGTGAAAATGTGACCGAAGCCATTCGAACAAATGACGTCACAAACAACGTATCGTATGTGGCAAAACACCCATCTGTCCGCGAAGAAATGGTAAAACGCCAGCGGGAGTTAGGGCAACATGGCGGTGTCGTCATGGACGGCCGCGATATCGGTACGCACGTGTTGCCACATGCTGAAGTGAAAATTTTTTTACTTGCCTCTGTTGAAGAACGCGCGAAACGTCGGCATGAAGAAAACGTCTTAAGAGGCATTCCGTCTGACTTCGAGCAGCTGAAAGAAGAAATTGCTCGGCGTGATCAAATCGATTCTGAGCGTGCAGTTGCTCCGCTAAAAAAAGCAGAAGACGCGATTGAAATTGATACGACATCGTTATCGATCGATGAAGTGGTTGATCGTATTATGCGCATTGTTCGAGAAAGGGTGGAAGGGTAGTGAGTTTTTACACGTTTGCCCGCACAATTGTGAAACAAGTGCTGACTCCGCTTTACCGAATTGAAGTAAGCGGAGTGGAACATATTCCAAAAGAAGGTGCTGTCATTATTTGCGCCAATCACATTAGCAACCTAGATCCACCGATCGTCGGTATTACATGTCCGCGCCCTGTTCATTTTATGGCAAAAGAGGAACTGTTTCGCACACCGGTTGTAAAACAACTCGTTTCACGCCTTCGTGCGTTTCCTGTTCGTCGTGGAATGGGGGATCGTGAAGCGCTTAGAACAGGCTTAGCTTTACTGAAGGAGAAAAAAGTACTTGGATTATTTCCTGAGGGAACACGAAGCAAAGACGGGAAATTAAAAAAAGGGTTAGCAGGAGCAGGTTTTTTTGCGTTGCGTAGCGAAGCGGTTGTTGTACCATGCGCTATTATCGGTCCTTATCGTGTTGGGAAAAAGTTAAAGGTCGTATACGGTGCGCCCATTGATTTTACGTCATGGCGGGAAAGAAGAGCGAGCGCCGATGAAGTAACGGCAGTTATTATGGAACATATTCAACAACTTTTAAATGAACATCAATAGTTATGACTTGACAAAACGACTGTTTTAATACAGATTAGTAAAAAAGGAAGTTTTTTCTTCGTGTCGAATGGACGAGCATACTGATGTTCGCCCATTGAACATATATTTCTGTCGTTGAGCAGGTGTGGAGTGTAAGGAGGTATTCACTATGGAAGAGATGAATCAAGTCGATGTGCGTGTCTATGAAGTAGGTGACACAGTGAAAGGTCAAGTAACAAAAGTAGAAGACAAGCAAGTGCTTGTCGATGTCGAAGGAAGCAAGCTAGTTGGTATTATCCCAATTAGTGAGCTATCAAGCCTTCATATCGAGAAAGCGAGCGATGTACTATCAATTGGGGATACGGTCATCGCAAAAGTAAAAAAAGTAGAAGATGAAGCGCTTATTTTATCGAAAAAAGCTGCAGATGCCGAAAAAGCATGGGAAGAGTTAGAGAGAAAACTTGCAAATGGCGACACGTTTGACGTAGTGGTGAAAGATATTGTAAAAGGTGGACTTGTAGCGGATGTTGGTGTCCGTGCATTTATTCCGGCATCGCTTGTTGAAAAAGATTTTGTTGAAGATTTTACAGACTACAAAGGACGTACATTAACGGTAAAAGTCGTTGAGCTTGACCGCGAAAAAAATCGCGTTGTCTTATCACATCGCGCGGTTGTAGAAGAAGAGGAGTCGTCCAAAAAGAAAGCTGCATTACAGTCGCTTCAAGTCGGTCAAGTGCTTGAAGGAACGGTAGTACGCATGGCCAACTTCGGTGTGTTCGTCAATATTGGCGACATTGATGGTCTTGTACATATTTCTCAACTTGCTCATACACGTGTAGATCATCCGTCAGATGTTGTAAAAGAAGGCGATGTTGTAAAAGTGAAAGTGCTTGCAATTGATGAAGAAAGCGGACGCGTTTCTTTATCAATGAAAGCTGCGCTTCCAGCGCCTTGGGACGGCATTGAACAAAAAATAAAAGAAGGTGACGTACTCGAAGGCACAGTCAAACGTTTAGCTCCATTTGGAGCGTTTGTCGAAGTGTTCCCAGGCGTCGAAGGTCTTGTTCATATTTCTCACATTGCAACGAAACATATTGGTACGCCGCATGAAGTGTTGAAAGAAGGCGACGTCGTAAAAGTAAAAGTGCTTGCCGTAAACGAACAAGAGAAACGTTTGTCGTTAAGCATTCGTGAGTTGCTTGAAGATGACGTACAAGAAGACTATCGTGAATATACAACTTTAACAGAAACGACAGGATTCCAAATTGGCGAAGTGATTGGAGAGCAGTTAAAAAAATTAAAATAACATGGTGATCGCAGTGGAACGTGCAAAACGAAAATTACAACATATTGAATACGCGCTCGCAACAGGACAACGTCGCTTGCACGGATTTGAAGATGTGACATTTGTGCACAATAGCTTGCCGAATATATCCACTGCTCATATCGATTTGCAAACAAAAATCGGCGAACTTTCTTTACGTTCGCCGATTTTTATTAATGCGATGACGGGCGGTGGAGGTGCGGAGACGACAAAAATTAATGAACAGCTTGCTTATGTCGCAAATGAATATGGCTTAGCCATGGCCGTTGGTTCGCAGATGGCAGCTTTAAAAGATGAGCGAGAGCAACAGTCGTTTACCATTATTCGTCAAGTCAATAAGCATGGTATTGTATTCGCCAATTTAGGTAGCGAGGCAACGGTTGACGAGGCGAAACGTGCAATCGATATGATCGAGGCGAATGCGCTTCAAATTCATTTAAATGTCGTTCAAGAGTTAGTGATGCCTGAAGGAGATCGCAATTTTTGCGGGGCGCTTTCACGCATTGAACAAATTGTCTCTGCTGTTGATGTGCCTGTGATCGTAAAAGAAGTCGGATTTGGAATGAGCAAAGAGACGGCACGGAAGTTAGAGGATATAGGTGTATGTGCTGTTGATGTCGGAGGCTTTGGGGGGACAAATTTTGCGCAAATCGAGAATAAGCGACGTGAAAACCAACTTGATTACTTTAACGAATGGGGAATAACAACGACAGCATCGATTGCGGAAGTGGCGTCCGAAGTCCAGCGTATAAGCATTATCGGAAGCGGAGGAGTACAACATGCACTCGATGTGGCCAAGTGTATTGCTCTTGGTGCTTCTGCGGTAGGCATGGCGGGCTATATGTTGCGTCTCTTGATTGAAAAAGGAGTGGACGCGCTTATGGCAGACATCAATCAGTTGCACGAAGATTTAACGGTCATTATGACCGCACTAGGTACTCGAACGATTTTTGACTTACAAAAAGTTCCTGTCGTCATTACAGGAAAAACGCATCATTGGTTGCACGAACGCGGCATCGACACGACGCGTTACAGCCAGCGCCCATGAAAAAAGGTGTCCCGAAAAAAGCGGGGCACCTTTTGTTGTGTAGATCGTTATTTTTCTGTTTTTGTGCTTCCTTTAAAATTTTTCGCTGGATCGCGATCAGATTCGACGCGACGCGACTGTTTCAACTTCTTTTCTTGACGATCTTTCCCCATCTTGATCCCTCCTTGCTTATTTTATTTTGCCCGCTCTCTTTTTTCACATACAGAGATTAAATTTTTAAAAATAAGACATAATGGAAAGTGGAGGTGTTATGGTGGAAGGAAGTTATTTTTATTGGCTTCTTTGGTTTTTATGGATTGTTTACACGTTTTTTGCTCCGAAAAACCGCACTCGTCTATTGATCTGTCTATATGTTTTATTGTTAATTACGCTATCTATTCATGAGATAACGGTGTATTCGTTCTCTGTTTCACTTGCTTACATTCTCATGCTCATCGTTAGTTATTTTTTTGTAATGAGGCAAAGGGGAAAAGCGTTCATTTATTTTGCGTTCGCTAGTGCCAGTTTGACTATGTTGTATGCCGCATTTCATTTTTTATTGTTATTTGATCCGGTTTGGGTGTTTACTGAAGCAACATGGTTGCTGGCGTTAGCACTTTTATTTGCATCGTTTGCGTTATATCGGTCATTTTATGATCGCTTACTTGTGTTAACGGTTGGTTGTTGTCAAGGTGATTTCTTATACGCATTTGTGTTAAAGCAATTTTCCTTTCCCCATTTGATCGGTTCTCTTTCTTTTTTAGATGGATGGGCGTTAGCGAGCGCTTGTTTATTTGGATGGCAATGGCTTGAACAGTTACCGATATACATTGATGCACGATTTCAAAAACGAGCAAGGGAGGTTAAGACGTGAACGAATATACGTACCCGATTTTATTTGGCGTAACCGTCGGTGTGTTAACGCGTCTATATTTATTAAAAACGGACTATCGTCAATATCCGACGTATTTGCATGGGAAAATTATTCATATTGCACTTGGTTTTATTGCTGCTGGACTTGGAACGATTGCGGTACCCGCCATTATGGAGAAAGAGTTTGCAGCTATCACATTTTTAGCATTAGCTGCTTCGCAGTTTCGTGATGTGCGCAACATGGAACGGAATACGTTAAATGAGCTTGACCAATACGAGCTTGTTCCGCGCGGCAAGACGTACATTGAAGGGATTGCGATTGTTTTTGAAGGGAGAAACTATTTGGTTATTTTTGCGTCATTTTTAAGCACGTTTGCTTATTTAGTTTGGAATATATGGCTTGGAATTGTTGCGGCTGCCATTTCATTTATTTTTGCTCGCAAATTCATGTCCGGCAGTCGGATTGGTGATATTGTCGAAGTGGAATATGTAAAACCACACTTTAAAGGGGCGGGGTTGTATGTTGATAATATTTACATCATGAATATCGGGTTAGAAGCACGTCGCGAAGAAATTTTACGGTATGGCATGGGCTTTATTTTAAAGCCGAAAAACTTTAACGCTCGCTCTACAATTGCAAATCTTGGTCAACGCCAAGCAATTTTACATGATATTTCAACAGCATTAGGCGTGTATCGCGACTCGGGCACGCCAGCGCTTGTGCCGCTTGCGAAGCGTGATTTAGATGATGGTCGAGTAGGCATTTTTATTTTACCGCAAGAAAAAGATATCGAAAAAGCAAAAGCGATCATTCGTAACGTACCGACGTTAGAAAATGCGATTCGCATGCCGACGAAGTCTGAAACGAATCAAGCAGGGAAGGTGTTAAAATGACCGTAGAAAAAATGATTTTAGCTGTCATTACGACGTCACCACATAAAGTGGCGGGCGGGGTGACGTTCGTTTGTGAAACCGATGAAGAAATGCAGCGCATCGCAGCCAATTTAGAGGCGATTTTAGACGGCATTGCCCACGCCTTAAGCGATGATTTGCTCATTATTGTGAAACATTGATTTTTTTGATAAAATGGGAAAGCTAGCCCCTTCAATGGAAGGGCTTCTTTTTTGTTCCGGTTTCGAATTTTAGTGAAGGAGTGTGAGAATATGTCGAAACCAGTTGTAGCGATCGTTGGTCGTCCGAATGTCGGAAAGTCAACGATTTTTAACCGTATTGTGGGGGAACGTATTTCCATTGTAGAAGATGTACCAGGAGTAACGCGTGATCGAATTTATAGTAGTGCGGAGTGGTTAAATACAACGTTTAACATTATTGATACAGGTGGGATTGATATTGGCGATGAGCCGTTATTAACACAAATTCGCCAACAGGCAGAAATTGCGATCGACGAAGCGGACGTCATCATTTTTATGACAAACGGTCGAGATGGCGTCACAGCAGCAGACGAAGAAGTAGCGAAAATTTTATATCGTTCTAACAAACCGGTCGTTCTAGCCGTAAACAAAATTGACAATCCAGACATGCGTGAAAACATTTATGACTTTTATACGCTCGGATTCGGAGAGCCGATTCCGATTTCTGGCACGCACGGACTAGGCATCGGAGATTTGCTCGATGCGGTCGTTGCTCATTTTCCTAAGCGTGAAACGAAAGAATACGATGCGGATGTTATAAAGTTTTGTTTAATCGGTCGTCCGAACGTTGGAAAATCATCACTTGTTAACGCTATTTTAGGGGAAGAACGGGTCATTGTGAGCGATATCGCAGGAACGACGCGCGATGCGATCGATACGACGTTTAAGAGAGATGGACAAGAATATGTCATTATTGATACAGCAGGGATGCGCAAAAGAGGAAAAGTGTATGAAAGCACCGAAAAATATAGTGTATTGCGAGCGCTAAAAGCGATCGAGCGTTCCGATGTGGTGCTTGTCGTCATTAACGCTGAAGAAGGGATTATTGAGCAAGATAAAAAAATCGCTGGGTATGCGCATGAAGCTGGCCGTGGTGTCGTGATCGTTGTGAACAAGTGGGATGCGATCGAAAAAGACGAAAAGACGATGAATGAGTTTGAGAAAAATATTCGTGACCATTTTCAATTTCTTGATTATGCCCCGATTGTATTCGTTTCTGCAAAAACGAAACAACGGTTGCATAAGTTGCTTCCTGTTATTCAAATGGTAAGCGAAAATCATGCGATGCGTGTCCAAACAAATGTATTAAATGAAGTGCTTATGGATGCGATTGCGATGAATCCGACACCGACACATAATGGCCAACGATTAAAAATTTACTATATGACGCAAGTTGCAGTAAAACCACCGACGTTCGTTGTATTTGTCAACGATCCTGAACTCATGCATTTTTCGTATGAGCGCTTTTTAGAAAACCGTATTCGTGATACGTTCGGATTTGAAGGAACACCGATCAAAATCATTGCACGCCCACGAAATTAAGGGGGGATAACATGGTTACTGTATTAGGTGCAGGTAGTTGGGGCACAGCTTTAGCGATCGTTCTTGCTGATAATGGACATGACGTTCGGCTTTGGGGTCAGCGCCAAGAACAAATCGACGAAATTAACGAAAAACATACGAATGAAAAATATTTACCAAACATTCATCTTCCTGAGGCGATTGTTGGTTATACCGATCTTGCCCAAGCGCTTGAAGGGATTGAAACGGTTATATTAGCTGTTCCGACAAAAGCGATTCGTGAAGTGTTGCAGCGCGTTCGTCCGTGCTTGAAACAGCCCATTACGATCGTTTCGGTTAGCAAAGGTATTGAGCCAGACACAAATAAGCGCATTTCAGAAATTATCGAAGAAGAAATGGGCGAACATTTGCAAGATGTTGTCGTTTTATCGGGCCCAAGTCACGCCGAGGAAGTCAGTTTACGTCACCCAACAACGGTGACGGTGTCATCGAAAAACATGGAAGCGGCTGAACGCATTCAAGATTTATTTATGAATCATCAATATTTTCGCGTATATACAAACCCAGATTTAATCGGAGTAGAAATTGGTGGGGCGTTAAAAAACATTATTGCGCTAGCTGCTGGCATTACGGATGGGCTTGGTTATGGGGATAATGCCAAAGCGGCGCTTATGACGCGCGGGCTTGCGGAAATGGCTCGTCTCGGTAGCCGTCTCGGTGCCAATCCGCTAACATTTGCAGGATTGACGGGGATCGGTGATTTAATTGTGACGTGCACAAGCATTCATTCGCGCAACTGGCGTGCGGGCAATTTGCTTGGCAAAGGATATGCGCTTGATGACGTGCTAGCGAATATGGGAATGGTTGTCGAAGGGGTGCGAACGACTAAAGCTGCCTATCAGTTAGCGAAAAAAATGAACGTCGATATGCCAATTACAAATGCGCTTTACGATGTGTTGTTTAACGGAAAAGATGTAAAAAGTGCAGTAGATTCGTTGATGGCGCGTGGAAAAACGTCAGAACTTGAAGATTTGGCAAACATTTCGCTATAATTTTCTTTGAAATAGGCATGTGAAGAGCGCTTTGTTATAGATATTGCATACAATGCTATGAAAACATTCTCAGACTTGAATGGATGGTGCATGTTTAGTCATCGTCTGAAGTAAAGACGCCCCGCTTTACTTCAGCTTTTTTATGTAACGACGGGATCAAAGAAAGAGAGGGAGAGCGATGTCACCAGGTCTTTTAAAAATGTGGATTTCATTAACAGGAATCGGGTTAATGTTTGTTGCCGTATTTTCGATTTATTTTAGTCGATATAAGGTAAAAAACAAGATTATCAAAATCATTTTAGCGACGATTGCATACATAAGTATGATCATCGCTGGCCTTATTATCGTATTTGTCGTATTTAGCGGGCCGGTTCAAGAATAAAAGGATGGATGAAAGATGAAAAAGTGGCTATATTCTATAATGATTGCTATTTTATCGGTCTTATTATCTGGATGTTTATATCCGCAAGAACGATTAGCACAAAACGAAATCCCGTATAAAGAACAAGTTGATCGTGTGCAACAAGCTGTAAATGAGTATCGACAGGCGACAGGTGGATTACTACCAATTAAAACACGTGATATGTCTACACCCATTTATCAAAAATATCCGATTGATTTCAATTTGCTTGTGCCGCGATATATGGCTGAACCGCCAGGAAACGCATTTGAAAGCGGCGGGGTGTATCAATATGTTCTTGTTGATGTAGAAACAAATCCGACAGTAAAATTACTAGACTTAAGAGCGGCAGAAGCGATTCGCGATTTAAAATTGCGCATTCGTATGTATCAAGACGCTCATGGTTACCCGCCATTTAAAGAGATGTTAGCGAAAGGGGTATTTACGCTCGATTACAAAAAACTTCGTTTAGATGCACCTCCTCATGTCGTCAGCCCATATTCAGGAAAAAATCTTCCGCTCATTATTGACGGCAAAGGAGAAATTTATATCGACTACCGCATGGATTTGTACGAAAAACTGCAGACAGAGGCGCATAACTATCGATACGGGGACGATATTCGCGATTTGCTTGTCAAGCATTCGCTTTTCGTGCCTGCATATTCCCTTCCTTATACGATTGATGAAAAGAAAAAAGAGCCAATTTTTCTTGTGAAATAAGTCATGATCCCTTCTCTAAATAAATACATTTTAGAGAAGGGATTTTTTTAGTCATAAACAAATAGGACAACAACATATGCATATAATGTCCTCATATGTTTTAAATATAAGGGAGGGAAGGCAGTTGGAAAAGGTCGATCTTTTTAAAGATATTGCTGAACGAACAGGCGGAGATATTTATTTAGGAGTTGTCGGTGCTGTTCGAACAGGAAAATCGACATTTATTAAAAAGTTTATGGAACTTGTTGTCATTCCGAATATTCAAAATGAAGCAGATAAAGCTCGGGCACAAGACGAACTGCCACAAAGTGCGGCGGGAAAAACGATTATGACGACAGAACCGAAATTTGTTCCAAACCAAGCGGTAAAAGTAAAAGTAGACGATGGACTTGAAGTGAACATTCGTCTTGTCGATTGTGTCGGTTATACTGTACAAGGCGCAAAAGGGTTTGAAGATGAAAACGGGCCGCGCATGATTCATACACCATGGTATGAAGAACCAATTCCGTTTCAAGAAGCGGCAGAAATCGGTACACGAAAAGTTATTCAAGAACATTCGACGATTGGTGTTGTCATTACAACCGATGGCTCGATTGGAGAAATTCCGCGCGAAAATTATGTCGAAGCGGAAGAACGTGTCGTCAACGAATTAAAGGAAGTTGGTAAGCCGTTTATTATGATTATCAATACAGTACGTCCACAACATCCAGAAACAGAAACGCTAAAACAGCAATTAAGCGAAAAATACGACATTCCAGTGCTAGCCTTGAGTGTGGAAGGAATGCGGGAAGCCGATGTGTATCAAGTGCTCCGTGAAGCATTATATGAATTTCCAGTATTAGAGGTGAACGTCAATTTACCAAACTGGGTAATGGTATTGCGCGAAAACCATTGGTTGCGTGAGAGCTATCAAGATGCGGTGCGTGATACTGTGAAAGATATTAAGCGATTGCGCGATGTCGACCGCGTTGTGCAGCAATTTAGCGAATATGACTTTATTGACGAAGCACGTTTAGCTGGCATTGAAATGGGGCAAGGCATTGCCGAAATTGATTTATATGCTCCAGATGAGTTGTACGATCAAATTTTAAAAGAAGTTGTCGGTGTTGAAATTCGCGGGAAAGATCATTTGTTGCAATTAATGCAAGATTTTGCTTATGCGAAAGCGGAATACGATCAAATTGCCGATGCGCTTCGCATGGTGAAACAAACAGGTTATGGCATTGCTGCTCCGTCGCTTTCTGATATGAGCTTAGATGAACCGGAAATTATTCGTCAAGGATCTCGCTTTGGCGTGCGGCTAAAAGCTGTGGCACCGTCCATTCATATGATTAAAGTGGATGTGGAATCGGAATTTGCACCGATTATCGGAACAGAAAAACAAAGCGAAGAGCTCGTCCGTTACTTAATGCAAGATTTTGAGGACGATCCGCTTTCCATTTGGAACTCTGATATTTTTGGTCGTTCGCTCAGCTCCATTGTTCGCGAGGGCATTCAAGCGAAACTAGCACTTATGCCTGAAAATGCCCGTTATAAATTAAAAGAAACGTTAGAGCGTATCATTAACGAAGGCTCCGGTGGACTAATTGCGATCATTTTATAAAAAGACTCCGTTTGGGGTCTTTTTTGCTTTGAAACAAAAATTTTCTCTTGCAGTAAAAAAGCGCGATATGATAATCTTTATTCAGAAAATGTTAGGTTCGTTGGAGAATAATAGGCAAATTGCATGATTTTACTCGAAAAATGTTGAATTATGAACAAGAATCAGTTAATATAAGGCATGTTAATGTATAGAAACAATAGAAAGTGTAAACAACTGAAAGTAATGTATGATACATATGCTTTGGGAGGAGGTGAATGGCATGAACAAAACGGAATTAATCAACGCGGTAGCTGAAGCAAGCGGACTTTCTAAAAAAGATGCATCTAAAGCGGTTGATGCTGTTTTTGACGCAATTACAGAAGCGCTTAAAAACGGCGATAAAGTGCAATTAATCGGTTTTGGTAACTTCGAAGTACGTGAGCGTGCGGCGCGCAAGGGACGCAACCCGCAAACAGGAGAAGAAATCGAGATTGCTGCAAGCAAAGTTCCTGCTTTCAAACCTGGGAAAGCGTTAAAAGATGCTGTAAAGTAAGAAATTACATACAGCCAAAAGAGGTAGCCGGTTGCGAGCTGCCTCTTCTTTTTTGCCTTTTTTCATCTTTATATGCTAGAATCGGATTACGTGAAGTTGAATGGTAGGAGGATGCAACAAATGAATGTACAACAAATTGAACAAGCGGTTCGCTTAATTTTAGAAGCGATTGGCGAAGATCCAAATCGTGAAGGGTTGCTCGATACACCGAAGCGGGTAGCAAAAATGTATGCGGAAGTGTTTTCTGGTTTAACCGAAGATCCGAAAGTGCACTTGCAAACGGTATTTAGTGAAGACCATGAAGAACTTGTCCTCGTCAAAGACATTCCGTTTTACTCAATGTGTGAACATCATCTCGTTCCGTTTTTTGGTGTGGCCCACGTCGCATACATTCCACGTGGCGGAAAAGTGACGGGATTGAGCAAACTAGCACGAACGGTTGAAACTGTTGCGCGACGACCGCAATTACAAGAACGAATTACAGCAACGGTAGCCGATGCCATTATGGAGACACTCGAACCGCATGGGGTGATGGTTGTTGTTGAGGCTGAACATATGTGTATGACGATGCGTGGTGTGAAAAAGCCAGGAGCGAAAACAGTTACAACTGCGGTACGTGGAACGTTTGCAACAGATGACAAAGCTCGTTCCGAAATATTAGCGCTGATTAAATAGGAGGGATTGTATGATGCAAGGTGATTATGTGGTGATTAAAGCGTTAGAAGACGGAGTGAATGTCATCGGGTTAACGCGTGGTTCAGATACGCGCTTCCATCATTCTGAAAAGCTTGATCAAGGGGAAGTGCTCATTGCGCAATTTACAGAGCATACATCAGCGATTAAAGTGCGCGGAAAAGCACTTATTCAAACGCAACATGGCGAAATCCAATCTGATGCGAAAAATCATCGTTAACGTGAAGAAGGTTTATGATATAATAAAGTTTGAGTTTTTGGGAAGCAAGGGTGATGAGTCATGAATATGCAACAGCAAATCGAACAAGTACGAACGCGCATTCAACGGGCAATCGCCCATTCGTATGTAGATCGCTATATACAACCACGCATGATCGATGAGGATCGTATATCGTTTGCTCTTTCTATGTTACGTTCGGCTCAAGTGGAAGAAAACATCGCGCTCGATTATGTGTTTGCTATGATGTTAATTCAACTCGCCCTTGACACCCATGATGAAGTAGATGAGCAACAAATTTCACAACAAAAGCAGTTGACTGTACTTGCGGGAGATTTATATAGCGGATTGTACTACGACTTTTTAGCGCGACGACACGACATTTCACTCATTCGTCGTTTTGCCGAAGCGATTAAAGAGATCAATATACAAAAAATTCGCTTGCAGCAATTGTCGTCAAATGATCTTGAGCGCTTTCATTGCATCGCTGTCATTGAATCTGCGTTGCTTCGGCAGCTTGCAGAACATGTTCATGCTCATGAGTGGGGGGAAGTGGCGTATTACTTATTTGCGCTAAAACGTGTTTATCGTGAGAGAGCGAAGTTGGAGGCCTTGAATTACATCGATCACTGCAAGCGAAAATTACAAGATCTTCTCCCGTTTCATGTACACAAAGAAGTAAAAGAGCAATTCTCTCATCTCCTCGTTTGATTTCAGTTGAAAGAAGGGGATTTTATGCAACAATCAAAAGAAGAACGTGTGCATCGCGTGTTCGAAAAAATTTCTGATCATTACGATCGGATGAATTCTGTTATTAGCTTTAAACGTCATGTCGCATGGCGGAAAGATACGATGAAACGAATGAACGTACAAAAAGGAACGAAAGCGCTCGATGTATGTTGTGGAACGGCAGATTGGACGATCGCGTTAGCCGAAGCCGTTGGACCTAACGGTGAAGTGTATGGACTCGATTTTAGTCGTAATATGCTAAAGGTTGGGGAGGAAAAAGTAAAAGAACGCGGTTTTCAGCACGTGACACTCGTACATGGCAATGCGATGAGCTTGCCGTTTCCTGATAACACGTTCGATTATGTCACAATCGGTTTCGGATTGCGAAACGTTCCTGATTATATGACAGTGTTAAAAGAAATGTATCGCGTCGTAAAACCAGGCGGAAAAGTTGTTTGTTTAGAAACATCACAACCGACGCTCATCGGTTTTCGACAGCTGTACTATGCGTATTTTCGTTATATCATGCCTTTTTTTGGGAAAATTTTCGCGAAAAGTTACGAAGAATACTCGTGGTTGCAAGAGTCAGCACGTGAATTTCCAGGAATGGACGAGCTAGCGGATATGTTTCGGCAGGCTGGTTTTGTAAACGTACAAGTGAAACCGTATACGTTTGGAGTGGCAGCGATGCATCTCGGACATAAACCTGATGGACGTTAAGGTGAATTATAATGAAGCTAAAAGCGATGTATTCGTTTTTGAACGGGGATTTAAACAAAATTGAAGAACAATTAAAGTTGACCGTGCAAGCGTCTGATCCGCTCGTCAATGAAGCATCGTTACATTTGCTTGAGGCGGGTGGAAAGCGCATTCGACCGGTGTTTGTTTTGCTCGGTGGACAATTTGGTACATATCATTTTGAGAAGATGAAGCGAGTAGCTGTCGCGCTCGAGCTCATTCATATGGCATCTCTTGTCCATGACGATGTGATTGACGGGGCGATGTTACGACGCGGAAAAGAGACGATTCAAGCGAAATGGGGCGATCGGTTCGCGATGTATGTTGGTGACTATTTGTTCGCTCGGGCGCTTGAGCAAATGTGCGAAATTGATGATCCAGTTGCCCACCGCATTTTAGCTAACACCATTGTGGAAGTATGTCGAGGGGAAATTGAGCAAATTAGTGATAAATATCGATTCGATCAAAATTTACGTCGCTATTTGCAACGAATTAAAAGAAAAACGGCGTTGCTCATTGCGGCAAGTTGTCAACTTGGCGCGGTCGTAGCAGGAGCGCCAGAAGCTGTGCATAAAACATTGTATTGGTTTGGTTATTACGTCGGTATGTCGTTTCAAATTACAGACGACATTCTTGATTTCATTGGAACAGAAAAACAACTCGGCAAACCGGCAGGAAGCGACTTATCACAAGGGCATGTGACGCTCCCTGTTTTATATGCAATGAAAGAGCGGACGGTAAAAGAACAAATTATGAAAGTAAACGAACATACGACAAATCGTGAAATGGCGGATGTCATTGATGGGATTAAGCGAACAAATGCGATTGAAAAATCGTATGAGCTTGGGGATCGCTATTTGCAAAAAGCACTCGATACGTTACAAAAACTGCCACGCAACCGTGCTTGGACCGCGCTTTATAACATTGCAAAGTATATTGGTAAGCGAAAATATTAAAAAATTAAATCGTTTTCATGGCGAATATTGCTAATTTGCGTACGAAATGATATAATTGCAAGGGAGTCAGTTCCAATACATAACGTATCAGGGGTGGAGAATTCGTCATGGAAAGAACATTTCTAATGGTCAAACCAGATGGGGTACAACGCGGTGTTATCGGTGACATCGTTGCTCGTTTTGAGCGCAAAGGTTTTCAGCTTGTTGGTGCAAAGTTGATGCAAGTATCGCGTGAACTTGCTGAACAACATTATGCGGAGCATAAAGAGCGTCCGTTTTTCGGTGAGCTCGTTGAATTTATTACGTCCGGTCCAGTATTTGCGATGGTATGGGAAGGCGAAAATGTTATCGCAACAGCTCGTCAAATGATGGGGAAAACGAACCCACAAGAAGCGTTGCCAGGCACAATTCGCGGTGATTTCGGCTTAACGGTCGGAAAAAATATTATTCACGGCTCTGACTCGAAAGAGAGCGCGGCGCGCGAAATTCAACTATTTTTCAAAGAAGAAGAACTCGTTTCCTACAGCAAGCTAATGAACGAGTGGGTATATTAAAAAAGGTAGGCACATGCCTATCTTTATTTTTTTATTTCTGTTTTTTCACATTTTCGTTATACTGTATGTATGAAAGAAAAGGAAGAGGAGTTTTTTGTATGAGTGATTATCAACAATTTATTGCAAACGTGAAACGAAAAACAGGCATCGATTTAGCACTATACAAAGAAGCGCAAATGAAACGGCGATTAACTTCTCTCTATGAAAAGAAAGGATTTAAAAATTTTGATGAATTTTTTCGGGCGATGAATCATGACCAAGCGTTGTATCATGAGTTTTTAGACCGCATGACGATTAACGTATCTGAATTTTTCCGCAATGCAAAACGATGGGAAGTGTTGGAGAAAAAAATTATTCCGAAACTTCTTGAAAAAAACAAACGGTTAAAAGTATGGAGCGCTGCCTGCTCAACTGGAGAAGAACCGTATACATTGGCCATTATTTTATCTAAGTTCATGCCATTATCGCAAGTATCTGTATTAGCTACTGACATTGATGATAACGCCATGGCTCGTGCGAAGCTTGGTATTTATATGGAGCGTTCCCTTCAAGAAGTGCCAGAGGACGTGAAGAAAAAATTTTTTGTCAAAGAAGGATCTCACTATAAAATTATCGATGACATTAAACGAACAGTGACGTTTAAAAAACATAATTTGCTTGCCGATCCATTTGATACAGGTTTTGACTTAATCGTTTGCCGCAACGTACTTATTTACTTTACGGAAGAAGCAAAACATGAATTGTACTTAAAGTTTAATCGCGCTCTTCGCCCTGGGGGAATTTTTTTCGTTGGTAGTACGGAACAAATTTTTAATCCGACGGCATACGGTTTTGAAGTAGAAGATACGTTTTTTTATCGAAAAATGTAGTTGCGGCCGAATTCGGTCGCTTTCTGTGCAATTAAGGGGTTACGTCCGCGGGAAAAATGTGCTATATTCATACATAATCGCTTTAAAGAGATGAAGGGAGAGAGAGAATTGCGGTACTTAACAGCTGGTGAATCACATGGTCCACAGTTAACAACCATTATTGAAGGCGTCCCTGCAGGATTGACGCTTTTAGCGGAACATATTAACGAAGATTTGGCGCGCCGACAAAAAGGATATGGTCGCGGGCGACGCATGCAAATTGAAAAAGATGAAGTAAAAATTTTAAGCGGTGTCCGTCATGGAAAAACGCTCGGTTCTCCGATTACACTCGTCGTTGAAAATCGCGATTGGAAACATTGGACGAACATTATGGGTATCGAACCGCTTACTGATGATACAGAAGAAGTGAAACGAAAAGTAACACGCCCACGTCCGGGACATGCGGACTTAAATGGAGCAATAAAGTATGGTCATCGCGATATGCGCAATGTGCTAGAGCGCTCTTCTGCACGTGAGACAACGGTGCGGGTGGCAGCAGGAGCGGTAGCGAAGCGTATTTTAGCAGAATTAGGTATTCGTATCGCCAGTCACGTCGTTGAAATTGGTGGGGTAAAGGCGGAACATACCGCATACACATCGCTTGAGGAATTACAACAAGTGACAGAACAATCTCCTGTTCGCTGTTTTGATGCAGAAGCGGAAAAAAAGATGATGGCGGCCATTGATGAAGCGAAAGAAAAAGGCGATTCGATTGGTGGAATTGTCGAAGTCATTGTTGAAGGTGTTCCAGTTGGTGTCGGGAGCTATGTGCATTACGACCGAAAGTTAGATGCAAAAATTGCCGCGGCGATCGTGAGCATTAACGCATTTAAAGGCGTTGAGTTCGGTATCGGATTTGAAGCGGCACGTCGCTTTGGAAGCGAAGTGCACGACGAAATTATATGGAACGAAGAAACGGGATATACGCGCAAAACGAACCGACTTGGCGGATTTGAAGGCGGGATGACGACGGGTATGCCGATCGTTGTACGCGGAGTGATGAAGCCGATTCCGACGTTATATAAGCCGCTTATGAGTGTCGATATTGAGACAAAAGAACCGTTTGCGGCAAGCATCGAACGCTCTGATAGTTGCGCAGTCCCAGCAGCAAGCGTCGTGGCTGAAGCTGTTGTAGCATGGGAAATTGCGAATGCTATTGTCGAACAATTTGGACAAGATCGCATCGATTTGATCATCGAAAATGTCGAAGCGATGCGCCGGTACGCAAAGGAGTTTTAATGATGAAACGCATTCACATTGATACGCCATCAAAACGGTACGAAGTCGTCATTGGAAATGAAGTGCTGCATATGATCGATCGCGTGATCGATCGTGTTTGTCCGCATGTAACAGCTGTGCTCATTATTACAGATGAAACCGTTGCTTCGCTTTACTTAGATGACGTGAAGAAAACGCTCCATCAAACGTATGATCGTGTGTACACGCATATTATTCCGAGTGGAGAAGAAGCGAAGTCATTTGAACAATTTTATGCATGCCATACGGCAGCGTTAACAAATCATCTCGATCGTCATTCGTTAATTGTTGCGCTCGGGGGAGGGGTCGTCGGAGATTTAGCCGGTTTTGTTGCAGCGACATATATGCGCGGCATTCGTTTCATTCAAGTACCGACAACGCTACTTGCGCACGATAGTGCTGTTGGAGGAAAAACGGCTATCAATCATCCGCTTGGAAAAAATATGATCGGAGCTTTTTACCAGCCTGAACTCGTTTTTTACGATATTTCCTTACTCCATACGCTTCCTGAACGAGAAATGAGATCAGGTTTCGCAGAAATTATGAAACACTCCTTAATTTATGATCGCGCTTTTTTCGGCTGGTTACAAGCGAACGTGCAACAGCTAGATGATTTACGTGGCGATCGTTTGCAATATGCGATTCAAAGAGGGATTGAAATTAAAGCAGCTATTGTCGCCAAAGATGAAAAAGAGCAAGGGGTTCGCGCTTATTTAAACTTTGGTCATACGCTCGGTCATGCTTTAGAAAGTGAACTCGGCTATGGGGTAATGACGCATGGAGATGCGGTTGCCCTCGGCATGTTATTTGCTATTTTTGTGAGCGAGCGTTTTTACAATCAACCGCTTTTTTATTCGTCATTTCGGACGTTATTCCATCGTTACGGTTTTCCGACATCCCTTCCGTCACACGTATCGCCTGAACGTTTGCTCGACAAAATGAAAAAAGATAAGAAAGCGAAAGATAAAACGGTGCGTATGGTGCTAATGAAAGAGATCGGAACCGTATGTGTTGAACAAATAAGCGATGAACAACTATTGCGATGGTTATACGCGTTTGCCGAAGAAGGGAGAGGAAAGTGTGATTCGAGCGATTCGCGGGGCAACGACGGTAAATGATAACGATGAACGAGAAATTATAGACGAGACGAAGCGATTGCTGACAGAAATGATTCGTCAAAACGATGTACATGCAGAAGATGTTGTATCCATTCTTATTTCGATGACAGATGATTTAAACGCCACGTTTCCAGCTAAGGCATTGCGTCATTTCGATGGTTGGACGTATGTTCCTGTTATGTGTATGCGAGAAATTAACGTTCCTCATGCATTGCCGAAATGTATTCGCGTCATGATGACTGTACATACGAAGCGCTCACAGCAAGATATTCACCACATATATTTACGTGATGCCGTCCAGCTTCGGCCAGACTTACAGTTGACAAAAAAGTCAGACATATAATATGATGATTTATGAGCTAGTTGAGTAGAGTAAGAGTTGAGTAGAGAATGAGTGAGAGCGGAGCAGAGGATCATTAGGATACGTACGCCTAAAGACTGCCCGTCTTTAGGCTTTTTTGTTTCCCCCTTCGTTTCCTCTCATGTTCATTCTCCAAGAAAGGAGAACGATCATGGATATAGCTACATTTTTACAAACAGCTTCCCAGTTTCGAACGATTCCGATTGTACGCCGTTTTTTTGCAGATACGTTTCAACCGATTCAGCTATTGATGGCGTTACGCGATGAGGCAGCGTTTTTGCTTGAAAGCAAGGACGATATGTCCCCTTGGTCGCGCTATTCATTCATCGGCATTCACCCGTTTGTATCGATTGAAAGCGATGACGGCAAACAATTTTTTGTGAAAGAGCAACAGCAAGTGCTCGCGTGTACAGCAACAATACAAGAAGCATTTGCAATGATGCAACGTCATTTAAACGTTCAACTGTTATCATTAGACGTCCCATTTCGTGGAGGAGCTGTCGGTTATATTAGCTACGATTTTATTTCTTCCATTGAGAAAGTCCCATATCATGCGTATAACGATTTGCAAATGAAAATTGTCCATTTTGTCGTTTGTGAATCACTTTTCGCCTTCGATCATGTAAAAAAAGAGCTATTACTTATTCATTACGTTCGTTTAACAGAAATGGATGATGAAGTAAAACAAGCCGAGAAATACGAGGCTGCTTGTCGAAAAATAGATGAGCTGGCACGCAAAATCGTTCACGGTTATGATGAGCAAGCGCACATGATGGTTGATCCGAATATACCGGTTTCGTTTGAGCGTGTGTATTCAAATATGGACAAACAAATGTTTTATAAAGCGGTTCAAAACATTCAAACGTACATTGCAAGTGGAGACATTTTTCAAGCCGTTTTGTCGCAACGATTTGCGATCGAAACGCCCATTGATGGAATCGAGCTATATCGCTTGTTGCGTCTATTAAATCCATCGCCATATTTATTTTATTTAAAACTTAGTGAAGAACATATTGTTGGCAGTTCCCCAGAAAAACTGATCCAAGTACGAAACAGAGAGCTTGAAATTGATCCAATTGCAGGGACGCGGCGTCGCGGTAAAAATGAGCACGAAGATGCGGCGCTTATGAACGAGTTACTTCATGACCCAAAAGAGCGAGCGGAACATTACATGCTTGTCGACTTAGCTCGCAACGACATCGGTCGCGTTGCAAAATATGGAACGGTGCGCACCCCACAATTGATGCAAATCGGGAAGTTTTCGCACGTTATGCATTTAATTTCAAAAGTAACGGGAACGCTTCGCGATGACGTTCACCCGCTTGACGCGCTCCTTGCGGCTTTTCCTGCCGGGACGGTGAGCGGAGCACCAAAAATTCGGGCGATGCAAATTATTCAAGAGTTAGAGCCGACCGCCCGCAACGTATATGCGGGAACGATTGCATATATCGGCTTCGATGGCAACATTGATTCGTGCATAGCAATTCGCACAGCAGTATTAAAAAATAAAGTGGCATATGTGCAGGCTGGTGCTGGAGTTGTTGCCGATTCATCGCCTGCACTGGAGTGGAAAGAAACGAGAAATAAGGCGAGCGCCTTAATTCATGCCATTCAGCTTGCAGAACGCGTATTTAAAGGAGGGGAACAACATGTTTGAACGATTTTTGCATAAATGTGCCGCCCAACAAACGTTAACGGAACAAGAGGCGTATGAGGCGATGCATGCGATGATGAGCGGGGAAGTGGACGAAAAACAAGTAGCTGCTTTTTTAGTTTTGTTGCGTTTTCGCGGTGAAACGGTCGATGAGCTTGTTGGTTTTATTCGGGCGATGCGTGAACGAATGCGAACGGTTTCGTTCGACGAACCGGTCATTGATACGTGTGGAACAGGTGGAGACGGAAAAGGGACGTTCAATATTTCGACAGCGGTGGCCTTGCTTGTCGCATCGCTCGATATCCCTGTTGCGAAGCATGGCAATCGTGCCGTCTCATCGACAAGCGGAAGCGCCAATGTGATCGAGCATTTCCTTATTCCGATGCCAAAGACAGAAGAAGAAGCAAAGCAAGCATTGCGTACACATCGGCTCGTTTTTTTATTCGCTCCCTTTTATCACGAGGCGATGAAACATGTTGCACCTGTTCGCCAAAGCTTAAAAATGCGCACAGTATTTAATTTGCTCGGTCCGCTTGTCAACCCAGCTCTCCCAAAAAGGCAAATTATTGGCGTACCTAATGAAAAAGATGCACGAAACATGGCGGAAGCACTACAACAAATCGGAACAGAACATACGGTGTTTGTCACAAGCAGTGATGGGTTAGATGAATGTAGCATCGCCGCAGAAACGCAATTGATTGAACTAAAAGACGGTCATATGACTCAACACATCATCACACCAGAAGACGTAGGATTACCGCGCGACTGTTTATCTGACATATGCGTTCGTAGCGTAAGCGAGAGCGCCAACCTTATTGAACGTGTATTTGCTCAACGTGCAAATGAAAGTGCGACAAATATCGTTTTACTAAATGCCGGCGTTGCTTTATACGTTGCTGGTGCAGCATCGGATATTGCTGATGGAGTCGATATGGCGAAGCGAGCCATTGAAACCGGTCGTGCTTATGCGTATTTACAACGATTGCGAGGTGTGATGTATGCTTGAGGCAATTTTGCAAACAAAGAGAGAAGAAGTGGCATCGTTACAATTGCCTGAAATGTACGAACAACTTCCACGCCGTTCGTTTTACGATGCTTTAGCAAAACCGCATCGTGTTTTAGGACTGATTGCAGAGGTGAAAAAAGCATCACCATCGAAAGGAATCATTCGACAACATGTGAATGTTGTTGATATTGCCCGCTCATACGAACAGGCAGGTGCGGATGCCGTGTCTGTTTTAACAGATGAACGATATTTCGCTGGCCATCGTTCGTATGTGACGCAAGTGAAACGACACGTGCAAATCCCAATTTTACGTAAAGACTTTATTATTGATCGCAAACAACTTATCGAAAGTGTGCGTATTGGGGCAGATGCGATTTTACTCATTGGTGAAGCGCTTGATCCGAGTTTTTTGCATGAACTATATGAAGAAGCGCACGAAATGGGATTGCAATGTTTAGTAGAAGTGCACGCTCCAAAAACAGTTGAAGCGATTTTAAAACGTTTCACACCGAAAGTGATTGGTATTAACAATCGTGATTTAACGACGTTTCACACATCGCTTCATGTCACAAAACAAATTGTTCCGCTTTTGCCTCCGTGCATCATTGTGAGTGAAAGTGGCATTCACACATACGATGACATGCAGACGGTACAGCAAGTTGGTGCGCACGCGATGCTTGTTGGCGAAGCATTGATGCGGAAGCCAGCTGTCGATGTAGCCATTTATGAATTATTTGGGGAGCGTGAAATATGACCGTTTTAAAATATTGTGGCAATCGTTCGTTGCAAGATGTGCAACGTGTTGCCAAAAGCCAAGCAGATTATATCGGGTTTGTTTTTGCTGAAAGCAAGCGGAAAGTCGAACCGGAAAATGTGAGACGATGGCTATCTGGCGTTGAACTTGGCGAGAAAAAAATCGTTGGCGTTTTCGTTCATCCAACGATCGTGTCTGTCGCGTCTGTTGTTGAACACGTTCCTTTATCGATCATTCAATGTCATGGAATGGAGACGATGCAAACGGTAAAGCAACTAAAAGAAACGTTTCAACTTCCTGTTTGGAAAGTCATTCATCATGCCCCAGAGGCGTGGACATATATGCGCGCTTGGAAAGGAATCGCGGACGGCTTTGTTATTGATAGCGGTCGGAAAGGAGCGTGGGGCGGAACAGGCATCTCGTTTGATTGGAGCGTTGTTCCGTATTACATGGAAGAAGCGACTCGCCAAGGTGTTCCATGCTTCATTGCTGGAGGCATTACGCCGAACAATGTTGAGCAATTGTTAGTCTATAAACCGTTTGGTATAGACATTAGTAGCGGAATTGAAGAAAACGAGCATAAAAGTGAACAAAAAATAAAACAAATTGAACAGAAGGTGAAAATATGTTGACATTGCCAAATGAACGTGGTCGCTTTGGTATGTTTGGTGGAAAGTTTGTTCCAGAAACATTAATGCGTCCGTTAGCTGATATAGAGCGCCAATTGCATGAAGCATTGGCTGATCCTTCGTTCCATGCGGAATATATGCATCATTTGTATGAATATTCAGGTCGTCCGACCGCCTTAACATTTGCAAAAAACTTGACAGAACGATTAGGCGGGGCGAAAATGTACTTTAAACGTGAAGACTTAAACCATACAGGTGCCCATAAAATAAACAACGCGATCGGGCAAGCGTTGTTAGCAAAACGAATGGGAAAACGAAAAATTATCGCTGAAACAGGTGCAGGACAGCACGGCGTAGCCGCAGCGACCGTCGCCGCTCGTTTTGGGATGGAATGCAAAGTATTTATGGGTGAGGAAGATGTGAAACGGCAATCATTAAACGTATTTCGTATGAAACTACTTGGTGCACAAGTCATTCCAGTAACAAGCGGCAATCGTACATTAAAAGACGCAACAAATGAAGCGATTCGTTATTGGGTGGAGCATTGTGACGATCATTTTTACATGATTGGTTCCGTCGTTGGTCCGCACCCATATCCAATGATGGTGCGTGAATTTCAACGTATTATCGGCGAAGAAGCGCGCGAACAAATGTTAAAAGCAGAAGGAAAACTGCCGAACACAATCATTGCTTGTGTTGGCGGTGGAAGTAATGCGATCGGAATGTTCCATCCATTTTTAGATGATGATGTTGAATGTATTGGCGTTGAGGCAGCTGGAAAAGGTGTGCATACGACGGAGCATGCCGCAACGATAACAAAAGGAACAAAAGGTGTCATTCATGGTTCCCTCACATACGTATTGCAAGATGAGCACGGTCAAATTGCGGAGCCGTATTCGATTTCGGCTGGTTTAGATTATCCAGGTGTTGGACCAGAGCATGCATATTTAGCACATATTGGACGCGTTCGTTATGAGAGTGTAACGGACGAGGAAGCGATTGCAGCACTTCAAATGACTGCAGAAACAGAGGGAATCATTCCAGCAATCGAATCTGCGCATGCGCTCGCCAAAGCGTTTCAAATCGCCCCCCTTCGTTCAAAACATGAAACGATTCTCGTTTGTTTATCAGGAAGAGGCGATAAAGATGTACAAACGGTGATGAACTATTTGGAAGGGGATGAACGGAAATGAAACATTTTATTCCATTTATCGTGGCGGGCGATCCGTGTGAAGAGGTGACGATCGATTTAGCTATTGCTCTTGAACAGGCAGGTGCAACGATATTAGAACTCGGTGTACCGTACTCCGATCCGCTTGCAGATGGGCCGATTATTCAACGGGCAGCGAGTCGAGCTCTAAAAAATGGAATGACCTTAACAAGAGCGCTTGAACTCATCGGGCGAATGAGAAAAAAAGGTGTAAAAATTCCGATTATTGTCTTTACGTATTACAATCCTGTGTTACAATTAGGAGAAGAACGCTTTTTTGCTTTAGCGCAACAAAATGGTGCGAGCGGCGTACTCATTCCAGATTTACCGTTTGAAGAAAGCGAGCATATGAGAACATTAGGCGACACATATGACATTCCTTATATTTCACTTGTCGCTCCAACGTCTCATGAGCGCATCGCGATGATTGCATCGCAAGCCCAATCGTTTTTATATTGCGTGTCATCATTAGGTGTGACGGGCATTCGGGATTCATTGCCGAAGCAATTGCACGAATTTTTGCAACAAGTAAAATCATATAGCCGTGTTCCTATCGTCGTTGGATTTGGTATTTCTACGGCTGAACAAGTAGAGCGACTTCAACATATATGTGATGGTGTCGTTATCGGTAGCGCCATCGTAAAAAAGATTGAACAGCTTCAAGACGAATTGAACGATGCGCATACGCGTTCAAATGCGCTCATCGCTTTTTCCCAATATGTCGCTTCGCTCATTGAACCATTGAAAAGGGTGAGGAAAAATGAAAGTGAAACAACAACTGAAACAACTAAAACCGTATCAACCGGGCAAACCGATTGAAGAAGTAAAACGCGAATATCAGTTAGAAAAGGTAATGAAACTTGCATCAAACGAAAATCCGTACGGATGTTCACCGCTTGTTCGACAAGCTGTGATGAAAGAGCTCGATGATTTAGCGTTGTATCCTGATGGATACAGTCGCACGTTGCGCGAGGCGCTCGCAGCGCACATTGGTATTAGTGAAAAACAACTTATTTTCGGAAATGGCTCTGATGAAGTCGTTCAAATCATTTGTCGGGCATTTTTACAAAAAGGAACGAACACGGTAATGGCTACGCCGACGTTTCCACAATATCGTCATAATGCGATCATCGAAGGCGCGGAAGTGCGCGAAATTCCGCTTCAAGACGGACATCATCATTTAGAAGCGATGCTTGAAGCGATCGATGATAATACGCGCGTCGTTTGGATTTGCAGTCCAAACAACCCGACAGGGACGTATGTTAATGACGCATCTTTACGCGCTTTTTTAAACAAAGTGCCACAACATGTGCTCGTTGTTGTCGATGAGGCGTATTATGAGTACGTGCAAGCGGAAGATTATCCGAATACGGTTTCTTTGCTTCAACAATATGAAAATATGATGATTTTACGCACGTTTTCTAAAGCGTACGGGTTAGCCGCACTTCGTATCGGATATGGCATTGCACATGAACATCTTCTGCAAGCGATTGAGCCAGCGCGTGAACCGTTCAATACGTCTCGTCTTGCTCAAGCCGCTGCGTTCGCTGCATTAAAAGACCAAACATTTATTCAACAATGTGCACAAAAAAATAAACAAGGTTTAGAGCAATTTTACTCATTTTGTGAGGAGCATAGTTTGCGCTATTACAAGTCGGAAGGGAATTTTATTTTAATTGATTTCGGCTTTAGTGGTGACGAAGTATTTACGTATTTACTCCAGCGCGGGATCATCGTTCGTTCAGGATGCGCCCTCGGCTTTCCGACAGCTGTGCGCATTACAGTCGGATCGGCAGAACAAAACGAAACAATCATTCGTGCGTTAACACACATGTTGAAAGAAAGAAGGGACTCATTTTGCAAGGAAACGTTTTAGTTGCCGGTCTCGGCTTAATTGGCGGTTCAATTGCGCTTGCGATCAAGCGAGCGCATTCGGACGCGACAATCATTGGATATGACGTATCAGATGAATCGATGCGCCTAGCGCGTTCGCTCGGTGTCATTGACGAAGCGGTACCGTCGTTTGCTCATGGTGCATGTGAAGCGGATGTCATTGTGCTTGCTGTACCTGTTGTTCAAACAGAGCAATTGCTTCGAGAATTAGCTCATCTTCCGTTACGATCGCACGTCATTGTAACCGATGTTGGAAGCACAAAAGAGCGCATTGTCGAACAAGCGTTGCCACTATTAGAAAAAGGGGTAGCGTTTATCGGTGGACATCCGATGGCTGGCTCGCATAAAAGCGGTGTTGTTGCTGCGCGTGCCCATTTATTTGAAAATGCTTTTTACATTTTAACACCAACAGAACATGTGAAAGAAGAAGATGTCATACGACTAAAACATTGGCTTGAAGGAACGAAAGCCCACTTTGTTATGTTAACGCCGAGGGAGCACGACCGCATCGCCGGTGTTATTAGCCACTTTCCGCATATCATTGCTGCAAGCCTCGTTCATCAGGCACAACAATATGAGCGAGAAGATGAACTGGTAAGCCGATTAGCCGCGGGTGGCTTTCGTGATATTACGCGCATCGCTTCAAGTAATCCGGAAATGTGGCGCGATATTTTTATACATAATAAAGAGGAATTGTTGCAACTGTTTGATCGCTGGATCGAGGAAATGAAAAAAATTCGTACGTATGTTGCTGATGGGGATAGTGAGCGCATTTATCACTATTTTCATGAAGCAAAACAGTTTCGTGACGGGTTGCCTGTTCGAACGAAAGGGGCGATCCCTTCCTTTTACGATTTATACGTCGATGTGCCAGACTACCCGGGGGTTATTTCAGAAATTACAGGTTATTTAGCAAAAGAGCGCATTAGCATTACAAATATTCGCATTATCGAAACGCGTGAAGATATTTACGGTGTGCTTCGTTTAAGTTTTCAAACAGAAGATGACCGTCAACGAGCGAAACGTTGCATTGAAGCGAATACGAACTATGAAACGTACGTTGTGTAAAAGAGGGTGGAATAAATAATGGAGTTAAAAACAAATATCCACGCATTGCGAGGAGAAATTGCTGTTCCGGGAGATAAATCGATTTCTCATCGCGCCGTGATGTTTGGTGCATTAGCGAACGGAACGACGCGAATAACAAATTTTTTAACAGGTGAAGACTGTTTAAGTACAATTGATTGTTTTCGCAAAATGGGTGTAGTCATCACACAACAAGGCAATGAAGTCATCGTTGAAGGAAAAGGGATTGATGGATTAATAGAGCCTACACATATATTAAACGTCGGCAACTCAGGTACGACGACACGTTTATTGTTAGGTATTTTAGCCGCTTGCCCGTTTCATGCTTGTTTAATCGGGGATGATTCGATCGCAAAACGGCCAATGGATCGCGTGACAAAACCGCTTAAACAAATGGGGGCGCACATTGACGGGAGAGAGGAAGGACGCTACACGCCGTTAGCGATTCGAGGCGGACAACTCCAGCCAATCACATATCATTCCCCTGTTGCAAGTGCGCAAGTCAAATCAGCCATTTTGCTTGCTGGTTTGCATGCGGAAGGGACAACAACGGTTATTGAACCACATCAATCGCGCGATCATACCGAGCGTATGTTGCGAGCATTCGGTGCAGACGTGCGCGTTGATGGATTAAGTGTTTCTGTTACAGGGAGACAAACGCTTCAGGCGATTGATATAGAAGTGCCGGGCGATATTTCTTCTGCTGCTTTCTTTTTAGTCGCTGGTGCGATCGTCCCGAACAGCGAAATTACGTTAAAACATGTCGGAATCAATCCGACGCGTACAGGTATTATTGATGTATTAAAGAACATGGGGGCAAATATTTCGATTAAAAATGTTCGCCATGAAGAAAGTGAACCTGTTGCGGATATTACTGTTCGCACATCGACATTGAAGGCGACGCACATCGGTGGCGATATCATCCCACGATTAATTGATGAAATTCCGATTATTGCTCTTTTAGCGACGCAAGCCGAAGGGACAACAATCATTACAGACGCAAGCGAATTGAAAGTCAAAGAGACGGACCGCATCGCAACAGTTGTGTCCGAATTGCGGAAGCTTGGCGCCGATATCGAAGCGACAGAAGACGGAATGATTATTCATGGAAAAACACCGCTTTATGCAGAAAATACGGTTGTCGATAGCTACGGTGATCATCGCATCGGCATGATGTTAGCGATCGCAGCGTGCATCACAAAAGGAAGTGTCACCCTTCAGCATTCTGAAGCAATTGCAGTATCATATCCGACGTTTTTTGATCATCTTCGCATGTTACAAAGCTGATTCCATGACGGATCAGCTTCTTTTTTTGCATGCTTATTTGTTCGATGGTATGATAAAGCGTGACGATACGAATGATGAGGGTGAGATTGATGGGAAAATTAGATCAAATCGTGCAACTCGTTGAACAAGGAGATGTGGAGCGCGCATTAGCGCTTGCGGAACAAATAAAACAAAACGGAAGCGATGAAGAGCGATATACGTTAGCTGACCAACTATTTTCGTGGGGATTGTTAGAAGAAGCGGAATCGCTCGTTCGTATGTTGCTTACACGTTATCCAGACGAACGTGAACTACAACTTTTTTTAGCAGAAATATATACAGAAATGGATAAAGAGGAAGAAGCGCTCGAGTTGTTGATCGATATAGAAGAAGACGATCCGTATTATGTGCGCGCATGTTTGTTAATGGCCGACCTTTATCAAATGCAAGGATTAGAAGAAGTAAGTGAACAAAAACTATTAAAAGCGTATGAAAAAATGCCGAACGAACCGCTTGTTCAATTTGCGTTAGCGGAGTTATATTTTACGAACGGTCAATATCAAAAAAGTTTGCTATATTATGAACAAATCATCACGAAAACGAAAACGATTGCAGGTACTGTCATCGCCCAGCGCATAGCGGAAGCGTACAGCTTGCTTGGTGAATTTGAACAGGCGCTATCGTACTATGAGCAAGCATTAAATGAACGTTTCGATGCGCATACGTTATTTCAATACGGATTTACTGCCTATCAAGCTGAAGCGTATAAAACAGCTATTGCAAAATTAAGCGAGTTAAAGGCGCTTGATCGTGAGTATGTACCTCTTTATTTATTTTTAGCGAAATCGTATGAACAAGAAGGAGATATACAACAAAGTTACGAAATAGCAAAAGAAGGATTAACAATAGATGAATGGAATAAACAATTGCTTGTATATGCGGGAAAAATTGCATTAAAAATCGGAAAACGAGAGGAAGCGCTAACGTACATTGAAAAAGCGCTTGACATTGATCCAGGTTATTTAGAAGCGTTGTTTATACAGACGAGTTTACTATTTCATGAGGAGCGGTACGAAGACGTTGTACATGTCATTCAACAAGCGATCGCCCAAGGTGAATACGACCCTCAATTTGAGTGGGAGCTTGCGAAGGCGAAGCAAAAGCTTGAAATATATGATCAGGCATTAAATCATTATGAAGAGGCATATACTTTTTTTAAAGATGATCCAAACTTTTTATATGATTTTGGCTATTTTTTATTTGAGGAGGGAAGAAGAGAGAAAGCAAAAGATATATTTGAACAACTATTGCGTATCGATCCGACAAACGAAGAGGTTGCCCATATGATGTTGCAGTTTGAATGAAGCTGTCATTCGGATGCAAGGGGGGAAGGGAATGGTTTCCGTTCGGGAGAAGAAAGAGTTTGTTCGTTGGTTTTTAAACAATTATCAATTAAAACGTCGTGAATGTGTGTGGATTTTAAACTACTTACTTAGTCATGATACGCTTATGGAAAAAGTGCACTTTGTTGAACATGCAGAATATTGTCCGCGCGGCATGATGATGTCAACACATTGTGTCGACGATGTGCCATTTCGATTTTATAAGCAAAACGTCGTTACGACAGATGCAGAAAAATCGTTTCACGACATTCGTTTAAATCGTGATGAAGATATTTACATTCAGCTGAATTTTCGCGGTGCTTTCCATTCGCCACAATATGTGGCGGTACTCGAAGAAAATCCATATATGCCAAAAAGAACGAACAAGCAAGATGAACAACTCGTTGAAACAATCGTTCATCAATCGATTCAACATTTTCAACGCCAAAAAATTATGCGGTTAATTGATGAGGCGCTAGATCAGCAAGATGAACAAAAATTTCGCGAGCTGACCGAACAATTAAAAGCGTTGCGTTAACCCCGTGGTTTCGCAACGCTTTTTACGATGTATATATTTGTCACAAAATGTTCAAAAAAATACATATAAGTTTCGTGTAAGATGGAAACATAAGGAGTGATTTGAATGAAATGGACAGCAAAAGATGTGGACATGTATCAACAAGCGAAAGAATATGTTGACACAGCGCTCGTTCCGTGCATACCGATAGGGAGCACAAATATGAAAGCGTTTGCTGAAATGAGCGAGCATACGTTGCTCGTTACAAACGAAGTGGAGCGACAGTTTAAAGGGAGGGTGATGTTATTTCCACCATTGACATATTTCGTACAAGAGCAAATACAAGCGCGTGTGCAAGAATGGACAAACATGTTGAAACAAGCAGGATTTCAACACGTATGTTTCATCACTTCCCATGCGGATATCGCAGATGAAACGTTTGTTTATGTGCCAGCGCTTCCGCTTGAACATGCAGATGACACATATAAGCAAAAAGTCGTGCGCCAACAAGTCGAGCAAGTGATGGATGCGTTAGTGGCAAAATGGACGTTAAAAAATTAGATAGCGTTTACACTATCATTATATTGACCTTGGTGGAAACATGATATATCATTAGGTTGTCCTAGTTTTATATATGTGTTATAACAATTCGTCCGGATGGACTTAACTTCGTATAGAGGGGGGAAAAAGATGAGCGAGAAAAAGCATCGCGTGTCAAGACGGCAATTTTTAAACTACACGTTAACAGGTGTAGGCGGATTTATGGCAGCGGGCATTTTATCACCGATGGTGCGCTTTGCCTTAGATCCGATCTTAAAAGAAGAAGCTGGGCAAGATATGGTTGCGGTTGCTCAAGTGAAAGACATTACAACAGAGCCACAGCGTTTTGACTTTAAAGTAAAAGTAAAAGACGCGTGGTACGAATCGGAAGAGCCAAGATCAGCTTGGGTGTTTAAAGATGAAAATGGGGATATCGTTGCCCTATCACCTATTTGTACCCATCTTGGCTGTACGGTGAACTGGAACGTCGACAAAAACAATCCAAACCGTTTCTTTTGTCCTTGTCACTATGGGTTATATGAGAAGGATGGAACGAACGTACCAAATACGCCACCGACATCTCCATTGCACCGTTATGAATACGAAATAAAAGACGGTACGTTATATTTAGGCAAAGCGAAACCACGAGGGGAGGCGTAATACATGCTTAACAAGATTTATGATTGGATTGACGAGCGTTTAGATATTACGCCTTTGTGGCGCGATATCGCAGATCACGAAGTACCTGAGCACGTAAACCCTGCGCACCACTTTTCAGCGTTTGTTTATTGCTTTGGTGGATTAACATTTTTTGTCACAGTCATTCAAATTTTATCTGGTATGTTTTTGACGATGTATTACGTACCAGACATTAAAAACGCTTGGGAATCTGTGTATTATTTACAAAACGAAGTAGCGTTTGGACAAATTGTACGCGGCATGCATCACTGGGGAGCTAGTCTCGTCATCGTGATGATGTTTTTACATACGTTGCGTGTATTTTTCCAAGGTGCTTACAAAAAACCACGTGAATTAAACTGGATCGTTGGTGTTCTTATTTTCATGGTCATGATGGGACTTGGCTTCACAGGTTATTTATTACCATGGGACATGAAAGCTCTTTTTGCTACAAAAGTAGGATTGCAAATTGCTGAAGCAACACCAATCATTGGTCCGGCAATTAAAACGTTGTTAGCAGGTCATCCTGAAATTGTCGGTGCTCAAACGTTAACGCGTTTCTTTGCTATTCACGTATTTTTCTTGCCAGCAGCATTATTGGGATTAATGGCAGCCCACTTCTTAATGATTCGGAAACAAGGTATTTCTGGTCCACTGTAAAATTTAGTATAAAGGAGGGAATGCTATGCATCGCGGAAAAGGAATGAAATTTGTTGGTGACTCGCGCGTGCCAGCTGTGCGTAAGCCGAACATCCCGAAAGACTATTCTGAATATCCCGGAAAAACAGAAGCGTTTTGGCCAAACTTCTTATTAAAAGAATGGATGGTCGGTGCTGTCTTTTTGATCGGTTTTTTATGTTTAACTGTTGCGCATCCTTCACCGCTTGAGCGGGTTGCAGATCCGACAGATACAAGCTATATTCCGCTTCCAGACTGGTACTTTTTATTTCTATACCAGCTGTTGAAGTATTCGTTCGCATCTGGACCTTATACTGTTATCGGAGCTATTATCATTCCTGGACTTGCATTTGGAGCGTTATTACTTGCACCATTTTTAGATCGCGGTCCGGAGCGTCGTCCGTCGAAGCGCCCAGTTGCTGTCGGTATGATGTTGCTTACACTTGCTTCAATCATTTTCCTAACATGGGAATCAGTTGTTACACATGACTGGGAGGCAGCAGCTGAACAAGGAAAAATTCGTGCGGAAGTAGAGATTGATACGAATGCAGAAGGGTATAAGATTTTAGAAGCGAACACATGTTTAACATGTCACGGTGAAAATTTACAAGGCGGTCCAGCTGCACCATCGCTTGTTGGCACAGGCTTATCTCCTGAAGAAGTTGCTAATATTGCGAAAAACGGTGTAGGAAGTATGCCAGGAGGCATTTTCAAAGGTACAGATGAAGAATTGCAAAAACTTGCAGAGTTCGTTGCAGGTTTAAAAGCAGAATAATTTGTAAAAGCTGACTGAACATCAGTCAGCTTTTTTGTACATATGGGAGGTCAATATATGTTACACATACGTGATTGGTTGATGCATCGCTCTTTTCTTATACTATTATTGATCGTCAATGTCATTGGGACAATTTACGGATACATATGGTATGGACCACAACTATCCGAAACGCCGCCCATTTTTCTTCCGTTTGTGCCGGATAGTCCAACCGCGAGCTTATTTTTTGTTTTTGTTTTAATCGCATGGCTTCGTCATACAAATTGGCCGTTTATCGAAGCGTTGGCGGTTGTTACACTTGTGAAATACGGCATTTGGGCTGTTGTCATGAATATGCTCGTGTTGGTCGTCACAGGACAGCTTGGCTTTGCGGGGTGGATGCTTGTGATATCGCACGGAGCGATGGCCGTGCAAGCGTTGTTGTATGCTCCTTATTATCGGATGTCCTTCATTCATGTTGTTGTGGCAGCCATTTGGACGTTGCATAACGATGTTATTGATTATGTGTTTGGGATGATGCCACAATATCAAATGTTGGCGCAATATACGCCACAAATCGGCTATTTTACATTTTGGTTAAGCATTGCTTCGATTGCGGTGGCGTACATTTTTTCACGTCGGCGATAAATCGAGGTCTATGTCTCTTTTTGCGATCATATATTCAATAGTAAGATCGTAAGGAGGGACAAGGAGATGCGCATTCGACTCATCGCGATGTTTATCATGATTTGTTTATTTCCGTATACAGTATATGCAAACGGACATGAGTGGGACAAACTCGATCAAATTTCTGACGAAGCGCTTCAGTTAACAAAAAATGATCGCTTGCAAGAAGCGAAACAGCTATTGGAATATTTCGAAAAACAATTCGCATTATTTCGTGAAGATATTCATTCGATGGATGTCATATATGTATTAACGGCTACGCACGAAGAAGCGTTGAGAGCGGTCACAGCGTCGAGTGTGCCAACGGAACAACGAATTAACCAATTGACGCAATTTCGGCTCGCTGTTGATGCCGTTCATTCGAAACATCAGCCGCTCTGGAAAGAAATGAAATACGCTGTCATGTCTGCATTTGACAAGATGAAACAAGCGATGGAGCAAGAAGACGAACAATCGTTTCAACAAGCGTTTCATCAATTTTTACAACGGTATGAACTTATTGAACCGAGCGTAAAAATTAACGCTGATCGTGAACAAGTGCAACGTGTATCTGCCCATATTTCGCTTTTAGAAGCCCCTGCTTTTCGCCAATTGCATGCAACAGAGCGGATGAAAGAGTTGCGACAAATGGAAGAAGATTTACAAGCGTTGTTTGCTGACGGAAAAAAAGAGACGACGCTTCCGTCGCTATGGTGGGTTATGACGTCCATTGGTGGCATGATTATTATGACGTTAACGTACGTTGGATGGCGAAAATATCGTGGGGAAAAAGAGGGGAAAATGGTGAGGGATAAACAATAAAAGCGTCCATCGTCGGACGCTTTTACTCATGTAACGGTTGTTTATTTTCGTCTAACGTAAATCCTTCCCCATGCACATCGTGCACATCGCTAATTGCAACAAACGCATGTGGATCAACAGACGTGATGATTGATTTTAAACGTGACAATTCGTTTTTGGCAACGACGCAATATAAAACATCTCGTTCGCGTTTCGTATATGACCCTATTCCTTTTAAAATCGTAACGCCACGTTCCATTTCCGTCATAATTTTCTCGGAAATTAAATCGCTTTTTTCAGAAATAATGGTTGCCCCTTTTGCTGCATATGCCCCTTCTTGTAAAAAGTCGATGACGCGTGCCCCGACGAATACGGCGACGAGTGTATACATCCCTTCACGGTACGGTAAATATGTGAGCAAAGAAAGGAAAATGACGCACGAGTCAAAGAGAAACATCGTTTTTCCCATGCTGACACCTTTATATTTGTAGACGAGGCGAGCGATAATATCGACACCACCTGTTGTTCCTCCGTATCGAAAAATAATACCGAGACCGACTCCGATAAAAACCCCCGCAAATAATGCAGCTAACGTTAAGTCGTTATTGAGCGGAATGTGAAACCCGTACCGTTGAAAAATCCAAAGAAATATAGATAAACTAACCGTTCCGACAATCGTATAAACAAACGTCGTCCGCCCGAGCAACTTCCAGCCGATAAAAAAGAGCGGAATGTTCAGTACTAAGTTTGAAATGGAAGGATCGATACCGAACAAAAAGTATAAAAGAAGTGTAATCCCCGTAAAACCGCCTTCTGCGAGTTTATTTTCCATATTAAAATGGACAAGTCCAAACGCAAAAATAGCCGAACCTAACAAAATGAATGCGATATTTTTCAGCTTCATTATCTTCACCCCTTGAGTATGACTGCGTTTTTTATTATAGAGGAACGTCATCATACCCGTCAAAAACATTTGTCAAATGTCCCACTTTTAGCTAACATGAATGTAAGAGGTGAGAATAATGGAAAAAACGATGCGGCAACTGCAACAAGAAGTCGACGAATACATCGGGCAGTTTAAGGAAGGATATTTCAGTCCGCTTGCCATGCTGGCCCGTTTAACAGAAGAATTAGGTGAGCTCGCTCGTGAAGTAAATCATTATTATGGTGAAAAACCGAAAAAGAAAACGGAACAAGAAAAAACGATTCAAGAAGAATTAGGCGATTTATTATTTGTACTTATATGTATGGCGAATTCGTTACATATCGATTTACAAGAAGCGCATGATGCAGTCATGCATAAATTTCAAACACGAGATCGTGATCGTTGGACGAGAAAGGAAGAGGAACGATGATTCGAATTGTCATTGCAGGACCACGTGGGAGAATGGGACGAGAAGCTGTTTCCCTCGTTCATCAAACAAAACATTTTGAGCTTGTAGCTGTCATCGACCGAATGAACGAAGGAAAAACGTTGGCGGAACTCGACGGTTTTCCAGCCATTGAAGCTCCAATTTTTACAGATTTGGAGCGTTGCTTACAAACAGTCCAAGCGGACGTATTGATCGATTTAACAACGCCAGAAGTTGGAAAACGGCATACAGAGATTGCGTTGCAATACGGTGTTCGACCGGTCGTTGGTACGACAGGATTTACAGAAGACGATTTGGCGCGTTTAACACAAATAGCGGAAGAGAAAAAAATTGGTGCGATTATTGCACCGAACTTTGCAATTGGTGCCATTTTAATGATGAAATTTGCGCAAATGGCGGCTAAATATTTTCCACATGTAGAAATCATTGAGCTTCATCACGATCAAAAGCTTGATGCGCCGTCTGGTACAGCGTTAAAAACAGCTCAGCTCATTCAACAAGTGCGCCCTTCCTTTACCCAAGGGCATGAAGCTGAAAAAGAAACGATGGAAGGGGCACGTGGGGCATTATATGACGGCATGCGCATTCATAGCGTTCGACTGCCGGGGCTTGTCGCGCATCAAGAAGTCATTTTTGGTGGCGATGGACAAACATTGACGATTCGGCACGATTCGTTTAACCGTGCATCATTTATGTCCGGTGTTCGCTTTTCTGTTGAAACGGTGATGAAGTTAGAAACGCTCGTATACGGATTAGAACATTTAATTGAATAAGGGGCGATAAACTTGAAAATTGCATTAATTGCACACGATAAAAAGAAGGAAGATATGGTTCAGTTTGTTACAGCTTATCAACATATTTTAGCTGAACACGAATTATATGCAACAGGGACGACAGGATTGCGCATTCAAGGGGCAACCGGTCTTTCTGTGCACCGTTTTCAATCTGGGCCACTTGGAGGCGATCAACAAATTGGTGCGATGATTGCAAATAACGATATGGATATGGTCATTTTTTTCCGAGATCCATTAACCGCTCAACCACACGAGCCGGATGTTAGTGCCCTTATTCGTCTTTGTGACGTATATGCCATTCCGTTAGCGACAAACATGGGAACAGCTGAAGTGCTTATACACGGTTTAGAACGTGGCGATTTTGCATGGCGAAATATTGTGAAGCGAGGAAAAGAATGATGCATATATTAGCATTTGGGGCTCATCCAGATGATGTCGAAATTGGCATGGGCGGAACGATTGCGAAATACGCGCAACAAGGGTACGACATCGGCATATGCGATTTGACGTTAGCAGAATTATCATCAAACGGAACGGTACATACTCGACAACAAGAAGCGAAGCGGGCAGCTGACATTCTCGGTGTTCGCACACGCATACAGCTCAAACTTCCTGATCGTGGACTTGTCGTACAAAAAGAGCATATTGATCCGATCGTGACAGTCATTCGGACATATCGACCGAAAATTGTATTTGCACCGTACTGGGAAGATCGCCATCCGGATCATGGGCAATGCGCGAAATTAGTGGAAGAAGCGGTATTTTCCGCTGCCATTCGCCGTTATGGAGAACTCCCTCCTCATCGCGTACATGCCGTTTATTTTTATATGATCAACGGTTTTCATCGCCCTCATTTTGTTGTCGACATTAGTGGTACAATCGATAAAAAATTAGCAAGTTTGCGGGCGTACGAAAGTCAATTCGAGCGAACGAGCGGTTCAGTTGACACGCCGTTAACGAACGGATATATTGAAACCGTTGAAAGCCGCGAGCGATTGTTCGGAAAAGAAGTCGGTGTTTCGTTCGCGGAAGGATTTATATCAAAAAAACCAGTGATACTTGCACATGATTTGTTAGGGGAAGAAAGATGAAACTAAAAATAGGAATCGTTTGCTATCCGTCAGTTGGCGGATCTGGAGTGGTTGCGACGGAATTAGGGAAAATGCTTGCTGAACGCGGGCATGACATTCATTTTATTTCGTCAAGCATTCCATTTCGACTAAACAAAGTATATCCAAATATTTACTATCATGAGGTAACAGTCAACCCATATTCTGTATTTCAATATCCCCCATACGACTTAGCGTTGGCGAGTAAAATTGCAGAAGTTGCGAAGCGAGAAGAGCTCGACATCATTCATGCGCACTATGCTGTTCCGCACGCTCTTTGCGCCTTTTTAGCGAAACAAATGGTTGGTGACCATTTGAAAATTGTGACGACGTTGCACGGTACAGACATTACCGTCCTCGGATACGACCCGTCATTAAGCGATTTAATTAAATTTGGCATCGAGCAATCCGATGTCGTCACAGCAGTATCGAATGCGTTAGCGGTTCAAACATATGAATTGCTTGACGTGCAAAAGCCGATTCAAACGGTATACAACTTTGTTGATGAACGTATATACAGCAGACGACGAAATGATGAGCTCCGTCGTCAATACGGTATCGCACCGCACGAAAAAGTAGTTATTCACGTGTCGAACTTTCGGAAAGTGAAGCGGGTATGTGATGTCGTTCGTACGTTTGCGCTCGTCGTCAAACAAGTACCTGCAAAATTGCTTCTTGTCGGTGATGGGCCAGAAATGACGGTCGTTTGTCGCCTTGTAAAAGAATTAAATTTATGCGATCACGTTCGTTTTCTAGGAAAGCAAGAAAATTTAGCGGAATTGTATTCCATTAGTGACGTGAAATTATTATTGTCAGAAAAAGAAAGTTTCGGTCTCGTTTTACTGGAAGCGATGGCGTGTCGAGTTCCATGCGTCGGAACAGCGATCGGTGGCATTCCTGAAGTAATTGAAGATGGCAAAAACGGCTTTTTATGTGCGCTCGGTGATATAAACGATGCGGCGCGTCAAACGCTTCGTTTACTGACGGATGAAACACTTCGCGAGACAATGGGGAAAAACGCATATGAAACGGTATACGAAAAATTTTATTCTGAGCGAATTGTGGCACAATATGAACATATTTATTTTCAACTTAAAGGGGAAGAACGATGAACGAACAGTTTCGGCAGGCGCTCTCTGTCATTGAAACGTTAAAACGCCATGGACATGAAGCGTATTTTGTCGGTGGTGCGGTGCGCGACTATTTATTACAAAGACCGATTGGAGACATTGATATTGCGACATCGGCCCACCCACAAGAAGTGATGGCCATTTTTCCTAGAACGGTTCCTGTTGGTATTGCGCATGGCACAGTAATGGTCATTGAACGTGGCATTTCATATGAAGTGACGACATTTCGAAAGGAAGGGCGGTATGAAGATTACCGAAGACCGAAAGATGTCACGTTCGTTCGTTCTCTTAACGAAGATTTGCAACGGCGCGATTTTACGATGAATGCGATCGCGATGAACGAGTACGGTGAGATCATCGATCCGTTTGGAGGAGTGGAAGCATTAAAGCAGCGCATCATTGAAACAGTTGGAGATGCTGCTGAACGCTTTAACGAAGATGCGTTGCGGATAATGCGAGCGCTTCGATTTGTCAGTCAACTCGGTTTTTCTTTATCATCAAAGACGAAACAAGCGATCATACAATACGGCCATTTATTACAACATATCGCCGTTGAGCGCATTGCTGTTGAATTTGAGAAATTGTTGCTCGGTCCATTTGTATCGAAAGCGATCGCACTTTTAGTGGAGACGAATTTATTTGCTTACTTGCCTGAGCTTGCAACAAAAAAACAAGAGCTGATCAAGCTAAGTAGTTATTCTTTAGTACCAGTCGATCGCATTGAAGCGTGGGCACGATTTGCATTTGTCGTTCACTTTCATCGTGAACAATTAAAAAATTGGAAATTGTCGAATCATCTCATTCGTGACATTTTGATTTGTTTAAAGGCGCTTGAACATATTCGCTCACTTACGGACTGGACAATCGATGCATTATACGAGTATGGACCGTACATTCCGCACATTGAACGTATACGTGCAGCTGTTTATGACGACAAACCGTCTGTTCACTCGTTATTGAAACAATGGGAAATGCTGCCGATTCGCAATCGAAAAGAGTTGGCGATCAACGGTCATGATTTGCTCGTTTTATTTAAGAAAAAAGGCGGTCCTTGGTTATCGGAAATGATTGAAAACATCGAGCGTGCCGTATTGCATCGTCAAGTAGAAAATGAGAAAGAGAAGTTAAAGGAGTGGGCGATGTGCAATCAGAAACGAGAAAACAATTGTTAAAACTATTTACAGAAGCAGGCGAAACATTTTTGTCCGGGCAAAAAATTAGCGAGCAGCTCGGTTGCTCACGAACAGCTATTTGGAAACATATCGAAGACTTAAGAAAAGAAGGATTTGAAGTTGAAGCGGTTCGCAAGCTCGGCTATCGCTTAAAAAAAATGCCAGATAAACTAAACGCTAATGAACTACAACTCGGATTAAAAACGAAACGTTTTGGCTGGAGTGTATACGATCAAGAAAGCGTGCCGTCAACACAACAATTGGCTCATCAACTTGCCCATGAAGGTGCTGAAGAAGGGACGGTTGTCATTGCCGAAGAACAAACGGCAGGAAGAGGCCGTTTAAATCGGTCATGGCATTCACCGAAAGGAACAGGAATTTGGATGAGCATCATTTTACGTCCGTCCATTCCGCTACAGCAAGCTCCTCAATTAACTCTTTTAGTGGCTGTTGCGGTCGCTCAAACAATCCAAGAAATAACAAATATCGTACCGGACATTAAATGGCCAAATGATATATTAATCAATGGTAAAAAAGTCGTTGGCATTTTAACGGAATTACAAGCCGATCCCGATCAAGTGCGAGCAGTCATCGTCGGCATCGGCATGAACGTCAATCAAAAACAGTTTCCAAACGATATTGCTCCAATTGCGACATCACTCGCGATTGAAACGGGACGAACGTTCCATCGGCCGAAAATTGTTCAAACGTTATTGCAAAAATTAGAACAGTTATACGAACAATATTTACAACATGGTTTTTTACCGATTAAACTGTTGTGGGAAGGCTATTCGGTAACGATCGGTCAACAAATTGTAGCGCGTACATTAAACGGAGCCATTCGTGGTGTAGCACTTGGCATTACAGATTCGGGCACGTTAAAAGTGCAAACAGAAGACGGAGCCGTTCATTACATTTATTCTGCAGATATTGAAATAAAAAAACAGTAGGAAAATTCCGAAATATTTGTTAAAATGAAAGCGGTTGATATTGGGCAGTATCTTTGTAAGAACTGCACCACGCGCGCACGCATACAACGTATTTATGATCATTTCTGCCTTGATCCGATGAAACGGACGGGGACAGAGGGATGGAGCAGAACAAAAGTCCTTCTTTCTCATTCTGGCAGAAAGAAGGCTTTTTTTATCCATTTCCTCTGCATATGAGAGGAGGATATTAATGAAAACAAAATTGGATTTTCTCAACATGAAAAAAAATCATGAGCCAATCGTTATGCTGACAGCTTACGATTACCCGTCAGCAAAACTAGCTGAGGCGGCCGGTGTTGACATGATTTTAGTTGGCGATTCACTTGGCATGGTCGTATTAGGATACGACTCAACGATTCCTGTGACGGTTGCAGATATGATTCATCATACGAAAGCCGTTCGCCGTGGCGCGCCACATACGTTTATCGTGACAGATATGCCTTTTATGTCTTACAGTACGGTGAACGATGCGTTACAACATGCAAAAGCGATCATGCAACAATCAGGGGCCAACGCTGTCAAAGTTGAAGGAGCAGGTTCTGTATTGCAAGTCATTTCTTCTTTAACACAATCAGGTGTACCTGTTGTTGCTCATCTCGGCTTAACGCCACAATCGGTCGGGGTGTTAGGTGGATATAAAGTACAAGGAAAAGATGCTGAAAGTGCTCGACGTCTTCTAGAGGAAGCAAAAGCGTGCGAGCAAGCAGGGGCGATCGCGCTCGTTTTAGAATGTGTGCCGAAGCAACTTGGCGAAGCGATTACGAAACAACTAGCCATCCCGACAATTGGTATTGGAGCGGGAGTTGGTACGGATGGACAAGTGCTTGTTTATCACGATGTACTCGGATATGGTGTAGAACGTGTACCGAAATTTGTTAAACAATATGCGAACGTTCAGCAAACGATGCAGCAAGCGCTAGCCGAGTATGTGGCTGACGTCAAAACACGCCAATTCCCAAGCGATGAGCAATCATTTACGATGAACGAACAACAATGGCTAGCGTTATACGGAGGGAAGTAATTGTGATTACAATCGAAAAAATCGAACAGATGCAAGCCTGTATAATGGCTGAGCGTCAAAAAGGAAAAACGATCGGCTTTGTGCCAACGATGGGATACTTGCATGAAGGTCATGTGGCGTTGTTGGAACGGGCACGCAAGGAAAATGACATCGTTGTTTTAAGCATTTTTGTTAACCCGCTTCAATTTGGACCAAACGAAGATTTCGATCGTTATCCACGTGATTTTGAGCGCGATTATAAAATGGCTGAACGAGCAGGTGTGGACATTATATTTTATCCTTCTGTGCCAGAAATGTATCCGCATGAACCGTCGGTCACAGTGAAAGTGCATGAACGAGTGGATGTGCTTTGTGGAAAGTCCCGCCCTGGTCATTTTGACGGTGTCGCAACGGTTGTGACGAAGCTGTTTCATATCGTCATGCCACATCGCGCATATTTCGGGCTGAAAGATGCGCAACAAGTGGCGGTCATCGACGGACTTATCCGCGATTTCCATTTTCCGATCGAACTCGTTGCTGTTCCGACAGTACGTGAAGACGATGGCCTTGCAAAAAGCTCACGCAACGTGTATTTAAGCGAGCAAGAACGGCAAGAAGCTCCGGCGTTATATGCTGCTTTACAAAAAGGAAAAGCGCTCATTGAAGCAGGAGAACGTGACGTGGAGACCGTACGAAAAGCGATTGTGCACCATATTGAGCAACATACAACCGGTGTCATCGATTACGTTGAAGTTTATTCGTATCCAGAGTTAAAGCCACTCGAGACGTTACAAGGAAAGATCATCCTTGCGCTCGCTGTGCGGTTTACAAATGCGCGTTTGATTGATAATATCGTTATGAACGTACAATAAGGGGGAAACATGATGTTTCGCACATTAATGAACGCTAAAATTCATCGTGCTCGTGTGACGGAAGCGAATTTAAATTATGTCGGTAGCATTACGATCGATGAAGATATTTTAGATGCAGTCGGCATGGTTCCAAATGAGAAAGTACAAATTGTAAATAATAACAATGGAGCACGATTTGAAACGTATATTATTCCTGGTGAAAGAGGAAGCGGTGTGTTTTGTTTAAACGGAGCAGCAGCCCGTCTCGTGCAAAAAGATGATATTATCATCGTCATTTCATATGTACTCGTACCAGAAGAAAAATTAACATCACACCGTCCGAAAATTGCGATTATGGACGAGCATAACCGCATTAAAGAACTCATTGTCCAAGAGCCGGCGGCGACCGTTTTATAACGGGCGCCATGCCGCCTCTTTTTATTTGTCACATACATGCGAGGTGGAAAATAGATGAATGATCGCTTTGTCGTCGTCGATATTGAAACGACAGGAAATGCCCCGAAAAAAGAAGATCGCATCATCCAAATCGGTTTTGTCGTCATCGAGGGCGGCAAAGTTAAAGAACGTTTTTCAACATTTGTTCAGCCAGAGCGGGATATTCCGCTGTTTATTCAACAACTAACAGGCATTGATCATACAATGGTTCATGATGCGCCGCCGTTCCAACATATTGCTGCGATGCTTGTTGAACAATGGGAAGGAGCTTATTTTGTCGCGCATAACGTTCAGTTCGACTGGGCATTTTTACAAGAGGAATTTATTCGTAGCGGAATACAACCACCGACATGTCGACTTTTAGATACGGTAGAACTCGCCCGTTTTCTTATGCCGACACAATCAAGCTATAAACTGAATCACTTAGCCGAAGCGTTATCGCTTGCGCATGATCGTCCGCACCAAGCAGATTACGACGCAGAAGCAACGGCGCAACTGCTTCTTTTTTTACTGCACAAGCTATCTCGTTTACCGCTTGTGACATTAAAACAATTACGCCGCCATAGTCAACCGTTAAAAAGCGATTTGACCGCTCTATTAGATCAATTCATTGCCAAAAAAGAACGCTCGCTTCAAACGAATGAATCCGTCGTTGAATATGAAGGCATTGCTTTAAAAGCATGGGATTCGCCAAAACGAGTTGATCGTCATGAGCATCTTCCATCTTTTTTACAATGGCTTGCAACAAATCCATTTGTTGCGCCGTTTGAATATCGAGAAGGACAAAAACAAATGATGGACGACGTTAACTATGCGCTACAAACGTGCCAGCATGCGTTAATTGAAGCGGGAACGGGCGTCGGAAAGACGATGGCGTACTTGCTTCCGGCCGTCTTTTATGCGGTGAAGCAACAGCAACCAATCGTCGTTAGCACCTATACGCTCCAGCTACAAAAACAAATGATTGAAAAAGAGTTGCCGCGCGTTGCACAGCTCGTCCCTTTCCCATTTACGACCGCTGTTTTAAAAGGGAAGCGAAACTATATGAGCGTGCGAAAATTCGCCCGCACGTTAAAACATATCGATACAAACTACGATATTGCGTTAACGAAATGTCAATTGCTTGTTTGGTTAACAGAAACAGAGACAGGGGATGTTGATGAACTAAACTTAACGGCAGGTGGCGCGCTATTTTGGGAAGATGTACATAGCGATGATACGAATGAAGAATACGATTTTTTCGTTCGCGCGAAAGAAAAAGCGAAACATGCACATGTCATTATTACAAACCATTCATTTGTTATGCACGATTTAACAGCGGATGAAAAATTTTTGCCACCGTATGAACAACTCATTATTGATGAAGCGCATCATTTAGAAGATGTAGCTGCCCACTTTTTCGGAAGGCACGTTTCATACGAATACATTCGTTTATTGTGGACACGAATGAACGACATCGCTATGATACACAAAATGGGGGCGCTTCGCTCGCTTTTAGGAGATCTTGAATACGAACTCAATCAACTATTTCAATCTCTGCGTCATTATGTGTTGCGTCGTCAAAAAGGAGATGGACGTATGCGTTACCGTTTCGTCCCGTGGAAAGAATACGGAAAAGAGTGGAGCGGAACGATCGAGTTGCTTATGCGCATAATGAATGACGTGCAACAGTTATCACAAATGATAAACGATATTCCAAAAGAAGATGTGAAGCCTTTTACGACGTTTATTGATACTTTATGTACGCTGCAACATTTATTAACGAGCGATGATGATGATATTGTTCGTTGGCTCGAAGTAGATGCAAAAGCCGCAGTGAATGCAGTCACAGTTATTTCACAACCGCTCGATTTAGCTCATTTTTTTGCTGATCAATTATTTTCACGGAAGCGGAGCGTCATTTTAACTTCGGCTACGTTAACGACAAATGCTCGTTTTTCATTTATCATTTCGCGTCTTGGTCTTGACGATTTTTATCCATTCACACGCATCATTCCGTCTCCGTTTTCGTATGAAAAACAAGCTGCCCTTATGGTGCCAACAGACTTACCGACGTTTCCTTCGGTTACAGTTGAGCAATATGCGGAGCATGCAGCCCAACAAGTGATACGCATCGCCCGACATACAAAGGGACGAATGCTCGTATTATTCACATCGTATGAATTGTTAAAACAAACGTATGCGTATGCGAAACAATTTAACGATGATCAGTTTGTATTGCTTGCTCAAGGAGTGAGCGGAGGCAATGCAGCGAAATTAACACGCCATTTTCAACAGTTTGAGCAAGCGATTTTATTTGGCACAAGTAGTTTTTGGGAAGGAATCGACCTTCCAGGAAGCGAAGTGACATGCGTTGTCATTGTTCGATTGCCATTTGCGCCGCCAGATGATCCGGTCATGGAAGCGAAAAGCGATTATATTCGCGCAAAAGGAGGCAATCCATTTTACGATTTATCGTTGCCGCAAGCAATTTTACGCTTTAAGCAAGGATTTGGACGATTAATTCGGACAAAAGAAGATCGTGGAATTATTTTCGTCTTCGACCAACGATTGTTAACAGCATCATATAGCAAATATTTTTTACAGTCGTTGCCACCTATTCATGTATATCATGCGCCGCTTTCGGAGCTTTTACAACATGTAAACGAATGGCTATAAAATTCCCTTCATCGGTAAAAGATAAAAGATGTAGATGAAGGGAGTGGACGTTTTGCAATGGGTGTTATTATTTTTGATATGCAATAGTTTAATGCATCCTTCAACATCAGCGGAGCATATTCAAAAAATCGATATGATGCTCGAAGAAGAAGAAATGGCGATTATTTTTTTGCCGCTTAGCGATGGAGAAGCGACGTTATTCAAACACGCAAGCGGAAAAACGGTATTGTTAAATACAGGGGCGCCGCATACAGAACGCGAACTAAAAAGATGGTTTGAACATTTCCATATTACCGAAATCGATGAACTTTTGTTAACGAGCGATGATCGGGAATATATCGGCAATGTGAAATGGATTGAACAAACGTACGGTCCGAAAGTGGTGAGCGAATGGAAAGAACAAAAGGTGTATGAACCGTTTCCCCATTTTCGGATGCAGCCGCTCTATATTGACAATGGAGATGTAACAATGTCGATTCAGTACGGGCGTCTTCGCCTTTTATATATGGCGCATGCGAGCGAAGATGTGGAACAAAAGTTGATGACGATGCCGCTTAGTGATGTAAACATATTAAAAATTGCCCATTTCGGCGTTAATGACTACCCACGTACATCGTTTTTAAAACATGTCGATCCACAAGTAGCAATCATTTTTAAGAAACATGGCAACTGGCCGAATGAACGGTTGCTTGAGCGGCTGTACGCTGCCTGGATTGATTGTTATGAGACAAATCGTTTTGGTGTCATTGTAGTGAAATGCAACTTAGAGGAATACGACGTCATGACATTTTAAAAAAGGGCCAACGTTCGGCCCGCGGTGTGTACGATAGGAATTTTTTTAATTCAAATTGACCAATGTAGGAAATCGTTGCTACAATGAAGATGTTTATACACCGAAATCGGTGTGTAATTGTATTGTTTCCGTTCGCAATAAACGATATAAGTAACAAAATTTGTACACATGGAGGATCGGGTCGTGGAAAGTAAAATCGAAGTATTAGCAACTGTAAAAGTTGAATACTCATCAGACTTATATAAAATTGTTGATTGTTTAAACCGGACGTTAAAAGAAAAAGACTTAATGTTTGGACTAGCGCTTGATGAAGAAAATAAAGAAAAGGCTGTATTTACGATTTATCGAACGTAAGAAGGGATGAAAATGAAGAAGGTTTTGATTGCCTTCGTATGCTTGTTGTTTACGGCGTTATTTTTATATATCGACGCATATAGTGATGCGGTATCATCTAAAAACGAAAGTGAACAACGTGCGATGAAACAGGCAGAGAAACAAGGGATCATCCATATCGATGACGTATATACGTACCGAGGTAGCGATGTATACGTGATCGTCATAGGAAAAAATGACGAAGGTGAACAAATGATTGCATGGGTGACAGAAAAAGGGAAAATTGTCGATGTTCGAAAGGCTTCGGAAGGTATTACGAAACAACAAGCGCAATCGTCCATTAAAACGTATCATCCGAAAGAAGTCGTATCAGTGAAATTAGGAATGGAAAAAGGGATCCCGCTATGGGAAATTACATATATTGACGAACGAGACCGTTATTCGTTTTATTACGTTCGTTTTGAAGACGGGGCCTTTTTGAAAAGATATCATTTTGCGAGGGGGAAGGATTCATGAAGTTAGCGAAGCGCGTCGCATCATTAACGCCATCATCAACGCTTGCCATTACAGCGAAAGCGAAAGAATTAAAAGCAGCAGGGTACGATGTCATCGGGCTTGGCGCTGGCGAACCAGATTTTAATACGCCGCAACATATTATGGAAGCGGCTGTGAAAGCGATGTATGATGGGCATACGAAATATACGCCATCTGGTGGATTAGCGACACTCAAGCAAGAAATTATTAAAAAATTTCAACAAGACCAGCAACTCGACTATAAACCGTCAGAAATTATTGTATGTGTCGGAGCGAAACATGCGCTTTATACGCTATTTCAAGTCATTTTAGACGAAGGTGATGAAGTCATTATCCCAACGCCATATTGGGTGAGTTATCCTGAACAAGTAAAACTAGCAGGTGGCATCCCTGTTTACGTGGAAGGGCTCGAAGAAAACGAATTCAAAATCACGCCGGAGCAATTAAAACAGGCGATTACAAATCGAACGAAAGCGGTCATTATTAACTCGCCAAGCAATCCGACGGGCGTCATTTATACGAAAGAAGAGTTGCAGGCGCTCGGTGAAGTATGTGTAGCCCACGATGTTCTTATCGTTTCTGATGAAATTTATGAAAAGCTCGTTTATGGCGGACATGAGCACGTTTCGATTGCCCAACTTTCACCGGAATTGAAAAAACAAACGATCATTATTAACGGCGTGTCGAAATCGCATTCGATGACGGGATGGCGCATTGGTTACGCAGCAGGAGATGCCGAGATTATTGGCGCTATGACCGATTTGGCAAGCCATAGCACATCGAATCCAACATCGATTGCTCAATACGCCGCAATTGCTGCATATAGCGGGCCGCAAGAGCCAGTTGAACAAATGCGTCAAGCGTTTGAACAACGTTTAAATATTATTTACGAGCGTTTAATTCAAATTCCAGGGTTTTCATGCGTGAAACCACAAGGTGCATTTTATTTGTTCCCAAATGCAAAAGAAGCAGCAACAATGACTGGATACGAACATGTCGATGCGTTTGTCGAAGCGTTGCTTGAAGAAGCGAAAGTCGCACTCGTTCCAGGTTCAGGATTTGGTGCGCCAAACAATGTGCGTTTATCCTATGCAACATCACTTGATTTGTTAGAAAAAGCAATCCAACGAATAGAATGGTTTATTAGTGAGAAAGTAAGATAATCAAACGAAAGGGAGGAAAGTATCCTCCCTTTTCGAGTTTATGGCTTTGTTAGTTTTACTCTCTCAAATAAAGCAAGCAACCATGATCTTTTTCTCTCATGAGTGGTTTCGCTTTCAGTGTTTATGTTTTCACTTTCTTCGTTTAGCTGTAATAGCGTTTGAGAAGAGTTTTTTTTATCTAACATATTTTTTAAGTCCGTTTTTTCAAAAGTATAATCCGTTCTAGGAATAGTTAGATTTAGGATAGGTTCTTCGGACACAGTATCAAAGGGGGGTTCGAAGATAAATTCGATAGTATCTTCTGAATTCTTTGATAATGAGTTGAGCACATCAGAAGAAGATACATTTCTCACGTAATATTCAGTAGTTGGCAACGTTAAATTAGATAATTGTTCGTCGTCGTCCTCTTTGTTTTTAGACCGAATATGTGTTATATTGCTCTTATCGGTATTTTTAGGTTTTATTTGGTTTAGTTTCGACGGAGATGGTTGATTTTTTTTTTGTATGGGTGAAACGACAATCGGTTGGTTTGTTTCATTGCTGAACTGTTGAAGCTTCAAAAAACTGTTCGTAGGTGGAGTTGTTTTTGCCTCAGAAAAACCAGTCGTATCTTTTTCTCGCTCTGTTTTTTCTGTATTTGATCCTTTTTTTTGTTTGGAGAGCAGTTGAATGACATGCATTAACATCTCTTTCATCTCATTTATATCTGGGGTTGTATGTTCCTCTTTTTTCTTTTCAGCGCACTCAGTTAATTGTTTTAATTCAGAGATTTGATGTGCAATTTTTTCAATACCAGTAGAAAAATGAGCTGTTTTTTCAAAAAGGTTTTCAATTTCAATATGTTGGTGTGAAACTTTTTGCTTTAAATTGATAATATCATTTTGATTTTTTTGTTGCTCTTTGTCTAACCCGTTTAACATCGTTTCGAAGGTAGATATTTTATCTGCTAATGATTGCATTGCTTCTTTTAAAAGTTCAGTTTCTTCTTTTTGATTTGATAATTTTTTACTTATTTCTTCAACATGCCCTAATATTTTTTCGCCGCTTTTTTTAGAGAAATCATGTTCTTTTTCCATACTGTTAATCCTCTCCATGAACGATATAATAATTGATCGCAAAGAATGATGGTCTGCTAATTGGTTCTGATACTCATCTATTTCTTTCCTTAATGTGTGTGCTTGCTCCGTAATAATCTGCTTTTCATTTTCAAATTGATAATAAGTATCAAAAAAAAGTTGAATGCTTTCCTCAATTTTATCTAAATATCCCTTTAAATCTGAATAATATTCTTTTGTACTACTTTGTAATTGGGAATAACTATCCTTTATTTGTTGCACTTCGTTAATTAATTGTTTCATCTCATGTTTTTGGTTTGTAATTAGTTCGTTGGATTTTTTAAAAATATTTTTTAAGTTATTATTATCCGTTTTTAATTGATCGATTTGTTTATTTATATCAGCGAATTGTTGTTCAATTTGCATGGAAGCGATAATGGTTTTATATTTTTCTAATTCAGACTTTAAGTGAATGATTTTTTGTTCGAGCTGAATAGACTTGCTTTCTTTGTTCATGTTCTCACCACCTTTATCATTCATTCGTTAAAATTGTATGCATAGGGAATTTAAAGTTTGACTGCGTGATAAAAATAATTTGGTTAAATAAAATGCATCTACAACTGAAAATAGGCGTTTGTTTTGGCACGCCTTTAAGTAAATGGCATAGTATAGAGTAGTCTTAAAAAATGATGAAAGGAGATTACGCTAATGCCGATTAATTTAGAACAGTTTGCCCAAGAATTTAGCCCTGAGTGTATTCAAGTATGTAAAGTTTATGATTGGACAACAAACGTTATATCACTTACTCAAGAACTCACATTTACTTTTCCTGAAGGATCTCTTCCGCTAACAATTTCTCAAGTTAATTGTGCAACTACTCTTTTAGAATGTGTAGAAGATGGGCCAAGACGAGATATTGAGTGTGTGGTTGGAGATGAACGTGTAACATTACAAGTTGTTACATTAAGTAAGACGATTCAAGTTATTTTAGAGGTGACAGGGACAACAACAACAGGTACGCAAACAACGGTAACGAGTAATCCAACATTAATTACAACGAGTGAAGAAGTCATTCTTTGTGCACCTGAAGGAACAACAGTATGTTGTAATGCTACACAAAATACGTTCAATACTTGTCGTGTTGGCTCTTTTACAAGAAATGGCAATACAATAACAGCTACAGTACTCATTCGTGTATGCCAAAATATCGTTGTAACGTTTGAAGTTATTTTGGAAGTAGCAGCTAAGTTTTGTCAACCTCGTCCGAAAATTGTTTGTGAAGAAGAGTGTTCAGTTGATGTATTTCCACCACAATGTCCATCCATTTTTCCAATGTGATAAAGCATGAAAACAATTAGAAAAGGGGATTTTTCTCCCCTTTTCTTCATACATATGGGAGAGAAACATATTTTTATGTTGTAGGGGAGAGAGGAAGAATGAAACATTTATTTGAGGACATTGAAAAAAAAATGCGCGTATTGGAACAAGAGTTTCAATTGGTCAATAAATTATTGTACGAAATGAAAAAAGAAAAGAATAACAATTATCCCTCATCTATTCAAGCGATTTCGTACTTTACTTATTCATTTATGTTACCAAGAAGAGAAAGCAAAGATGGTATGGTAATAGGGAATTTTATTATCCGTAATATGGGGTCTATCCCTCTCGATAATCCAGTCATTTGTTTGAAAATGATTCCAAAAGAGTATACAGGATTAACAGCAAAATTAGGGGAGCATGTTTCATACGATCGTCGAATAAATCCCTTAGTAATGGAGGCTTGGCAATACATTGATGAAAATGCAGAACGTATTGCTGAAGAAAATGGAGAGTTTTGGATAAAACCTATTCAAATTCGTCAGATTAAAGAAGGGGAGCAACTCGCATTTGCTAATTTCCAAATTAAGTTAAGGTTTTCAGATGAAATCAATGCTTACAAAATATATGGTTTTTTTTATTGCACACAATTTCCAAAAGGAATAAAATCGCTTAATGATATTATTATTCATGGATAATAAAATCGGCTGACTCGTACATGAGCCAGCCGATTTTTATTACGCTTCTCGAACGACAAGAGCATTTAAGGCGCGAGTTTCTGCGGCAATAGCAGTTGCAACACCAGCTATAGCTGTTCCATCAGTTTCAATTACGATACGATAAATGTGTGTTCCAACGCCTGGTACGTCTACCCAAGTAAGGTTCGGGTATACAGTTTCGCTAGTGGCAACATCTATGATAGGGATTGCTAATTCGATATCAAGTGATGCAAGTGTTGTAAATGCTCCTCCATTTGTCGAGCGTTCTAGACGATAAGTAATACCAGTTAATGTAGTAGCTGCGGCGGCTATGGCTATTGTGATATCTAGTTCAACCATGGAATCTAATTTTACTTCATCTCCGCTAAGCGTAGTGATTGGCTCAAGGCGAAGCACTTCAGTTGGGGTAATAGTTGCTACGATAGGAACGTCTAAATCTGTTGTAGATTGTGTCCAAAACAAACGAGGAAATAATCCTCCATTACATAAGCAAGCCATAATATTACCTTCCTTTCAAATGTTTTATGCTTTCGCATCTATTTATAGTAAATGATATATATAGGAAAAATGTTTCGGTCAAATAACTATTGAATCACACATTTTTTGATTTTATATAAATTTTTAGGTTATCTATTCCTTGTTGGTTTAACTAAGTCGCCTCCGCTTTTCGGATTGTCTAGCTCGGCTCGCAACGCCTTCTGGAAAATAACCTTCCTCCGTCGAAATGCAAGCATTTCTCGTCGGAAGAACATTTTCCTTCGGCGTTAGACGCTCGCCTCCGCTTTTCGTTCTTGCTTGATTTTTTGTCGAAAGGTATAATAAGAACTATGTACATAGCATAGTTTTCGAAGATTTGTTGGAGGGACTTGTACGTGAAAACAACAATTGCTGAAGTAAGTAAATATGTAGGACAAGAAGTAACGATTGGTGCATGGCTTGCGAACAAACGGTCAAGTGGAAAAATCGCTTTTTTACAATTGCGTGATGGCACAGGCTTTATTCAAGGAGTTGTGGAAAAAGCGCAAGTGAGCGAAGGTGTATTTCAGGCGGCAAAAAGCATCACGCAAGAAAGTTCACTCTATGTCACAGGTGTAGTGCGTGAAGATGCACGTTCACCGTTTGGATACGAGCTTTCCGTCACAAACATTGAACTCATTCACATGGCTGTTGATTACCCAATTACACCAAAAGAGCATGGCGTTGAATTTTTAATGGATCATCGTCATTTATGGTTGCGTTCGAAACGTCAACATGCGATTATGAAAATCCGCAACGAAGTCATTCGTGCGACGTATGAATTTTTCAATGAAAACGGCTTTGTCAAAGTCGATCCACCAATTTTAACAGGAAGTGCGCCAGAAGGAACGACGGAATTATTCCATACAAAATATTTTGATGAAGATGCATACCTTTCTCAAAGCGGCCAGCTATATATGGAAGCGGCAGCGATGGCGCTCGGGAAAGTATTTTCATTCGGTCCAACGTTTCGTGCTGAAAAATCAAAAACGCGCCGCCATTTAATTGAGTTTTGGATGATCGAGCCGGAAATGGCGTTTTATCAATTTGAAGATAACTTACAAGTCCAAGAACAATACGTATCCCATATTGTGCAATCGGTATTAAAAAATTGTCAGCTCGAGCTGAAAACGCTCGGACGCGATACGTCTAAATTAGAAAACGTAAAACCGCCATTTGCGCGCATCACATACGATGAGGCGATCCAACTTCTTCATGAGAAAGGATTTGACGACATTCAATGGGGCGATGACTTCGGTGCGCCACATGAAACAGCCATTGCGGAAAGCTTTGACAAACCAGTATTTATTACACATTATCCAACGACATTAAAGCCGTTTTATATGCAGCCAGATCCAAACCGTCCAGAAGTTGTTCTTTGCGCGGATTTAATCGCTCCAGAAGGATATGGTGAAATTATTGGCGGTTCAGAGCGTATTCACGACTATAATTTATTAAAACAACGGTTAGAAGAACATCAGTTATCGCTCGATGCGTATAAATGGTATTTAGAACTTCGTCAATACGGCTCTGTGCCACATTCAGGTTTTGGACTAGGACTTGAACGAACAATTGCTTGGATTTGTGGCGTTGAACATGTTCGGGAAACGATTCCGTTTCCGCGTTTACTCAATCGTTTATACCCATAATGATGAAATCCCCCGTGCTCACATGGGGGATTTGTTTTATGATATAATAGGGCGTGAGGTGTTTGACATGGATAATGAAATGATTCGTTTTTTTCGTGAAGGAAGTGTGGCAATTCCAAGGTTATTGTTAACGAGCTATAAAACGCTTGGGTTAAATGAAACAGAGTTTATGTTACTGTTACACATTCATTCGTTTCTTGAACAAGGCATTTCATTTCCAACCCCAGATGAAATCGCTGCACGCATGACCATTTCATCTGAAATGTGCATGCAACAATTGCGCAAGCTTGTGCAAAAAGGATTTTTAGCCATTGAAGAACGAATGGATGATAACATTCGTAGTGAATGCTATTCACTCGATCCGCTTTGGGAAAAACTTATTCGTGCTGTTTTTCAAGAACAAAAACAAGAAGAAGAGCAAGAAGAACAATTGTACACCGTTTTTGAACATGAATTTGGCCGTCCACTTTCCCCGATGGAATGCGAGACGTTAGCGATGTGGATGGATCAAGATGAACACGATCCGATCATCATTAAAGCGGCGTTACGTGAAGCTGTACTATCAGGAAAACTAAATTTCCGTTACATTGATCGCATTTTATTCGAATGGAAAAAGAACGGAATTAAAACGATCGAGCAAGCGCAACAACATGCGAAAAAGTTTCGAAAAAACCAGGTGAAACAAGATCAACCGTATAAACCAACCGTTCCGATTTATAATTGGCTTGAACAGTCGTAGAAAGGATGGTTACATGTTAACGAAGCAACAAATTCGCTACTGTTTAGATGAAATTGCAAACATGTTCCCAAACGCGCATTGTGAGCTCGTTCACCGCAATCCGTTTGAGCTATTGATCGCTGTTGTATTATCGGCGCAATGTACTGATGCGCTCGTTAATAAAGTGACGAAGCAACTATTTGAAAAATATAAAACACCAGAAGATTACGTCTCTGTTCCGCTAGAAGAGCTTCAACAAGATATACGTTCGATCGGACTATATCGGAATAAAGCGAAAAATATTCAACAACTATGTCGTATATTAATTGAACAATATAGCGGAGAAGTGCCAAAAAATCGCGATGAATTAATGAAGCTTCCAGGCGTCGGACGGAAAACAGCGAACGTCGTCGTATCGGTTGCATTCGGTGTTCCTGCGATTGCTGTTGATACGCATGTCGAACGTGTCAGCAAACGACTTGGCATTTGTCGTTGGAAAGATTCTGTGCTAGAAGTAGAAGAAACGCTAATGAAAAAAATTCCGAAAGAAGAATGGTCGGTGACCCATCATCGCCTTATTTTTTTTGGGCGCTATCATTGTAAAGCGCAATCACCAAAATGTGACGTTTGTCCATTGCTTCATCTTTGTCGCGAAGGAAAAAAACGGATGAAAGGGAAGAGGTAAATGATCGTTCCAAAATTGTTTCAACATCCGCTCTTTTTTTCGGCCGATTTCATTGATGATATCCATACGTTTCAACCGTTCCCGATGATGATGAAGCACGTGCCATTTTATTACGATATAACGCAAAAAGAAGAGCCTTGGCAACAAAAAGAGCAGTCGCTTCCTGCCATATTTCAACTTTGGGAAGAAGAAAAGCGTGAACTCGCCCCATTGTTTGCAGCGCGTCAAGCGAACGAAGCAAAAGAGGGGATCGTTCGGGGAATAAGCTACTTTTTATGTGCGTTACATTGGCTCAATGAACGAGCAGTAAGCAACGTATACGAATGGGAAAAGGAAGTTCAGTCGCTCCCGCTTCGTCCGTTAAATGTTGTGGATCGGCTTTCGTTTATTTTCGTCCGTCCTACTCTTCACCATTCTTTCGTCCAATTAGATGAACTATTTACCGAGCTTATGAAGCTATTTTATAAACAAATGGCTCAACAAAAAAGAGACTGAGCGCGTTCTCAGTCTCTTTTCTTACTTATTGATTATTCGTTGTTCCACCGCTATTTCCATTTCGTTGTTGATTGTTCGTTCCCGACGAGTTTGTTGATGAATTGTTATTCGGATTTGTTGGATTTGTCGGGTTTGTTGGTGTTCCCGGATCGCTCGGATTTGTTGGCGTCTCTGGATTGCTTGGGTTTGGCTCGGTCGGGTTTGTTGGCGTCTCCGGGCTTTCTCCGTTTCCCGGTTGTTCCGGTGATTCATTTTCACTCGGTTGTTCCGGTTCTTCTTTCGGAATTTGCACAAGTGCTGTAGCAGGTGCGCTTTGTGTGCCATCTGCTGTGACGACGTATACTTCAAATAAGTACACCGAACCTTCTTTTGCCTCAACGGTTAGTTGTGAATCTTTTGTTGTTGCAATAACGGTCGGTTTACGACCATCTACTGTCTGTCTTACTTCAAACGACACATCTTTTTCAGGATCGATCGTGTATGACCACGATAACGAAATCGTTTGTGTCGCTGGATCGTATTGTGCTCGTAAGTCTTTTACCGGTTCGACGACTTCTGGCTTATCTTCAGCTACTTCTGTCGGTTCTTCATAACCGCGCACGAAATATTCGTACGTAATTTCATTTTCTGGCGTATATTCATTTGCTAGTTTCGGCGGATTCGTTCCTTTTTTCACCGCCAGTTTCACGACGCTTTTCGGTTGTTTAAAATCGCCACCACTGCCGTCATCGACGTGGGAAATGACGCGTTTAAACAACTGCTTCGCATATTGTTGTTCAGGTCTAGATAAATATGCTTCGCTACTTTTTTTACTAAATCCTGTCCAAATGGCAGCCGTATAGTTTGGCGTATAGCCAACAAACCAGCTATCAGGTACAGCGCCTCTTGCAAGACCGTATTTGCGCCGATCTTTTTCATCGTAGTTCGTCGTTCCTGTTTTTCCGGCAATATGAAGTCCTGGCACGTTTGCTGCTGTCCCTGTTCCAGATTGAACGACCGTTTTTAACATATCGGTAATCATAAACGCCGTATAGTCTTTCATCGCCACCTTTGGTTCTGGACGAAGATCCATCTCCGTTCCGTCTGGAAACACAACTTTTTTTACGGCATGTGGTTCAATGTAAATGCCACCGTTTCCGAATGCGCTATATGCACCGGCCATTTGGAGTGGAGAGACGCCTTTGCCGACGCCACCAACCGCATATGCTTCATGCATTTCTTCAAAGCCCATGCCAAGCTTGTTCGCAAACTGTTTTGCTCGCTCTAAACCGACTTCTTGAAGCGCTTTTAAGGCAGGGATGTTTCGGGAACGAGCAAGTGCTGTTCGCATCGACATTTGTCCTTCATATTTGCCGTCCCAGTTTTTAATCGGTGTTCCATCAGAATATTGATACGGTTCATCTTTTAGTTGATGATACGTTGACCATTTTAAATATTCGATTGCAGGACCGTAGTCAACAATTGGTTTAATTGTCGAACCAGGCTGTTTTCGTGTATCCGTTGCATAGTTAAATCCGAACGTGACACCTTCTTCTTTTTTCCGACCGCCGCCAAGCGCCCGAATTTCGCCTGTTTTCGTATCTACGACCGCAATACCAGCTTGAAAATCAGCTTTATTTGTACGAATGACTTCATCGGAATTCAATAAATTCTCTACATATGATTGAGCGTTCGGATCTAACGTTGTATAAATGTGCAATCCAGCCGTAAACACATCAAGCCCTGTTTTTTCTGTTACTTCATCGATCACTTGATCAACAAAAGAGTCATACGGAATATCGCTTTGTTGTTTATTTTCTGTTAATAGCGATTGTACAGGCACTTTTTTTGCTTCTTCTGCTTCTTCTTTCGAAATAAACCCATGTTTCGCCATTAGCGATAGCACCGTATTGCGACGCTTTTCGGCCGCTTCTGGATGCGTAAACGGATTGTAGTTGTTCGGGCTTTGCGGAATGCCGGCGAGCAATGCCGCTTCAGGAAGCGTTAATTGCGATAAATCGCTTTTTCCGAAGTACGTCTCTGCCGCTTTAGCAACACCGTATGATCGGCTCGAGTAATAAATTTTGTTTAAATACATTTCTAAAATTTCATGCTTTGAATATTTTTGCTCTAACCGAATCGCAAGCCATAATTCTTGCACTTTCCGTTTTAACGTTTTTTCAGGTGTTAAAAAGGAAAGTTTGACAACTTGTTGCGTAATTGTACTTCCACCTTCAGCACCAAATCCTTCACGAATGTTCGCTAACACTGCACCGAAAAAGCGCACAACATCAAACCCGTGATGTTCATAAAAGCGGGCGTCTTCTGTTGCAAGCACCGCTTCCTCGAGCACTTTTGGAATATCGTTATACGATATATAAATGCGCTTTTGTTGACCGAGTTCTACTACTTTTTGCCCGTTGACGTCGTAAACAATCGAAGCCAAAGGATCTCGCAACAACGTTTCATCAAGTGGCGGTGCATCTTTAATCATCCATGCAAATGTAACGACGCCTGAAAACATTCCGATTGTCATTATGAGCAACATAATAAGCACAATTTTTTTCATCATCGAACGCCCTCGTTCACGCGGACGTTGTTTCTTTTGTTCCGCTTGTTTTCGTTCTGTTCGTGAACGATAATTCGCCATATCGTTCCTCCTATTCTAAAAATATAGTTTGTCTACAATTTGAATATAATCGATTCGTGGGTGATAGCCAAGTGGAATGAGATGCCCATGTCGTTCCACTTCCGCTTTTGTCATCGACTTGCGCCCCCCTTGTTGCTTGCGCTCCCAATATTCAAGAAGGTGATGTGCATCGAACAAATATGTTTCATCGAATGTCGTGAAACGCAAAATCACGAAGCAAATCGCTCCGTGGGCTAACACTTGTTTCATATGTTCGATTTGATGTTCATGAAAATTTTGAAGCGGAAACGATGTACGATTTCGTGTTTCCTTCGCTTCAAAGTCAATGTATTTCCCACGGTATATGCCATTATAGTCCGTCGTGGACGGTTGTTTAAAGTACGCTTCTTTAATGACAGCAGCGCTCCGTTTCGGATAATCGACGCGTACAATTTGTATTGGCGTTGGCTTTTTATGAATGACGGCAATACCTTGAGCTAAGTAGTAGGCGTTTGTTTCATTTAAATCCGCCTCTAGCGTCATTCCGCGATTCCCATACGTATCAGAAGCAGAGGCGTGCAACGTCTGTTCATTTTCTTTTTTTTCATACGCTCGCCCATTCGGATATTTAAACATATCATCCCCCCTTGAATGTTCAACATTATACCATATGTTTCGTCCGTTCGTCATTTTCATGAAAATTAGAAAAAGAAAGAGGCTTTGACAAGAAGGTGAGAAAGTGATATAAATATTTCGTATATATGTATATTCAAAAATTTGAATATATAAAGAGGGTGATTTTTTGGAGCGGTTTCATGGATACACCATGGCTCATTTTCAAAAAGATTTATTATCAGGATGTATTGTAGGTGTTATTGCTTTACCCCTTGGGATGGCGTTTGCGATTGCTTCAGGTGTAAAACCAGAATATGGAATTTATACAACTATTGTTGCAGGGATTCTTATTTCTCTTTTCGGTGGATCCAAGTACCAAATTGGAGGACCGACTGGGGCATTTATTCCTATTTTATTAGGTATTGTATTAACATACGGATATGAAAATTTACTTGTTGCTGGTTTTTTATCAGGCATTATGCTTGTATTATTTGGGGTTTTTCGTCTAGGCTCATTGATTAAGTTTATTCCGCGCCCTGTGACGATCGGCTTTACAGCGGGAATTGCCGTTATTATTTTTACCGGACAAATTCCTAATTTTTTAGGATTAAATGTAAAAAAACATGAAGCGTTTGTCGACAATATGAAGGAAATATGGATGCATCTTAATGATGTAAATATATATAGCGTCATTATCGCATCCATCGGGCTTGTCGTTCTTTTATTTGCACCAAAAGTTGCACCGAAAATTCCAAGCCCATTATTAAGTTTAGTTGTTTCAAGTTTATTTGCTTTTTTCTTATTCGAAAATAAAGTCGCAACCATCGGCTCTGTTTATGGGGAAATTCCGAATACACTTCCGCATATTTCGGTTCCTCATTTCACACTAGAGAACATATATGAAATGATCAGACCAGCTTTTGTTATTGCGATGCTTGGTGCGATTGAATCTTTGTTATCGGCGGTCGTTGCTGATGGAATGACAGGAGAAAAGCATCATAGCAATCGTGAATTAATCGGTCAAGGAATAGCTAATATAGTCACTCCTTTTTTTGGTGGAATTCCTGCAACGGGTGCAATTGCACGAACAGCAACGAATATTAAAAGCGGAGCAACATCACCATTGTCCGGTGTGATTCATGGTATTGTCGTCCTTATTATTTTACTTATTTTTTCTCCGTATGCCTCACATATTCCGTTAGCGAGTATGGCGCCGATTTTAATGATTGTCGCTTGGAATATGAGTGAACGTAAAGAGTTTATGCATGTACTAAAAATGAAATCAGCCGATTCCATTGTACTTGTCATTACATTTATTTTAACCATTTTTGTAAATTTGACTATTGCGGTGGAGGTAGGACTTATTTTAGCCGTACTGTTGTTCGCGAAAAGGATGACAGATGTATTTCGCGTACTAAAAGTATTACCAGATGAGCGAAAGAAAAAAGTAAGTCCAACTATGGTTGAACAAGGGAGAGATTGTCCACAAATTAGTATATATACAATTGATGGCCCGTTGTTTTTCGGTGTGGCTCAAATGTTTGAACAATCGATTATGGCGACAATACACCACACGCCACGCGTTCTTGTTTTACGTATGGGTAAAGTGCCATATATAGATCAAACAGGAGAAGCGAATTTAGCAAGTTTAATTAAACCTTTCCAAGCAAAAGGCGGAGTTGTTTTTATCTCTGGTATACAACAACAACCGAAAGAGATGTTAAAAAGATCTGGATTATATGATACAATTGGCGCAGAAAACTTTTTTGAACATACAGGTGAGGCACTTCAAGCAGCTTTCTCACACATTAATCGAACGCAATGTTTCGGTTGTAAACATTATGCATTTTCAGAGTGCCGTCAGTTATGCCATATGTCAGAAGAACAGATGGTCAACCATTTCAAAACCGAATATGTTGGAGGAAGCAAATGAACCTAGAATTACAGCAATTTAAGGCAGAGTTTTTTAAGGCTTTAGCTCATCCATTGCGCATTCGTATTTTAGAACTATTAGCGGAAGGGGATAAAAACGTTAACGAACTACAAACGTTGATCGGGGCAGAAGGATCTGCCGTATCCCAACAACTGAGCGTATTACGTTCAAAAAACATTGTGTATGGAACGAAAGATGGTAATCGAGTCATTTATTCATTGCGCGATCCAATGATTGTCGATTTGTTACACATTGCAAAACAAATTTTTAATAACCATTTAATTGATGCGATCTCTATGTTAGATAAAATGAATGAAGAGAAAGAGACAGGGGGAGTGTAATCCCCTGTCTCTTTTATGTAGAAGGACGGTCCGGGCCTTCTAGCTTTTTGTCGCCGAAGCCTGTCGTTTCTTCTTGCTTCGGTTTTTGCTTTTTCTTTTTCTCTTTTTTCGCCATCGCCATGCCTCCTTTCGCTTTTTTATTTTGACCGCTCATGTCAAAAACATGCGCATCGATTTGTCGAATTTTGTACACACAACACTTTGTTTGCCGAATTTCTTCTAGTTTTGTCAAGTGAGAAGGGAAGAGGTAGTGGATGGAGAATATGTATGGCAAAGGACGAAAGGGGAGTTGGAGGATGGAGCATATTCAAATGCAACTACAACAGTTGTTTGATGAAATTGAACAGTTAGAAAATAAATTAAAAGAGCGTACGGCAGAACAAATGGCTACGCATTACGATATGCAACAAGATCGTTTACAACATATCGAACGCCAACTCGACAACATCGAACAGCAAATTGAAAAAAAAGAAACGTATACGTTCGCTCCGGCAATATAAAAGAGGTGGCAAATGGTGCCACCTTTATTCTTTCACACGCTCAATTGTAACTGGACGATGCTCTCCATTTCCTACGGTGTCAATGGCATAGTCGACTACTTCACGTTGCTTCGATGGTGCCGATTCGCCATGTTTTGGCTTCTCGCTTTCATGCCCTTTTTTCTTATGATGAAAATGAACACCTCGACCCATTTTCACAGATGCCTCCTTTGTCATGCTAACGTCTTACTTAGCATGGCACAAAAGGGAACTAATCATTCAATGCTTCCTGAATATTGCTCGACTCGCTCATCATCGGGTTTGTATGCTCCAAGCGCCTCTAAATCGCGAACAAGATGGCGGTATGCGCCGAGTGGCAATTCGTTGCGCAAGTAAAGTTGACGCGCAAAATCAAGCAGTTCGTTCGCATCGATCGGTTCATATTGCTTTGTCGCAATAAATTTGTTTTTTAATTCAATGATTGTCATAATTATTCCCTCCCCCTTTTCCATTTATCATAACATAAAAAAAGACGACATGCTAAATTCAAAAAATTGAGAATTCCGACATCGATTGACATGATTAGTCACGAACCATTTTACCTCAAGCGAATACGATGTAATGAAAGGAGATGAAAACATATGTATCAATCGTGGCCTACGATGCAAATGCCACATATTCCACCAGTGAACTATTATCCATACTATTCTCAACCGGTGTCGTTTCCAACTCAGCCAGTCGTTCCCCCTGTTGCACCATCGATGTCTCCATTCGCTCCGCCAGCGGCTTCTCCTTTTGTACCGCCGATGTCTCCATTCGTTCCTGCCCCGAAACCGCCAAGCTTGCTTGAGCAGTTTAAAACAAAAGAGGGAACGTATGACATCACAAAAATGATGAATACGATGGGGCAGGTGGTGCAAGTGATGAACCAGATGAGCGGTCTTGTAAAAGGATTAACGCAAACGTTTAAATTGTAACGTTTGCGTTTTTTCGTGCATTTATTCGATGGGGATAAATGTTTTTCTCTGTGGAAGACGAATGATCAGTTTGCCATCTTGAAATGATGCTTGAATGTCTGATTCACTTACAGGATAAGGAAGAAAAATCGATTTTGTCGCTCGTTCATACGTGCGTTTGCGCTGAACGAATTTCTTTTCATCATCAATCGTTTCTATTTGCTCATCATAAATAACCGACAACAATAGACGTGTATTGTCTATAAACTGCAGATGGACGCTATCGCGTGTCGCATTCGGAAGATGGGCGATAATGACGTATTCTTCATTCGTTTCACGTACATCGATCGGGATATAGATCGGTGAAAATGTACGATGCACATATTCATCAAGCGTGTGCAACAGTTTTTTCAATGATCGATCATCAAAAAATGAATCAAGTATATGAGACAAATCTTTTTTCATCAATATCACTCCTTATGACATACGTTTGTTCGTAATATATGCAGGAAAAAATAAATTGTTCGCGAAACCTTTTATGTTGTGGTTCGTAAATATGTAAAAGAGATGAGAAAGGAAGAGAGCGTGTGCAAAGAAAACGAAAGAAAAATGAACGACCAAATGTGAAAAAAATCGTCAACAAATATAAAGAAAGAGGAATGAATATTAGCTTATGTAAACCACGTTCAGCCATCAAATGGCTTTTTGTGCAAAACAGTTGCCTTTTTCCACACATATGATACAATGAAACTAAAGTTCATACATGTCAAGAGACGAAGAGAGACCATACATGCATAATGAGTAAAACTTATTGTGCTTGTTTTGGTCTCTTTTTGTTTTTACAAGGGGGAATGATGATGTTTTCAGCAAAAAGACGACTGCAAATGATAGAAGAAATGAGCCAAACGACGTACGATGTGCTGATTATTGGCGGGGGAATTACCGGCTGTGGCATTGCGCTCGATGCAGCGACGCGCGGCATGAAAACAGCATTGATTGAGATGCAAGATTTCGCCGCTGGAACATCGAGTCGTTCAACGAAGCTCGTTCACGGGGGCTTACGTTACTTAAAACAGTTTGAAGTGAAAATGGTTGCAGAAGTCGGGAAAGAGCGAGCCATCGTATATGAAAACGGTCCTCATGTGACGACGCCGGAATGGATGTTATTGCCGATTCATCGCGGCGGCACGTTCGGGAAATGGAGCACGTCGATTGGATTATGGGTATATGATCATTTAGCACGCGTTAAAAAAGAAGAGCGGCGAACGATGTTATCCGCGCATGAAACGTTACAAAAAGAACCATTAATTAAACAAGATGGACTGCTCGGTGGCGGGTATTATGTTGAGTATCGCACAGATGATGCACGTTTGACGATTGAAGTTATTAAAAAAGCAGTAGAATGCGGGGCGCATGCTGTCAACTACGTGAAGGCGGAGTCGTTTTTGTACGATAAAAACGGGCGCATCCATGGCGTGATGTGTCGCGAGCAAACGACAGGAAAAACATTTACGATCTATGCGAAAAAAATAGTGAATGCAGCAGGTCCATGGGTGGATGTACTGCGTGAAAAAGACGGCTCACATGTCGGAAAAAAATTGCGTTTAACAAAAGGCGTACACATCGTCATCGACCAAGCACATTTTCCGCTTAAGCAAGCGGTATATTTTGATACGCCTGACGGTCGGATGGTATTTGCCATTCCGCGTGAAGGAAAAACGTACGTGGGAACAACAGATACGTTTTACGAAGGAGACCGCGCTCATCCGAAAATGACGCGTGAAGATCGCGACTATTTATTACGTGCCATTCATTACATGTTTCCGTCCGTTCATTTGACGGAACAACAAATTGAATCAAGCTGGGCTGGAATTCGTCCGCTCATTTATGAAGAAGGGAAAGATCCGTCTGAAATTTCCCGCAAAGACGAAGTTTGGCAATCCCCGTCTGGTCTCATTACGATTGCAGGAGGAAAGTTAACTGGCTATCGCAAAATGGCGGAAACGGTTGTTGACCTTATTGCTAAACAGTTAGATGGGGCGTATCCGCCTTGCCAAACGAAACATTTACCAATTTCTGGTGGAGACATCGGTGGTGCGAGCCGATGGCATACGTTTCTATCCGAAAAAGTAACTGAAGGGCTTGCTTACGGGTTTACAGAAAAAGAAGCAAAACAGCTCGTGCAGCGATACGGTACGAATGCCGATCGTTTATTTGCATTAGCTCGTACGTATGATCCTAATAACGTATCGCTACCGCTCGATTGGTATGTGATGTGCATCTATGCGCTCGAACACGAAATGACCGTTACGCCGCTTGACTTTTTCATTCGACGTACCGGGGCGCTCTTTTTCGGCATTCATACGGTTCGCGAAATAAAAGATGCCGTCATTGCACTTATGCAGTCATATTTTCATTGGACAGAAGAAGAACGAAACCGATATGAACAACAAGTAAACATGGCGCTTCATGATGCCGTCATTCCTTGCGATGAAGCGTAACGTTAGGCGGGGGCTCCCGCCTTTTCTATTTCTTCCAACCTTTCTATAATGCGTCGTTTACGATAAAACATTGCACCTGCTTCAGCAATGTCGTGAATCATCGTTTGATTTGTCCATGCTCCAAATAACATTCCTACAATCGGAACGGATTGAAACAACTTTTTCCAACCGTACTGGTCGCGAAACGCCCAAACGATTTCGCGCCATCCTTGTAATTGTGACATCGTTTGTCGTTCATTTTTTGCTGTCCATTCATTTAATATCGCTTGCTTGCCAACGACGTCAGCAAGCGCAAATTGTAAACATTTGACGATAAACAATCGTTCTTCTTTTTCATGTGGATCAAATCCGTATACGATCGCAATTTCTTGCAACGTTTTTAAAGCGGTGCCTAAAACGACAGCAACATCGAGAAGCAACGTAAACGCCCCACCCAATCCTGTCGTTGCCCCTTGATACATCGCAAACGTTTTACGTTTCGCAATTAATGTTTCACACGCTTCATTCATCCGTTGTAAAGGAATCGAACGAACAGCGTGTAGCGTTGGCACTCCATAAAACGTTGATAAAACGGTTTCTTTATTTACTAAATATTGTCCGCCTGTTTGAATATATTGGCCAAGCTCATCAAGCAATTGCGCCATTTTTTTATGTATCCACGCCGGGGTCAATCGATCAAGTAAAACAAAAGGCAAACGGCTTATTTTTTCCCAAAACCAAATGCGCTTTTGTTCTTTTTCCCATTGTTCAATAAGATGAAGTTGCTCGATTAAAAACGATTTGTCATCCATTTCTTTCACCTCATGCATACATACGTGTGAACCGCATAAAAGTTTCAAAAAAACACCGGCGATCGTGCCGGTGTCAATGAAATTGTACGTCAATTCGTTTTTTTCCATCAGCCTGCGCTTTCGGAATACGAATTTCAAGCACACCATTTTTATATGATGCTTGTACATGTTCATGTGCGGCAGGGGAGGGAAGGGGAATGGTACGATGAAATCGCCCATAAAACCGCTCTTGCCGATGCATATGTTCATCGTGTACGTCGTGTTGTCGGCGCACGTGTCCGCTAATCGATAACGTTTGATGATCGATATGAATATCGACGTCTTCTTTTCGCTCTAACCCCGGAATGTCGCACGTCACAATCATTTCTTTTTCATTTTCATGCACATCGACGCGAGGCATACGAAACACATCATCTACGTGCGAAAAAAGGGAAGGAAAGCTAGAAAACATACGTTCTATATCTCGTCGCATCACATCTAATGAACGAAACGGATCCATCGAAAAACCTCCTCGTATTATATTCGCTACGTATTTTGTGCAAATGACGAGATGTTATACAAAAAAACTTGCCTTAGCGGGAAGGCAAGTTTTCAAGCTGTTGTACGTATAAACGGACGAGTTCGTATTGTTGTTTCGCATCGAGCGATGATGACGCAATGCGCTTGAGCGCCAATGAAAATTTTTCGTAAGGCGATTTTCTCAAACGAGGATGTGTCATTTCATCTAATAAATCGCGGCGAATCGCATCGTATAGGACAGTTTCTGCATTGTTTTCTGTGGCAGGCAACGAACGGTTTGACCATAATGATCGATATGCTTCTAATAGCTCCATGAAAACCCTCCTCAGTCAATACGTTTAATCGTTTCTGCCATTTGCAAAAACGGGTCTAACCCATCAGCTTGCTGAACGAAAATGGTGAGTCGCATCGGCGTTCCGCTCTTTACAACAAATACATATACTTCTCCATCTGTAATGGCACTTTTATATACGTCCGCTCCGTTTAAAAGCGTTCCTTTTGTCCACGTTACTTTTTCGACTGTGCCGTCTTTACTGCTTGCCTTTACGTACTGTTCTGCTTGTTCCTCGATTAACGACCAGTCCGCACCATCATCAATAAGTTCTACTGTCATCGATGCTTTTTCTTCGTCGAGAAAAATCATATCTTTGCCCGGTTCGACCGCTTCGGCTTGATAACCGTTTAAAATGTTTGCTTGAAACGGCTGATTGCTACTTTTGTATGTGAAAAATGATTCGTTCGGTTGTTCACTCGTTTCCGTTTCGGTCTGTTGAATCGTTTTTGCCATCGTCATAAAGCGGTCAAGCCAATTATCTTCTTTTTTCGTAAACACCGTTAAAAACATCGGTGCATCTTCTGTTACGCCAATAATATATACGACACTATTATCGACAGATGCTTCGTATACAATAGCATCTTCAAACGGCAATGTCCCTTCAAACGGAGTAGCTTCCTCAGAGACAGCCATAGCCCGTTCTTTTGCGTACGTTTCCATTTGCTCTTTCGCCTCTTTTGGCAAAAGTTCAATGCGCATCCATTGCTCTTGCTCACTTTCATGCATGACGACATCTTTTCCTGGCTCTTCTGCCTCTAAACTAAACTTCGGTAATAATGAAATCGTAAACGGTTGATTTGTACTTTCAACAGGTGTCAATTCAAGCGGTGCTTGTTTTTTTTGTTGCTCTTCATTTGCAACAGGCTGTTTTGCTGGCGCAGTTGTTTGTTCGTTGCAAGCGGAAAGCAATGTAACAGCCGCAACGATGCTAATAAGTAACTTCGACCGTTGTTTCATATTTGTCGCTCCTTTAATTGTTTTTACTTTTATTGTCGTATAGTTTTACGTTTCATGCAAGTATTCCTTTTTATATACAACGGTGCGATTTCGTCCTTGTTGTTTCGCTTCGTATAAAGCGATATCTGCTTGCTTAAACAGCTCTGATTCATTTGTTGCAAGCATTGGAAAAACAGAAATACCGATGGAAATCGTAATATGCACTGTCTGTTGTTGCACGAAAAACGAATGTTGTTCAATCGTTGTTCGAATATGTTCAGCAAACGTCATCGCTTCACGCTCACAAGTTGGAAGTAAAATTGAAAATTCTTCTCCGCCGTTGCGAAACGCGAAACCGTTTTTTGGGACGAGCGAGCGAATGAGTTCCCCGAGATGACGTAAAATAACATCTCCGCCATCGTGTCCATACGAGTCATTAATGTATTTAAAGCGGTCAATATCAAATAAAATAAGCGCCAAACAGCTTTGTTGTTCGTTTGCTTTTGCGATGTTTTCGCGCAATAACGTATGAAACTGCCGCACGTTATAAAGCCCGGTTAAAAAATCAGTCGTTGCCCATGCTTTATAATGTTGCAACATTTCTTTTGATTGGCGAATATCTTTACAAATATTAGAAGTGACATATGTCGCAATAATGGAGATAGGCCAAAAAGTGAATAACGTTTGCGTGTAAATATCGTGATCTGGGATATTAACAAACAAAGCAAATGAAATGAGTGCCATGCTGTAGGTGTTCATCCAAAAAGTTGTTGTTATGATATGCCGTTTCATCCAGCGACTTATGAATCCACAACCGATCGCAATCGCAACAGAAATAAAAAAAGAAACGATTGACGCGGACATATTTCCGAATAAAAATCGTCCTGCCCCCATGATGATACCTGCCGCTAGAGCGCTCGGCATGCCACCATAGTAGCTAATGACAACGAGCGGAACGTGGCGCAAGTCTGCAATGACTCCATGTCCAAGCGGAATGGAAAAAAACATAAGCACGATGCTTAATAAACCGCAACAAGCGCCTGCAAGTAGACGCATATAAACAGAGGATTGTTTATGAATCGTTGAGGGGAAAAATTTGCTAATTAAATAAAAACCAGCAATAAGTATGCCGCTATTGGCAATAAATTGTTTTATCATCGTCCGCTCCTCCTCTCTTTGCCAATATATGCGAACGAAAAAAATGTTGCGGACAAACGCCGCAACATTTTTAAATCGAAATGACCCATTCACCGTTTCGCATAATCGGTTCGCGCACACCGTCTTTTGTAACCCCATCGACGTTTAATTCATGCGAACCGATCATAAAATCTTCATGCACTAAACTATCGTTCGCACCACGTGCAAGCAACTCCTCCGTGCGCATATTCGTTCCGCCTTCAATATTTGTCGGATATGCTTTGCCGAGCGCTAAATGCGAGGCAGCATTTTCATCAAATAACGTATTATAAAAAACAAGATTCGATTGAGAAATCGGGGAGCGATGCGGGACGAGCGCAATTTCTCCTAGTCGGCGTGCGCCTTCGTCTGTATCGAGCAAATGTTTCAATGTATCGTAACCGACTTCCGCTGTAAAATCAACGACTTTGCCATCTTTAAATGTCAGCGTAAAGCCATCAATAATATTTCCACCGTAGTTAAGCGGTTTTGTATTGCGCACAACGCCGTTCGTTCCATCTTTATGTGGCATTGTAAACACTTCTTCTGTCGGCATATTTGGGTTAAATACGATGCCGTCTGTACTTTTTGCAGCGCCACCAGCCCAAACATGACCATCTGGCAACTCGACGGTTAAATTCGTTCCAGGTCCGTCATAAATGAGTTGTTTATATTGTTTGTTATTTAAATAATCAACGATGCGAGCTAATTTTTCGTTATGCGTTTTCCATGCCGCAATCGGGTCATCTTGATCTACGCGTGTCACTTGGAAAATGACGTCCCATAATTTTGCGATCGCTTCGTCTTCATTCATATTCGGAAATACTTTTTTCGCCCATGCTGGCGTCGGCACAGCAATTAAAGACCAACAGTTATGATCGGCCATTAGGCGACTACGGTAATGTTGCAGCGCCATGCTTGCCGCTTTCGTCGCCGCAGCAACGCGCGCAGGATCAATATCTTTTAATAAGTCTGGATTCGGTGCATAAATACTTAAAAACGCTCCACCTTTTTCAGCGACTTCCTCGCGTCCTTTCGCAAGCCAAGACGGGTATTCATGAAGCGCTTCTTCTGGTGCGTGTTTAAATTTTATGTACGTGATTTCTTCATCGCTCCACTCGACATGCACATGTTTTGCCCCCGCTTCGTACGCTTTTTTAGCAATTTCGCGCACAAGTGGGGCAGACGGTAACGGAGCGTTAATAAACAACGTTTGTCCAGGTTGAATGTTAACCCCAACACGTACAGCGAGTTCAGCATATTTTTGTAACTTTTTTTCTAACATAACAACTCCTCCTCGTTGTAAAGCATACTCTCATTTTAACAAAACGAAGGATGTTGTGAAAACATTTTCGCCTGTATTATGATTAAGGAAGGAACATAACGAGAAAGGGAATGACCTATGGAATGTGGTGACCAACAATTATTTTATATTGAAGGACTATTTATTTGTGCTTATGAACGAACAGTTGATGTGCAAGTGAAAGGGGAGACGCTTACGTTTACAACGAACGAGCCGATTATTGGCTTTTGTGCAGGGGATGATGTTGGCGTCGCTTTTTATGAAATAGATGGGGAGAAAAAGCTTATTTCGCTTGAAAGAAAAGACGGCTCACCACTTTCGTATGTAAATGGGGAATGGTTTGCGGAAATTGTATTTATCGATTCGGTTGATGAGACAACGTTTTTATTTGATTTGTATCGTTCACCTTATCGCGATTATGAACGAATGGTAACAAGCGCGCCGTTTTCGCGCGAACGTGGAACGATCATGACCGTTTTGTTTGCTCGACAAGACGGAAAAAATAGATTAAAAAAGGTTGTGAGCGGATGAATGTTGTTCTTGCGCCAGATTCGTTTAAAGGAAGTTTATTAGCGAACGAAGTATGCACAATTATAAAAGAAGCGTTTCAACATGAGTACCCAGAAGCGACTGTCATTACGGTTCCGATGGCAGATGGGGGAGAAGGAACGATGGGAGCGATCGTTTCTGCAACGAACGGTTCTGTTCGGTATGTGACAGCCCATGGTCCTCTTTTTGAAACGCGACAAACGGCATATGGTGTTGTTCACGATACAGCTGTCATTGAAGTGGCCCAAGTAATCGGCTTGCCACTCGTTCCGAATGAAAAGCGAAACCCACTTCATACGACCACGTATGGTGTGGGCGAAGTGATCGCGGCAGCACTTGATGCGGGGTATCGCCGTTTCGTCATCGGACTTGGCGGAAGTAGTACAAATGACGGTGGTTTCGGCATGTTATGTGCGCTTGGAGCAACGTTTACGAATGAGAAAGGGGAACATTTGCCCCCCATACCGTCTTCTTTGCCCCATATTGCCTATGTCGATATGACATCCGTTGATCGACGTGTATACGAAAGCGAGTTTCTTGTTGCATGTGATGTCGATAACCCGCTTTATGGAGAGCGCGGAGCATCTTACATATTCGGACCGCAAAAAGGAGCGGATCGTGAAACGGTTCGTCTGTTAGATACATGGCTATATACGTATGCAAAAACAATCGAACAGCAAATCGGTCGTTCATATGCACATATGCCAGGAGCGGGAGCAGCAGGCGGCTTAGGTTTTGCCTTTTTATTGCTTGGAGGGACATTCATTTCTGGAGCAAAACTTGTTGGGGAAATGGTGCAACTGCCAGAAAAAATAAAACGAGCGCACATCGTTATTACAGGCGAAGGACAAAGTGATGCACAAACGCTATATGGAAAAGTTCCGTTTTATGTTGGGCAATTGGCCAAACAATATGATGTTCCTGCTTTTTTATTGTCCGGTAGCCTCGGTAACGGGTTTGAAAAACTATATGAATATTTCGTTACTTGTGATGCGATTGCAACCAAACCGATGACAGTAGAACAATGTATGCAATTAGCACATGCTCTTTTATATACGAAAGCCCGCAATCTTGCGCGCATATTGAAGCGGTTTTCCTAGTCGAAAACCGCTTGATTTATGCTCTCTTTATTTTTATTAAACAATGTTCTAAATGAACAATAAAAAGAAAAACAATTTTACAAGACAGATAGTTGTCCTAGTCGTTTCTTTATTTCATGCATATGATGGGGGGGGAAGGAGGGAGATACGTGCAGTGGGTTGTTTTCGTCTACGTGATGATGTATTACGTAGCACTATTCGTTATGTTTGGGAAAATAGAAGTGGTGGTTGGTTCGTTCTTTTCATTAGGTGGTATACTTTTTGCGATCATTTTGTTATGGAGAGCTTCTATTCGTATGAAAACAAATGAACGTACATTTTGGAAATGGATGACCATTGGTTCGATTTGTTATTTTATCGCTGAAATGATTTATCGCATATATGAATGGATGTTTCAAACAGAACCGCCTTTTCCGAGTTTCGCAGATGTGTTTTATCTTTTGTATTCGTTCGCGTATATCATCGCGTTGCTATATGTCATCATGCAGCAACGTAAATTAGTTGTCGTATGGCAGTCATTGTTAGATGTTACGATCGTAATGTGTGTCATGATGGCATATAGTTGGATCTATATCGTTGAGCCAATGATTCGTTTAGAAGAGAGCATTTTATACATTTCCGTTTTAGTTGCCTATCCGCTTTTAGACCTTGTTATGTTGTTTTTGCTTCTCCATCTTTTTTTTGTGACCAATGTTCGTCGCATTTGGCTATGGAATATGGTCGGTGTCGGATTGTTTGTGTTTACAGATACAGTTTATTTCATACAAATGGTGCAATTCAATTATGAATCGAATTCATGGCTAGATCCGTTATGGATTTTCAGTTTGCTTATGATTGGACTGTCAGGTTACTATGCAAAAGATGGGCATTTGACGTTTCAAAAAAGCGAACAACCTTCCGCCATCAAAATTATGTTCCCATATGTATGTTTTCTTCTTTTACTATGTGCCCCTTTTATTTATCCGAATGACCGCATTGTCATAACATGTCTTGTTTTTGCGGTCGGATGTATTTTTCTGCGTCAATGGATGATGTTAAAAGAGAACCGACAGCTATTACAACAACTTCAAACATTAAACGACAATTTAGAACAAAAGATAGCGAAACGCACAAGTGAGCTAATGAAGTTAAACGAACAGCTCACTTATGAAGCTAATCATGATTTTTTAACAGGGCTTTTCAATCGCCGAGCATTTGTGGTGAAGCTTGAGCAAGAATTAATTCGCGCAAAACAACAACATTATTTTGCCGTTATTTTTATCGACATTGATCGTTTTAAACAAATTAATGACTATTTCGGACATCAAATTGGGGATGAATTAATTGTCCAAGTTGGACGATTGTTAAAAGAAACCGTTCGCCCAACCGATTTCATTGCTCGACAAGGTGGGGACGAATTTACAATTATTTTTACTCCGTTTAAACATGTAGATGAACTCCGTCATTTTGTTCATCGCCTCGTCTCGATTAGTCAACAACCTGTCGCTATTCGACATTTAGATATACGTATTTCGCTTAGTGTCGGTGTGGCAGTATATCCGTACGATGGGGAAACAGTGGATACGCTAATGAAACATGCTGATATTGCGCTGTATCGTGCGAAAGAGCAAGGGAAAAATCAATATCAATTTTTTAACGGTGAAATGGATCGCGTCGTGTTACAAAAAACGATGATTGAAACTGCGCTTCATGAGGCGATCGACAACAAGCAATTCACATTATTTTATCAACCGCAATTTGATGTACAAACAGGAGAGTTAATCGGAATGGAGGCGCTTATTCGTTGGATTCACCCAAAGCTTGGCGTGATTTCGCCAGCTATGTTCATTCCGATTGCAGAAGAAACGGGACAAATTATCGCGATAGGTGAATGGGTGATTGAAGAAGCATGTCGACAAATACAAATATGGAACGAACGACATGGACGATCGTTGCGTATGAGCGTAAATATTTCCCCAAAACAATTTTTAAAAGAAAATTTTGTCGAACATATTCGTGCTGTTTTACAACAAACACAATTGCTACCAGATCAGCTCGATTTAGAAATTACAGAAGGAGTTGCTGTATTTAATGAGCAGTATACGATTCAAAAATTACAACAATTGAAACAACTCGGTGTTCACATTTCAATTGACGATTTCGGTACAGGGTATTCGTCGCTTAGTTACTTGCGTAAATTTCCGATTGATCGGTTAAAAATTGCAAAACCATTTATCGATGGCATAACAGAAGAAAAAGAAGACGTCGCTGTTGTTAAAGCGATTATCGTTCTTGCGAAAAACTTAAAACTACGTGTTATTGCTGAAGGGGTAGAGACGTTGCAACAACTTAACATTCTTCGCTCGTTACAATGCGATGAAATTCAAGGATACGTCCTCGGTAAGCCTGTGCCTGCCGATCTTTTTACAACATTATATATCGAAAACCAACTTCCGCACGATTGAAGTTGGTTCTTTTATAAAAAATCATTGACAATGATAATCAATTCATGTAAATTACAATGTGTATTGATATTAATTCTCAATACCGATTAGTTGACTACATGTTCGAGGGGGTAAACATATGTCGCGGTTGTATACAGAGCAACTTTCGATCGGATATGGAGAACGCGTCATTGTTGATCGGTTAACTGTACATATTCCAGATGAAAAAATAACGACGATTATCGGACCAAACGGTTGCGGGAAATCGACGTTGTTAAAAGCGATGACACGCATCATTCGCCATCAAGAAGGAGCGGTCATTTTAGATGGAAAACAAATTTCGCAAGAGCATACGAAATTGTTAGCACAAAAAATGGCCATTTTACCGCAAACGCCAGAAAGTCCGGGGGGATTGACGGTTGGTGAGCTCGTTTCTTACGGACGGTTCCCATACCAAAAAGGATTCGGTCGGCTAACGAAGCGCGACTATGAAGTCATCGATTGGGCGCTTGAAGTGACCGGAACGATCGAATTTAAACATCGCTCCGTTGACTCGCTATCAGGTGGTCAAAGACAACGCGTCTGGATTGCGATGGCGCTTGCGCAAGAGACCGATATCATTTTTTTAGATGAACCGACAACATATTTAGATATGGCGCATCAATTAGAAGTGCTCGAATTGTTGCAACGTTTAAACCGCGAACAAAAGCGCACGATCATTATGGTGTTGCATGATTTAAATCAAGCAGCACGCTTTGCAGATTATATGATCGCGATGAAAGACGGAAAAATCGTTCAAGCAGGAACGTGCGAACAAGTGATGACGCGCGACGTATTACGAAAAGTGTTTCATATCGACGCAGAAATTGGCCGTGACCCTCGAACAAACAAACCGATGTGTATCACATACCATTTAATAAAAGGAGATGCAGAACATGTTGAAGAAGCGAATGATGTCCATTCTACTTTTGTTCGTGCTCATCTTGAGTGCGTGCGGTAATCAAGCAGCTGAAAAAGAACAAGAAAAGGAAGCAAAAGAAGCAAACGAGCCAAAAACAATGACATATCAATCTGAAACAGGTCCAGTCGAAGTGCCTACGAATCCGAAGCGCGTTGTCGTTTTATCTTCCTTTTTAGCAGGTAGTGTCATGGCGCTCGATGTACCGATTGTTGGGGTTGACTCTTGGGCGAAAATGAACCCTCGTTATGAGCCGTATTTGAAAGATGCAAAGGAAGTAACAGATGAAAGTTTGGAACAAATTATCGAGCTTGAGCCAGATTTAATTATTGCAGCGTCAACAAATAAAAACTTAGATAAATTAAAAGAAATTGCCCCAACCGTCACGTACACGTACGGAAAAGTGGATTACTTAACACAACATTTGGAAATTGGAAAACTATTAAATAAAGAAGAAGAAGCGAAACAATGGATCGATGACTTTAAAAAGCGCGCTCAACAAGCCGGCGAAGAAATTCGTGCGAAAATTGGTGAAAATGCAACCGTTTCGGTCATTGAAAACTTCGATAAGCAATTGTACGTATTCGGCAATAACTGGGGTCGTGGTACAGAAATTTTATATCAAGAAATGAAATTAAAAATGCCGAAAGCAGTTGAAGAACATGCATTGAAAGACGGATACTATGCGATTTCCCTTGAAGTGCTTCCGCAATTTGCTGGAGACTATGTCATCTTCAGCAAAAACGCAGATGGTGACCTTTCATTTACAGAAACAGAAACATATAAAAACATTCCGGCTGTAAAAAATAATCGTGTTTTTGAAGCGAATGCGAAAGAATTTTACTTTAACGACCCAATTACATTAGAATATCAGCTTGAATTTTTCAAAAAGCACTTTTTAGGTGAGTAATATAAAGAAAGAGGAGTTCGTCGTGAATTCCTCTTTCTTTATGTAAATAGAAAAGAGAGGATGCGTATGCTGAAAAAATTTGTACTTGCTTTCACTTTATTGATTACGACATTCGTTTGTGCCATTGTGATCGGAGCGGCGGATACGACAATAAAAGACGTCTGGCTAGCGATCACAGCGCCAGAAACAAACAAAATAGCAACGATGATTCACGAAGTGCGCCTGCCGCGTGAAGTAGCCGCGGTTGTTGTCGGTGCAGCGTTAGCCGTTGCTGGAGCCATTATGCAAGGGATGACGCGCAACCCACTTGCAGATCCGGGACTTATTGGACTAACGGCAGGAGCGAATGCGGCTTTAGCGATCGTGTTTGCTTTTTTTCCTTCTACAAACTATATACAAACGGTGCTCGCTTGTTTTGCTGGTGCTGCGTTCGGAGGCTTGCTCGTTTTTAGCGCGGGCGGTAAACAATTTTCACCGTTTCGGATCGTCCTAGCTGGTGCAGCCATTTCTACTTTTTTATACGCCGTCGCAGAAGGGATCGGACTTCTGTATAAAGTATCGAAAGACGTATCGATGTGGACAGCTGGCGGTATGATGGGAACGACATGGCACGAATTAAAAATCGTTACCCCTTTTATTTGTTTGGCTATGCTTATCGCTTTTTGGCAAAGTCGTCAATTAACAATTTTAAGTATGAGCGAAGAAGTAGCAGTCGGGCTTGGCCAACAACTGACGCGCGTCAAAGCAATTCTCTTTTTCGTCGTCATCGTTTTAGCTGGTGCGTCTGTTGCGCTCGTTGGCAATTTAGCATTTGTCGGTTTAATGATTCCACATCTTGTCCGTTCGTTTGTTGGAACGGATTATCGATTTATTTTGCCAATGAGTGCGATCGGAGGTGCGACATTTATGTTATTTGCCGATACGATTGCACGAATGATTCACGCACCATATGAAACACCCGTCGTCGCGGTTGTGGCTGTCATGGGGCTTCCATTTTTTCTTTTCATCGTGCGTAAGGGGGAAAAAGGATTATGATTGCACCGCTACGAAAAAAACAGCGTATAATTTTGCTCGTTCTTTTCATATTCATCTGCTTCATAACGATCATCAGCATGGGAACAGGCTATTCTTCTTTATCTTTCGACCGTCTCATTCCGGTGCTTTTAGGTGACGGGACGTTTAAAGAGCAATTCATTTTGTTTTCGATTCGTTTGCCACGCATCGTTATTACGTTGCTTGCAGGTGTGGCATTAGCATTGTCTGGTGCCATTTTACAAGTTGTGATGCGCAATGACTTAGCCGATCCAGGTGTTATCGGTATAAATGCGGGCGCAGGTGTTGGTGTCGCCTTGTTCTTTTTATTTGTTCCGATTCAAGCACAATCATTTGCTTACCTTATTCCGCTCGTCGCTTTTTGCAGCGCGCTACTTACAGCGATTCTCATCTATACGTTGTCGTACAATAAACAAATAGGACTTCAACCGATTCGGCTCGTGTTAATTGGAATCGGTTTTGCTACGGCGTTTTCGGGATTGATGATCGTTCTTATTTCAGGAGCCGATCGTACGAGAGTCGATTTTATTGCAAAATGGTTAGCCGGAGGTATTTGGGGGCTCGATTGGGCGTTCGTTCTCGCATTGTTGCCGTGGCTCATCATTCTCGTTCCGTTCGTTTTATATAAAGCTCATCGCTTGAATGCTTTGCAATTGAATGATCCTGTGGCCATTGGCATCGGCGTATCGCTCGATCGTGAACGACTCGTTTTACTATTGACGGCGGTGGCGCTTGCCGCATCGGCCGTTTCCGTCACCGGCGGTATCGCATTTGTCGGTTTAATGGCCCCACATATTGCTCGGGCGCTTGTTGGTCCTCGAAACGAGTTAAGTTTACCTGTGACGATGCTGATGGGTGGTGCGTTATTGTTGCTTGCTGATACGATTGGGCGCAATTTAATTGAACCAGATGGCCTCCCTGCTGGTGTCATCGTGTCGATCATCGGTGCTCCTTATTTTGTTTATTTATTATGGAAAAAGAAATAAACGTATGATACGATAAATGTAAACTTTTATTTTTTATAGGTTTACAAAAAGGGGAGAGGTATGTTGTGGGAGGAATTGCAAATACATATCGAACAACTTGCGGAAAAAGCGCAAAAACGAACGTTGATTCAGGCAGAAAGCGACGGATGTTTTATACATATCGATGGCCGTCACTTATTTAATTTTTCATCGAATAACTATTTAGGTTTTGCACATGACGAACGGCTTATTCACGCTAGCATGGAAGCCACAAGACGATACGGTGTAGGAGCAACGGCTTCACGCCTTGTTGTTGGCAACCATCCGCTATATGAACAAGCAGAAGATGCGCTCGTTCGTTGGAAAGGGTGTGAAGCTGCACTCATCGTCAATAGCGGATACACAGCAAACGTCGGCATTCTTTCTTCCCTAGCAGGACGGGATGCGGTCATTTTTAGCGATAAATGGAACCATGCCAGCATTGTAGATGGTGCGATTTTAAGCCGAGCGGAAGTGAAACGCTATCGCCATGCGGACGTGGATCATTTAGAAACGCTATTAAAAAAAGCCGAAAGACATAAACGAAAAATTATTGTGACGGACACGATTTTCAGCATGGACGGGGACGTTGCCCCGCTACGCGAACTCGTCGCGTTAAAAGAAACATACGGTGCGATGCTTGTCGTTGATGAAGCACATGCGAGCGGTATATATGGAGAAAAAGGGCAAGGAATGGCTCACGAACACGAGATTGCTGAACAGATTGACGTACATATGGGAACGTTCAGTAAAGCGCTCGGCGCATACGGGGCATATGTGGCGGGAAAGCGAGTCGTTATTGATTATTTCATTAATACGATGCGTCCATTTATTTTCACAACCGCATTACCTCCAAGCGTGCTCGGCACCATTTGTACAGCTATTGAGATCGTACAACAAGAACGATCATTGCGCCATCATTTACATGCGTTAAGTGATTATTTTCGCACGCATCTGCAACAGGCGGGATTCGATATTGGTCAAAGCACGACGCATATTGTGCCAATTATCGTTGGCGATAACGAACGAGCGCTTGCTTTTAGCGTCCGCTTGCGTGAACGTGGCATTGTTGCGGTTGCGATTCGTCCACCAACGGTACCAGACGGCACGGCGCGCCTTCGTTTCTCACTTATGGCGACGATGACAAAAGAGCAACTCGATTGGGCGCTTGCTGAAATTACCGCAGTCGGAAAAGAAATGGGGCTGATCGTATGAACATATTGTTATTGCCGGGATGGGGAATGAAAGGAGAAGTGTTTACCCCGCTTATTCAAGCTCTTCAGCCAAGCCATGTTACCGTCGTCGCATGGGAGCATATGCATGATGTTAATCATTTTTTAGCGAAAGCAAAAGACGCTTTAACCGTCCCGTCGATTGTGATCGGTTGGTCGCTTGGCTCGCTCGTTGCTTTACAGCTCGCTATGCATGAACATGTGCAAGCGCTCGTATGCATCGGAGGGACGAGCCGGTTTACGATGACAGACGATTATCCGATCGGCTGGCATGCACGCGTTGTGGAACGAATGAAGACACAATTAATGCGCCAACCGGAAAAAACAATACAATCATTTATTGATATGTTATGGGGCGAGGAAGAAGCGCAACCGTTCCGTTATATGCATCATCATATCCCAGACTTGTTGCTAGGATTAGATTACTTATTAACGATAGACGTACGGGATCAGTTACAACAAATCGATGTACCACTCCTACTCATTCATGGAGAGCGTGATCGCATTTGTCCACCGCAAGCCGCTCAATATGTATATGAACGAACCAATCATTGTACGTTCATGCTTATGCCAAATGTCGGGCACGCCCCGCACGTCACACAGCCAAGCACGTGTGCCCATTACATTCAAACGTGGTTAGGCGGTGGAAAAAATGATTGATAAACAATTGATGCAAAAACGATTTAGCGAACGAGCAACGACATACGATCAGTTTGCGAACGTCCAAAAAAAGATGGCCCATGAATTAATAAAACGCATCGATCATCCACCTAAAACGATTTTAGAAATTGGCTGTGGTACGGGATATTTAACGAAACTGTTACATGACGCTTATCCGCAGGCAAAACTTACAGCAGTTGATATCGCTCCAGGCATGATTGAAAAAGCGAAACAAAGGCTAAATGATGCACCAATTACATGGCTGTGCGCAGACATTGAAGAAGCTGAGTTACATGAAACGTACGATCTCATTATTTCTAACGCGACGTTTCAATGGCTTATGACTCCAAAACAAACGATCGCCAAACTCGCCAAACAACGAAACGAAAGAGGACAACTTCTTTTTTCAACATTTGGCGACCGAACGTTTCACGAGTTGCACACCTCATTTGCGTATGCGCTCGCCATTCAACAAATTGACGAGCCGCTTCGCATCGGCCCATCGTTTCCGACGTTTTCCGAGTGGCTCGCTATGCATATTCGAGCGCGTGGACACGAACAGTTTGAAGTTGAATATTTTCCATCTGTACGTGACTTCTTCTTATCACTTCGTCACATCGGTGCAACAAATAGCACGTCGGGTCGCTATTGCCAACGACCATCTGTATTCAAAACAATGATGCATGAATATGAACAACGTTTTTCGGAACAAGGACTGATTCGCGCAACATATCATTGCATTTTTATTGACATCACTTAGGTGGTGTCATATTTTTTCCGTAAAAAATTTCATCCATTTCGATGCGCAATTTTTGTGTAATGGTTTCTATTTCTTCTTTAGTCAGTTGATCTTTTGACAGCTCAAACAAATAGCTATCTAAATCAAACTCACGCAATTTGCACTTCGTATGGAAAATATGTTCTTGATACACGTTTACATCAATCATGTCGTATTGTTTGCGAATGTCGTTAGGAATGTAGTTTTGAATCGATGTAATATCGTGATCAATAAATAACTTTTTCCCAGAAATATCGCGTGTAAATCCGCGCACACGATAGTCGATAATCATAATATCGGTTTCAAATGAACGAATTAAATAATCAAGCGCCTTTAACGGTGAAATTTCTCCACACGTGGCGACATCGATATCAGCCCGAAACGTGCTAATTCCATCGTTCGGATGATATTCGGGATATGTATGTACTGTAATATGGCTTTTGTCGAGCGCACAAACGACCGCTTGTGGTACAGGCGGTTGTTCTTTTGGTACTTCAATCGGTCCTTCTGAAATAAGCATCGTTACACTTGCCCCTTGAGGCACGTAATCTTGTTTGGCGACATTTAAAATATGCGCCCCGATCATATCGGCTACATTTTTTAAAATACTCGTCAATCGATCGGCATTATACACTTCGTCAATGTATGCAATATATGCTTCCTGCTCGCTTGCGCTTGTCGTGTAACAAATATCGTACATATTAAAGCTAAGCGATTTCGTTAAGTTGTTAAATCCGTGAAGTTTCATCATACATCTTCCTTTCTTTTTTCTTATCTTGCCCCGTTTATGCGAAAAAATTGTAACTTTGCTCACAAACTTATATAATGGGTGAAAAGATTGGAAGGGGGAATGAAGGATGCATGCATCGCTTTCATCATTAGTTATCGTTCTTGTTGCCGCTTTCCTTACGCCACTTTTATTGCACCGTTTTCGCCTGCACATGATTCCTGTCGTTGTGGCGGAAATTATTGTAGGGATTATCATCGGAAAAACGGGATTCAATATTGTTGAACAAGATATGTGGTTAGAGACGTTATCGACATTAGGATTTTTGTTTTTAATGTTTTTAAGTGGGTTAGAAATCGATTTTTCTGCCTTTGCGAACAAAAAGAAGGGGAAGGAAGAAAAAGAGCCAAATGCGTTTTTCGTCGCTTCTATTGTATTTTTCGGCATTTTTCTCGTTTCGCTCGCTCTTTCGTACATGTTCGTTTGGCTCGGTTATATCGATAACGCCTTTTTAATGACGCTTATTATTTCAACGATCTCGCTTGGTGTCGTCGTTCCAACATTGAAAGATGCCCAACTCATGAAAACAACGATTGGACAAACGATTTTATTAATTGCGGTTATTGCGGACTTAGTAACAATGGTTCTTTTAGCTGTATTTGTATCGATGCATGATCCGAGTCACGGAAATGTATGGTTGTTGCTTGGATTGTTTCTTGTTGGTGTTATTTTTTACTTTGCAGGTAAATATTTTAAAAAGCGTTCGTTTATCGAAACGATGGCAAAAGGGACGATTCAAATTGGCACGCGCGCTGTATTTGCGTTGATTATCGTTCTCGTCGCGCTATCGGAAACGCTTGGTGCGGAAAATATTTTAGGTGCGTTTCTTGCCGGTGTTCTCGTTTCTTTACTGGCGCCAAATCAAGATTTCGTTCATAAGCTCGATTCGTTCGGTTACGGCTTTTTTATCCCGATTTTCTTTGTAATGGTCGGTGTCAATTTAGATCTTCGGCCATTGTTTACGCAATTCGATATTTTATTGCTTATTCCACTTTTATTTGTTGCACTTGTCATTTCTAAAGTCGTTCCGGTGTACATATTGCGCATTTGGTATGATCGCAATACAACGCTTGCGGCAGGGTTTCTACTCGTTTCTACTTTGTCGCTTGTTATCGCAGCGGCAACGATCGCAGAGCGAATGGGGATGATTGACGAAAATATGAAAGGCGCCTTGATTTTAGTCGCTGTGCTCACGAGCGTCGTTTCACCGATTATGTTTAAAAAGCTGTATCGCGTGGAAAAAGAAGAACGAAAAAAGATGGTCAAATTGATTGGTACAAATCAATTTACGCTTGCAGCTGTTCGTGATTTGTCTCCGGATGAATATGAAACAACGCTATACCATATTCGCCAAGATAAAATTGAACAAACGGAACACATTTTCCCAATTGTCGATATCGATGATTATTCATTCGAAACGTTACAAGCACATGAGGCACTAACAGCTGACGTTGTCGTCGTTTTAACAGGTAACGAACAGACGAACGCCCAAATCGCAACGTGGGCAAAAGAGCAAGGAACCCCGCGCGTCATCGCCTTCGCAGAGTCACCATCGGTTGTTCAACAACTAAAAAGCATAGACGTCGAAACGATTTCCCTCGCCCTCTCAGCAGGAGCGATGTTAAAAGCGTTTATCGAATCACCAAACGTCGTCCATATGTTAACACAACGAGATATCGCACTTCACGAAATCGAAATGAACAACTTGGCTTATCACGGTGTGCTTCTCCGCCAATTCCCATTTCTAGGCGATTGCATCATCGTCCGCATTTTCCGCGGGCACGAATCGATCGTTCCACACGGCGACACCGAAATGCGCATCGGCGACCGCATGATCATCACCGGATCAGAGGAATATGTGAAAGAATTGCGGGAGTTGTTAGAGGGGGAGTATTGAAAACCGAGGGAGAAATCCTCGGTTTTTCCTTTTTTATGATGATTCTTTTATATATGAAAAAATTCTAGTAAAATATGTAACAGATGAAGAAAAAGTAGAGGAGAGGATACGATGCCTGTTTATAATAAATTGGTTCGAGATTTGATTCCTAAAATTATTGAAGAAGCAGGGAAGACATTTACAACGCGAACATTAAGTGATGAGGAATATCGCCAAGAACTGCGAAAAAAAGCGTTTGAGGAATTAGAGGAATATATGAATGCATCAGATGATGTTACAGCGGTGGAAGAGCTAGCTGATTTATTGGAAATTATTCATGCGCTTGCTGAATGTCACGGGGCAACGATGGAACAAGTCGAAGCCATTCGTGCATCGAAAGCGGAACAACGAGGAGGGTTTAAAGAGAAAATTTTCTTAATTGAGGTACACGATGAGTAAAGTCGAGTTTATTAAACGTCATTTGATCGAAAAGCTAAACGAGTATATCGAAACATCTTCAACAATTTATATTTTAACGTCGTTTGTGATGAAGTCGGGCGTGGAGGTCATAAAAGAACCGCTCCAACGTGCAGCGGAGCGGGGAGCCGATATTAAAATTTGTGCGGGCGATTATTTATATGTCACACAACCCGAGGCTCTGCGCGAGCTTATCACGATCCATCCAAACATTGAAGTGCGGTTATGGAAAAGTGACGGCGTTTCTTTCCATCCGAAAGCATATTTGTTTGAGAATGAAGATGATGGGTATTTTATTATTGGTTCGTCCAATTTATCTCGTTCAGCGTTAACGAGCGGTGTAGAATGGAATATCGGCGTGCATAAATGCGTGGAAGAAAACGTCTTTGCCGAAGTAATGAATGAATTTTTAACGCTTTTTTACGCCGAACAAACGGTGCAAGTGAATGCCGAAACATTACAACAGTATGAAGAACAATATGCTATTTATCATCAACGTCATACGAACCTCGTGCGACAATGGACGAAGCTAGAGGAAGTAGAATTGACGATTCCTATTGCAATGACAGAAAAGATGGAAGTCATTCATGATGAACAAGCATCATACGGAGTCATTCAACCACGTTTTGCGCAAGTGGAAGCACTCGCCCAGCTAGAAGCAACGTATGCGGAAGGATACGATCGCGCGATGGTCGTTATGGCAACAGGGCTAGGTAAAACGTATTTAGCTGCTTTTTTCGCCCGAAAGTTTCAAAGAGTGCTATTTGTAGCGCACCGCGAAGAAATTTTACATCAAGCGAAGCGGTCGTTTGCGCAAGTGCTTTCCGATAAGACGTTTGGCATTTACGACGGCAAAATAAAAGAAAGGCAAGCCGATGTCGTCTTTGCGTCGATTTTTACGCTAAGCATGAAAAAACATTTAGAAATATTTGCGGAAAACGCGTTTGATCTCATTGTCATTGACGAATTTCATCATGCCGCGGCGAAGTCATATGAACGAGTGCTTGCGTATTTCCATCCGAAATTTTTACTCGGCATTACCGCAACCCCTGATCGCAACGACTATAAAGACGTATATGCGCTCTGTGACGGGAATGTGGCGTACCGTATTGATTTTATCGAAGCAGTACAGCGCGGCTGGCTTGCGCCGTTTCGGTATTATGGCGTGTATGATGACACCGACTATACGAAAATCGCCTGGCGCGGCAACCGCTACGATGAAGAACAATTGTTACAGGCGCAGTTGCGCACAGAAATGGCAGAAAATATTTTGCGAGCTTGGGAGAAATATAAGCAAACGAAAACGCTCGTGTTTTGTTCTTCCATTCGCCAAGCGGATTTTTTGGCCAATTATTTTAACGAACACGGCTACCGTACGGTGAGTTTGCATTCAAAACAAGTACATATTACGCGCACGAAAGCGATTGAACTACTCGAAAAAGGCGAATTAGACGCGATTTTCACCGTCGATTTATTTAACGAAGGCGTCGATATTCCAGCGGTTGATACGCTATTATTCGTTCGTCCGACCGAGTCATTAACGATTTTCACTCAACAAGTTGGGCGTGGCTTGCGTCTCCATCCAGCCAAACAGTATTGTGTCATTATCGATTTAATCGGAAACTATCGCAACGCCGATGTGAAACTCGCCTTATTCGATACGCAAAAAGAAGAGAGAAAAAAACGAAAATCTATGGTTCCTGTTGTTCCAGACGGATGTGTCGTCGACTTTGATGTTCGCGTCGTTCATTTATTAGAAGAAATGCGCAGAAAACGCCAACCACGCAAAGAAAAATTATTAGTAGACTATTACGACGTAAAACAACAGCTCGGCCGCCGTCCGACATATCTTGAACTTCATTTGCATGGACGAAGTGAAGCAAAAGAATACAGGGACGAATTCAAATCGTACGTCGGCTTTCTTTACTGGGCGGACGAATTGTCCGAGCGGGAAAAAGAAGTGTTTTTAAAGTACGAATCATGGCTTATCGAAGTCGAGCGAACAGTGATGACAAAAAGCTACAAAATGGTCGTCTTGCAGGCGATGCTAAACCGCGGGCCGTCGCACTGGCATTTGCCAATCACGCCAACCGAAGCCGCCCCATTTTTCCATCAATATTTGACGGAAAAAGAATACCGAAAACGCATCGACTTCTCCGACGGGGAAACGAAGCGCTTATGGCAATACGACGAGCAAAAGGTCGCCAAACTCATCGCCAAAATGCCGATGACGAAATGGAGCGGCAGTTCCAACGGGCTTGTTTCGTTTGCGAATAACATCTTCTCGCTCAACTTCTCCATCGCGCCAGAAGACGAACACATGCTATACGAATGGACGCAACAGATTTGCGAGTATCGGTTGCATGTGTACTTTGAGAGGAGGGGTGGGGGGAAGTAGGGGGACGGTGCTGCTAGCGCTGTCCCATTATTATTTATAATGAGTAATTTAATTACTAAAAAAGTATTGACTACTTATTCTTTGTTGATGTATATTTTGTATAGAGTTTATTTTAATAGAAGTTATCCACAAAAGATAATTGAGTTACTAACTAAAAATAATTGCGAGGTGTCTTTTTTGTGAACTACGAACAGGAATTATTTTCATTGTTTGAGATGCTGCGGGAAGAGGCGACTGTCAGTGATTCACTCCAAATAATTACATCCGCAGCAAGCGTCAAATTTCTAGAACTGCATAAAGAGCAGTACAACCTGCCTACTACCCTTACTTTAGAGTTTCTTTTAAAAGAAGGTGCGTTTTTAGCGGAAAAGTTAAAAGCAATGTTAACGGAATTGGAAGAGCGAATTCCTTTTTTGAAAGGCGTCTATGAACCACTTTATTCTTCCATTTCGTTCAGCGATAGCACGTTGTATCGTCTGTTTTCTCGCGTTCATTCGCTCGCCTTATCGAAAGAGCAATGGACGGAATTTGTGGAGGTGTTGTTCGCGCGTGTCAGTCATATGGATACATATGCAACAGGCATCGTTTCCACACCTAGCAGCGTCAATGAACTTGGCATCCGAATGTTGCAGATGCAAAGCGGAAGTTTTTATGACGGGACGTTTGGATTGGCTGGAACATTATGTGCCGCCCACCACTACGCCTTGCGAAACGATCTAGACATTTCGTTATATGGCCAGGAAATGCATCCGCAAGCGTGGGCGCTTGGGAAATTACGCTTACTATTTCACGGTCGCACGGACGCTCAGTTAGCGCAAGGAGATACATTGACACAACCGGCGTTTGTCGAAGGGAACAAGCTGAAAAAATTTGATTATGTGATGATGGACTTCCCGTTTGGGGTGAAAATGACGAACTATGAAGCGATTATCCATGATCCGTTCCATCGCTTTGTATACGGGAAGTTGCCGCGAACAAGTGCCGACATGGCGTTTGTGTTACACGCCTTATCTTCGTTAAATGAAACGGGAAAAGCCGTTCTTGTTGTCCCGAATGGAACGCTGTTTAGAGGCGGCCCTGAAGCGGTGATACGAGAACATTTATTAGCTGCGGACGTCATTGAAGCAGTCATTGCCTTGCCAGTACCGCTGGACAACACAGCTGTTCAAACGAATTTACTTGTGTTAAATAAAAACAAAGCCGCCGAAAGAAAAGGCAAGGTGTTGTTTATTAACGCAGAAAACGAGTACGCAGAAGGAGGGAGAAGAAGAAAGTATCTCGGGGAAGAGCACGTTCGTAAGATTGCGGAAATCTACCATAACGGGCTAGAAATCGAGGAAATAAGCCAATTTGTTATGGTGCAAGACATTCAAGAAACGAATTTACTAAGTAGCCGGTATTTGCAAAGCAGCGAATTGGAAATCGAGCCGTATGGGAAAGTCAAATTCCATCTTGAGCGAATCAAACAATCGACGCAAGTACAGCCGTTAAAGCAGCTTGGTACGTTTTACCGTGGCATCAACATTTCCGCCAAAGATGCGGAAACGGAAAATGGGGAATATAAAGTCATTAAATTATCGGATGTCCAAAACGGCGAGCTATTAATCGAGCAACTCGCCTCCTACGAAATTAAAAACAATGCAAAAATCGAATCATATCTCGTTCAAGAAGGCGATGTCATTATTTCCAGCCGCGGCATGGGAATAAAAGTAGCGGTCATCCCACCGCATGAAGGAAAAGTGTTGATTTCTCATAACTTTATCGGCATTCGCTTAAACAAAACGATCGATCCGCTTTATTTAAAAACGTTTTTAGAAAGTCCGGTCGGGCAATATTTGTTGCTAAGCAAGCAAGTAGGAACGAACGTATCGATTTTAAGCATAAAAGACTTAGAAGACATTCCGGTTCCAATGCTACCTTTAAGCGAGCAACAGGAGATGATGAAATCCTATCTCCAAGAGCAAGAGCGGCTTGACCAACAAATCAAACAACTACAGCAACAACAACACGAAACCAAACTAAAACTGTACGAAAAAATGGGCATTCGTTCGGCGTTTGAGGTGGTTGGGGCGAAGATATAAAGTGATAGATAGCATTTTTGATCATATATCGACGACATTCGACACCGTTATATTTGGGAGTTTGATATAATTTCAATGGTATTTTGAGTATGTATTTGATAATTTAATTTTGAGCCACTCCGATTATATAATGGTGAGCTACTCTAAAATTGGTTAGTGGAAAATTCGGGATGTCTTGACATGGAGCCTTCAGAGGTATGATTTCACTCGAAAGGAGCCATAACAAAGTTTTTCGAGGGGTATTGAGCCTATCATGCCTCTTCCTCCATATCAAGGCGGTGTTCAAACTGTACTTCCATTAGATAAAAAAACGGTGGGATGCATATGCAGGATATAGTAAAAAAAGAACAAAAACGTCTAGATTGGACTATTTCGGTTATTGAAGAGCTAATTGTGGATAAAAAACAGAAAGCTAAATCAATAGCTAATGATGTTGTTGAGGCGCAACTTATAGAGTATGCCAAAAAGGAAGTAAAAAAGCTTAAGGATATACAACAAAATCCTTATTTTGGTCGTTTAGATTTTGAGGACGAATTTGGTGCAGAGACGATTTATATTGGGAAAAAGGGAGTCGAAAGGGACGGGGAACTTGTTGTCGTGGACTGGCGTACCGATTTAGGAAGGCTTTACAACGCCTATCAAGGAGTTCAGAAGACATTTCGTATAGGTAAAGACAACCGCCCAGTTACTATCAACGGAAAACGAGGAATCATAATCGAAGATGGTAAAGTGATGAAAGTCACGGAAATTGGCCAAACAGTCATTGTTGAAAATGAACAGGGCGAAAAAGTAAAATACATGGATGATTATTTAAAAGAGATCCTAACAAATACTGAAGAAGCCCATAGATTGCGTGATATTATTGCTAGTATTCAAGCGGAACAGGACGAGATTATCCGTTTGCCGCTTAAGGATACGGTTATTGTTCAAGGATCGGCAGGAAGTGGAAAATCGACGATCGCTCTACACCGCATTTCATATTTGTTGTATCAATATCATGAGCAAGTAAAGCCAAGGGATATCTTGATTTTAGCACCGAACGAAATTTTCTTATCATATATCAAAGATATTGTTCCAGAAATTGAAATAGAAGGGATTGAGCAACGTACATTCTATGAATGGGCTTCTACTTATTTCACAGATGTCAACAGTATCCCTGACTTACATGAACAATATATACAAGTGTATAGCTCAACTGAAAAAGATAACTTAATAAAAATTGCAAAATACAAAGGTTCTCTTCGATTTAAAAAATTGTTGGACGATTTTGTTGAATATATTGGAAATACGATGATCCCACATGGAGATCTCATTATTGAAAGTGGGGTCATACTTGCGAAAGAAGAGATTCACCGGTTCTATAAATCAAAAGAGCATTTGCCTTTGAATGCTCGGATGAAAGAAGTAAAAGATTTTATTATGAGCTGGAGTAATGGGCAAATTAAGAAATGGAAGGCACAAATTGAGGAAGAGTTTGAAGAGGCGTACCGAAAATGGGTGGTTACTTTGCCTGAAGGTGAAGAGCGGAAAACCATATATAAAGCGTTAGAAAACGCTAAAGAATTAAGAATGAAAATATTCATCGAAAAAATGCAGCATGAAATTTCTCTCGTTGTCAAAAAGATGGAGAATATTCCTGCCTTGTTAATGTATAAGTCTGTCTTTCAGAAAAAAGTGTTTGATAAGTTTCAACCGGATATTGATGAGGAGTTACTGAGCCTTTTATTGAAGAACGGCAGAGACATTAAGCAAGAAAAATTCATGTACGAAGACATTGCACCGCTCATTTATTTAGATGCTAAAATTAACGGAAAAAAACTACAATATGAGCACATTTTTATTGATGAAGCACAAGATTATAGCCCGTTTCAGCTTGCAATTATGAAAGATTATGCAAAATCGATGACGATTTTGGGGGATATCGGTCAAGGGATTTTCTCCTTTTACGGGATTGACCGTTGGGAAGAAATCGAATCCTATGTGTTTAAGGAAAAGGAATATAAAAGGCTTCATTTGCAAACAAGCTATCGTTCAACAAAGCAAATTATGGATATGGCAAACAGAGTGTTGTTAAACAGCAATTATGATTTTCCACTTGTTATCCCAGTGAACCGACCTGGGGATATACCTTCTATAAAAAAGGTGGGGAGTATCGGTGAACTTTATGACGAGATAGTAAACTCGATTCGACTATTTGAAGAAAAAGGATACAAAAAAATCGCCATTTTAACGATGACGAAACAAGGGACTGTCGATACGTTCGATCAGTTGAAACGTCGAAACGTTACACAAATAGAGGCGATTACAGAAGGTCATCAAGAGTTGAAAGAAAAAATTGTAATCATCCCTTTCTATTTAGTAAAGGGGCTTGAATTTGATGCGGTTATCATTGAAGATGTTAGCGAAGAAACGTTCAAAGATGATACACAACACGCGAAAATTCTTTATATGTCTATTACGCGTGCCCATCACGATTTGCATATGTTTTATCGTGGAGATCTGTCGCCATTGTTGGAGGATCGAGATCCAAACGAGCCACCGAAACCGCGAAAATCGTTCGCTGATTGGTTAATTACAGATATTACCGATCCTTATACAGAGCCGAGAGTAGAAGCGATGAAAATGGTTAAAAATGAGGATACACTTCGCTTGTTTGATGATGAGGAAGAAGAATTTGTTAAGGAATCATTTGAAGATGATCGTGAACGGTATTATGATTTTCATGCATGGTTAAAAGTATGGCGTCGTTGGGCAGAACTAAGAAAAAAATTAGAACAAAAGTAGAAAAAGGCTGGGATGTAGTTTTGAAGATATACTCTGGAGGATTTACAGCAGAACACTTATATCGTAATGAAATGAAAATCGTGGTGGACTTGCAATTGCAAGGTCTGTCTCGCGAAGAAATTAAAGCAAAAATTTTTGAGGAAAACTTATTTCATTGCCGCAGTGAAGCTGCAATGAAAGACCTTTTTCCTCGTGTATACCGAAGGACGGAATTCTTCGATCGGCAGTTAAAATTTTTTTTGCTGAACGGCTCGCGTTCAGATCAAAATGCTCTTTTATTGTACGGATTTTTAAAGTATTTTAAGTTCCCACGCGATTTTGTTCTTGAAGTAGTTCATTATCATATGAAAAAATTTAAAACGACGGTGACAGAAGGAAATATTCATACATTTTTTGAAGAAAAAGAACAGCAATACGAACAAGTTCGAAATTGGACCGATAAAACAAAGTATAAGCTTAAACAAGTTATGTTGAAAATACTAGTGGATGCGGAGCTTTTAGCTAAAAACGGGGATGAATATGAAATCAAACCGATTCCTTTGAGTAAAGAATTACGTGAGTATGCGGAACGAAACGAATCATATCGAGATTTATTGCTGCTGACATTAAATGAGTAACGGAGGTTTGAAGTGGAAATTCAAAAAAAGTTAGATCGGTTTTTTGAGGAAATTCAAAAGGAAGATTTCTTGCAAATGCGAGGACTTGGAAATGAAGTACCTTACTTCATTTTTGATTACGAACCTGAACATGAGTTAATCGTTCGTAAATCGGTTCGTTACTTTGCGGAGCGGGTTCATTTGAATATCAAGGTATTGAACTTGTTTGAAATGGTGATTGGTTTATTTGAAGACATCGGTTTAGATGGGTTGAAACAGTTTGAGGAAGAGCAAGGCACAGAAGAGCTGTTCGATGCCTTACGTCCGACTTTAGAAGAAGAACAGTTAGTTGATAAAATTGCCGAAGAAGCAGAAGAGACACAAATTATCTTCATTACAGGAATCGGCAGTGTGTTTAAGTTGATACGTGCTCATGAGCTATTAAATCAATTGCATGCCAAAGTAACAAACATACCTATTGTCATCTTTTATCCAGGGAAGTATACAGGACAAGGACTAAGCCTATTTAATCGCTTTGAGTCAAATGGATATTATCGAGCATTTTCAATCTAAAGGAAGAAGGAGAGGTTCAACTGTGTTACAAGACACATATACGATTCAAGAACTTTTTAAAAAGCCAATTGATCGTGAAATCAATGGTGTTGTTCAAGCTGGACAATACGATGAAAAAATTGTTCATGACGAGCTTGAAGAGTACGTTATGACAAAAGAAATAAGTGAAAATATGAAGTATTTCTTCAAAAACTACTCATACAGTTTTGATCACCCTACCACGAAAATGGGTGTATGGATTTCTGGTTTCTTTGGCTCTGGTAAATCACACTTTCTAAAAATCTTATCCTATTTACTAAACAATGAAACAGTATATGGGAAAAGAGCAGTAGACTTCTTTAAAGATAAGACAGATGACCAGGAACTATTGGGAATGATGCAGCGTTCTGCTACTTTTGATAGCCATGCGATTTTATTTAATGTGGATTCAAAATCTGCAGGCGGTAAAAAAGAAAAAGCAACGATTGTGGAAGTATTTTTAAAAGTATTTAATCAATACCTTGGTTATTCACCCACTCTTTGGATCGCGAATATCGAGCGTCAGTTAGCGGATGAAGGAATTTATGATGAATTTGTGAAACACTTTGAAGAAATTGAAGGAAAACCTTGGGCGGAAGAACGTGCTCGAATTCTACTTAAACGCAAGTCTTTTATTGAAGCATTAGCAAGATTAGGATATGACGAAGAAACATCAGCTGGATTTTTAGCGGCAGCGAATAAAAATTTCGAAATCAGCTCAGAAGAATTTGCAAAAATCGTTGCAAAGCATGTCCAAGAGAAAGGAGACAATTACCGCCTCACTTTCCTTGTCGATGAAATTGGACAGTACATCGGAGACGATATTAATCTCATGTTGAATTTACAAACGGTTGTCGAAGACTTAGGAAACTATTGCCAGGGAAAAGTATGGGTGATTGTCACTTCACAAGAGCAAATCGATGCGGTTACAAAAGTAAAAGGCTCTGACAACTTTTCAAAAATTCAAGGACGCTTTGCGACGAGAATTCATTTAACAAGTTCAAATACAGACGAAGTCATTAAACGTCGTCTTCTCGAAAAAAGACCAGCAGCAGCTGACCATTTGAAAAGTGAATTCGAACAAATCGGACAAAGTTTAAATAATACGCTAACATTTGAAAAAGATAAATGCGTGTTTCAAAGCGGTTTCAAAAACGAAGAGGAATATGCAGCGATTTATCCGTTCGTTCCATATCAAGTAGAACTCTTGCAACGCGTCTTTAACAAAGTGCGCCGCCAAGGAGAAGCTGGGGCACATTTAGCACATGGAGAACGCTCTTTATTAAATGCTTTCCAAGAGGTAGCTTTGCAATTAAAAGATGAAGATACGAACCAATTAGCTCGTTTTTCACAATTCTACGAAACGGTAAAACGATTTTTAAGTACGTCTGTTTCAGCAACCATTACAGCAGCAGCGAAACGCGAAGGCATTACAGAGTTTGATGTCGAAGTGTTAAAAGTCTTGTTTATGATCAAAGGAATTGATGAAATCAAGGCTACTGTTGAGAATATTACAACCCTTCTTGTAGACAGTGTAGATTGTATTAAAAACCAACTAGAAAAAGAGGTTCGTCATTCGTTAAATCGGCTTCGCCAAAACATGTTAATTGCCGAAAATGCCGATAAAACGTTTGTTTTCTTAAGCGATGATGAGCAGGAAATGAACCGCGAAATTCAAAATGAATATGTCAACGAAGCGAACGTAATCGATGCGTTAGGAAAAATGTTTTTTGAAGATATTGTTCAAATGAAATCATATCGTTATCAAAAAACACATGATTTTGAATTTAATAAAATCTTCGATACGTATACTCGCGGTGGGCGGACAAACGAGTTAACACTTCAAGTGTATACGGGTGATATTACTGAAGAACAAGTACGGGCAGAGGCTAACTCTGGAACGCTGGTCATGTATATTCCACAAGAATATGCAGAAAAGTTTTTTGAACCGATGGAATATGCCCAAAAAATTCAATCTTATGCAAACAAAAAAATTTCAACAAGTTTGACAGAACAACAACGAAAAATATTGGACGAAAAACGGCAACAAATTAGTGAGTTTGAAAAAAAAGCGCAAGAGGCATTGGCGGAAGCGGCTTTACATGCGACTTACTTTGTACAAGGACAAGAATATCGATTTAACGGTAGCTTAGAAAATCAACTTCAAAGTGCTTTTGAAATTCTTGTTCGTAATACGTACAGCTACCTTAGTTACATCGAAGAACCGGTGCCTGTGAAAAACGCTAATGATACTATTTATAAATGGGCAACAGAAGGTCTCCCAGCAACAATAGAAGGAACTTTTGCAAACCATCTCGCTTATGATGTTGTTCTTCGCTATCTAGAAGAAAGCCGCAATCGTCAAATAGTGACGATGAAAGTGCTCGTTGATAAGTTTAAAAGCGCTCCATATGGTTGGAGTGAAAACGACATTGCTGGATTGGTAGCTGCTTTAGTTCATGATGGAAAAATTAAGCTCTCTTATTTGAATGAAACTTTCGATGCCACTCATTCACAATTTATTGCTCGCATCACAAAAGCGTCTGAACGAGAAAAAGTAATTGTGGAAGCTCAACTGGCTATTCCAAGCCATAAACGCAAAATTGTCGTAGAAATCATGCGTGAGTTGTTTAACTTCTATGATGTAGGCGAAACGTATGATGATATTGCGAAAAACATTCGCGCACAGCTTCATAAACATTTCCTTGAACCAATTACGGAAATGTTAAAGACGAAAGAATATGAAGATAAACAATATCCATATCCAGGCGGTATTCAACTGGCGAAATTAAAGAATAGTATTGAAGAATTGTTGTCCCATTCAAAGAGTGAGAATTTTGTCGATGAGTTTATTGAGTTAGATGAAGACTTAGAGGAATGGCTCGAGGACGTTCAAACTTTATCTTCTTTTTATAAAGGACATGCGATTCGCCATTTTGATGAAAGTGTCCGTCTATTAAAAGAGCGTGCGGATGATTTAGACATCGCCAAAAATCAAATGGAAGTACAAAAAATTAAAAATCAAATTGTTTCCATTTTAACAATGGATCGTCCTTATCGAGAAATTCCTAAATTACCACTTTTAAATGAAGAATTAAGAAAAGAACTTACGAATTTTGTAAAGAAAGAGTTAGGCGCCCAGCTCGAACAAATGGAAGAAATTCGCCGAAAGATGGAAATTCTTAAAGAACAATATGACGTTGAAGAGATTAAAGCTATTGTTCAGAACGAGTTGGCGGAATTGCAAGCACGTATTGAACAACTAAAGGATATGGAAAGTATTTCTCGCGTATACTCATATACACAAATGGCGACAAACGATTTGCGTCGTTTAGAAGAAAAAGTTCATGAAATGTATCTTGAATATATAGGGGGAACTGGTGGTGAAGATGACCATAAGGTTGAAGTGCCAGTTTCTCGATTGTTACCTTTTGATAAAGTAGAAATTCGCAACGAGGATGACGTGCATCGTTTATTAGAAAAAATGAAAGAAGAATTACTGAAAGAGGTTCAAAGTGGAAAGGTCATTGTAATAAAAAAATAGAAGGAGACGGAATGCGATGAACAAACGAGCGTTAAAAGAATTTGCGGTTTATGCCCGCAATGAGCTTCGCAGCCAAATCGCATTACGAGCACAATCCTTTGGGATTACTCCTAAAGGCTCTCCTGTGCTTGGAATAGGTGCTGATTATGTTGAAATTAACGGCAAAAAACTGCCGTTATCTTATAAAAACGGTCTACAAAAACTGTTAAAAGAAATTGAAACAAAAGGCTATGACCAAGTGATTGAAGAAGTCGCGTACACATGGTTTAACCGCTTAATCGCGATTCGCTATATGGAAGTGCATAACTATTTGCCGTCAAAAATTCGCGTTTTATCAAGCGAAACGAAAGGAAAAGTGGATCCGGATGTTTTAACCGATTATCAATATGCGGACTTGCCAGTAGATAAAGAAGAGATTGCATCTCTTTTACAACAAGGAAAGCGGGAAGAAGCGTATCGGAAATTATTAATCGCCCAATGTAATGAATTGCATGAAATCATGCCGTTCTTATTTGAAAAGTTAGCGGATTATACGGAACTGCTGTTGCCGGAGTCGTTGCTACATGCGGATTCGCTGATTAACAAACTAGGCAAAGAATTAGAAGACGAAAACTTCGAGCATGTAGAAGTCATTGGTTGGTTGTATCAATACTATATTTCCGAGAAAAAAGATGAGGTATTTGCGGGATTAAAGAAAAACAAAAAAATTACAAAAGAAAACATCCCAGCTGCGACGCAGTTATTTACACCACACTGGATTGTCCGCTATATGGTAGAAAACTCGCTTGGTCATATGTGGCTCGAGTCTCATCCAGAATCCAACTTGAAAGCAGAAATGAAATATTATGTAGAGCCAGTGGAACAAGAGCCAGAGGTACAAGCGAAATTAGAAGAACTACGTAACCCAAATCTTTCACCGGAAGACATCACCATTTTAGATCCTGCGTGCGGATCGGGACATATTCTTGTATATGCGTTCGACTTACTTTATAAAATTTACGAAGAGCGAGGCTATCCAACCCGTGAAATTCCATTTCTCATTTTAGAGAAAAACTTATACGGAATCGACATCGATGACCGTGCGGCACAGTTGGCGGCATTTGCGTTAATGATGAAAGCGCGTGAGAAGACGAAAAAGATTTTCCGAAATCCGCCTAAGTTGAATATTATTTCAATTCAAGAATCAAATACGCTTGATATTGATAAAATTGTAAATTTATTAGTCGGAAATGAAAAGAAAGAAGCTGAGCAATTAAGAGAGATGTTCAATATATTTAGGGATGCGAAGAATTATGGTTCAATTTTGCAACCTAAACAAATGGATTATTCCTCTGTTATTCAGAAAGTAAAGGAACTGAAGGAAAAAGGAGCCGATTCACTATTTGAAATAGAAATAATAGAACAATTACCACTAGTAGAGAAGCTATTAAGACAAGGAGAAATGTTATCGCTTCAATATGATGTTGTTATTACGAACCCACCTTATATGGGTGCAAAGAAAATGAATGTGAGTTTAAGCAGCTATATCCAAGAGTATTACGACGAATCAAAAGCAGACTTGTTTTCAGTATTTATAGAAAGATGTAATATCTTTACTAAAAAACACGGTTTTCATGCTGAGATTAACCAGCAGTCCTGGATGTTTTTAAGTAGTTTTGAGAAATTGCGTAAAAAGATATTAGGTCAATGGACCATTCAATCTATGTTACACTTAGGTTCTGGTGTTTTTGAAGAGATTAATGGTGAGGTAGTTCAGAGCACAGTATTTATAATGAGGAAAATATTAATTGAACAATTTTATGCTAAGTATTATAGGTTAATTCAATATTCAAACATATCTGCCAAGCTTGAAGCCTTTAAAAATCAGGAATCTGAATATATATCAAAACAAACTACATTCGATTCTATTCCAGGCTCCCCTTTTGCCTACTGGGCTACTGATACTGTAAGAAAGATTTTTAAAGAGAACAAGAGCTTGGGAGATATAGCTAATCCTAGACAGGGAATGGCTTCCTCTAACGATAAAGAGTTTGTAAGACATTGGTATGAAGTGAATTTTAATAAGCTAGGATTTAATATGAAATCCCTTAAAGAGGCCAAGGAGAGCGGAAAAAAATGGTTTCCTTATAATAAAGGAGGTAAGTTTCGGAGATGGTATGGTAACATACTATCTGTGATTAATTGGGAGAATGATGGTTTTGAGGTTAAGAACTATGCCTTGAAATTCGATAAAAACTATACTAGAAGAATAACAAGTATTGAATATTATTTCCGAGAAGGTATTACCTGGACAGCTATAACAAGTAGTGATTTATCTCTTAGATACTTTGGCAATGGATTTATTTTTTCGAATGCAGGGATGGCAGTATTTGATAAACATGAAAACCTAATTTATTTATTAGCGTTACTCAACACAAAAGTCGCTAAACATTTAATTGCAAACTTAAGCCCGACGTTGAACTACAATCAAGGGGATATTAAACGAGTACCTGTTATTTTCTCTAATGAAATAAAGTACATTAATGATCTGGCTAGTAATTGTGTAGCCATATCACGGAGAGACTGGGATTCCTTCGAAACATCCTGGGATTTCAAACAGCACCCATTTCTCACATACCGAGGAGAAGCAAAAACATTACACGAATGCTACGCAAACTGGGCAGACTATGCGGAAAAACAATTCCGCCAGTTACAGAAAAATGAAGAAGAGTTGAATCGTATTTTTATTGAATTGTACGGTTTACAGGATGAACTAACACCAGAGGTACCAGATGAAGAAATAACCGTTCGCCGTGCTGATCGTGTCCGTGATGCGAAGTCGTTCTTGTCTTACTGTATTGGTCTTATGATGGGGCGCTATTCGTTAGATGTCGAAGGTCTTGCGTATGCAGGTGGTGAATGGGATGCTTCGAAGTATAAAACATTCCAGCCTGATAAAGATGGCATCATTCCGTTGACAGAAACAGCGTACTTTGAAGACGATGTCATTACCCGCTTGCAAGAGCTATTAATTTTAATGTTCGGCGAAGGCACGTTAGCGGAAAATCTTCGTTGGTTAGCGGAGTCATTGACGATGAAAAATAATGAAACACCGACAGAACGTTTACGTCGCTATTTCTTTGATGAGTTTTATGCGGACCATTGCAAGATTTATCAAAAGCGTCCGATTTATTGGATGGCGGAGTCTGGTTCGAAGAAAGGTTTTCGTGCGTTATTCTACCTACATCGTTATACGCCAGAAACATTAGCGACGATGCGCTTTACGTATGTACAAAACTTGCAAGAGAAACTTCGTCAAGAGCAAAAACGTCTCGAGCAAGACCTTATCAACCCGGATTTATCTGCTGCGATGAAGAAGCGTTATGAGAAGCAATTGAACCAAATTAAAGCCCAGCAAGAAGAACTTGTTGAATTTGATAAAAAATTAGCGGAACTTGCTAACCAGCGCATTGTCTTAGATTTAGACGATGGCGTCGTTGTGAACTACGAGAAATTAAAAACGATTCTTGCAAAAATCAAATAAGCAAAACAGAATGGATAGGGTCTTTTCCTATCCATTTCTCTTGCTTCGTGAGGTTTACAAATGGTTGAATCTTTTTTATCTTAGATAATATGAGTAAAGATTTACTGAGAGTTGGTGCAAGATGAATATAACAGAAGAGTTATTACGATTGTTCCAAGAACAACTGGCTGAAAATAACGGTGCTGATCGTGCTATTGTGTTTTGGTATGATCCACAAGGTGCTGAACGCGATTTATCAGAAATTGAACAAGTATTGAATCGTGAAGGAATCAAAGTTTGGAGATTAAATAATCATAATGCCTTCCAGACAAAAGTATTGTTGGAGCTTGAAGATACGGAAAGTTCTTATTTAATTTATGCTCCTTTTGCCAAACCAAAAGATGAAGATAACTTTTTACTAGATATCCTTCTTTACAGCGGCAAACATGGAGAGTTTCAGGCGGATGAAATTGCGATTATGATGAAGGAACTCCGTATCGATCATTTAGCCATCCGGCCGTTTATGGAGAATCATTGGGCATTTTTTAAAAATAAGCAGCGCGTTGCGAAGTTTAAAAAATTGCTTCCAAACAGCCCAAATGTGAATGATGTGAAACAAGCGATGATGGCGGTGTTATGCGATGCGAAAAGCATCCATCCTCAAGAACTATTAAAAAGTGTCATCGCAAACGGTGGGATTAATGATTCAAATGAAGCGTTGCTGAAGGTGGAGAAATACTTAGATGTGAATCTTTTTTACGAGTTAATAGAAGATTATTTCGGCGTTTCCAAAAGAGAAGAAAATCGTTTATCTCATATCATGGAGACCATTGTCTTTCAGCATTTTGCCGTGAATGTAGATGAGAATTTGTTGAATATTCATTATCATTCCAATGTCCCAAATATTTGTAAGGTATTTTTGGATGATTGGTTAAAATCAGATGAACGGGAAGTATTAGAAAACATTTTAGATGAACTTGAACGAAAATGGAATATTGCACAGCTAGTAGATCAACATACGTATCAAGCATTCATTCGTTGCCATACGTTCTCAGTTATTGAACGAAAAGTGTTGGACGCATTGCATGAATTGTTGTTAAGCGAAACGGTTCTTGTAAATGAGTGGAAGAGTATTTTGGCAGAACGAAGAAAAAGCTACTGGTATAAAACTCGTTTCCACCAAGAGTATCAATTATTAGAGAAAGTGCTGCATTTTTATGAATGGAAAGCGATCTTTGAACGTGATGACGTACCAAAAAATGAACAAGAATGGTTTATGTTTTATGTCGAAAAGTATTACAACATTGATCAATTTTATCGTCATATCCGCCTTAACTATATGAGTGGGACAAACTTAGAGCGATACGAAGAGTTGATGGAGAGAGTTACCTTTTGGTATGAAAATAAGTTTTTAGCAACGTTAGGAACTTATACGGATGCAATGTTAGAAACAAAACTCCGTGAACATTGGAGCATTCAAGGTGTAATGCAACAAAAGAATTTTTATCCACATTTTATACGACCGTTAATAGAAGCAACGAGAGAGCGCGTCTTTGTCATTATCTCTGATGCGCTTCGTTATGAAATAGGAATGGAGTTATTAGAGAACTTTAAGCAACGTTTAAACACAGAAGTGAAACTTATTCCAATGCAAACAACGCTTCCAACCTATACGCAACTTGGAATGGCTTCGTTGTTGCCAGGAAAGATTACGGCTATTAAAGAAGATGGAACGATATATGTGAATGACATTTCTACAAAAGGATTGCAAAATCGTAATAAAATTTTGCAAATGCACGAGCCTGATTCCATAGCGTTTAAAATGGAAGAGTTTATTCAGTTAAGTAAAGACGAGGGGCAGGAATATATCCGTGGAAAACGTGTTGTCTATTTATATCATGACGGTATTGATGCCATTGGCGATTCTAGTAAGACGGAAGGATATACGTACGAAGCGGTAGAAAATGCGATGGAGCGTATAAAAGCAGCCGTTCGAAAACTAACAGGTACGTATGAGGCGGTTCGTATTTATATTACGAGTGATCACGGCTTCTTATATCAAACATCTCAAGTAGAACGATATCAAAAGGCGGAAAGTATTAAAGGCGATATTTATGACGGAAATCGCCGTTTTGCCATTGGTAAAAATTTATCGGTTCCAGATGGGGCAATCAAAGTTTCGCTTGACTATTTAGGATTAGACTGTGAAGCGGTTATTGCAAAAGGGTTAAATCGCTTTACTGCCGGTGGGGGATTACGATTTGTTCACGGCGGAGCAATGCCACAAGAAAGTATTGTACCATTAATTGAGTACCGTCAAATAAAAGGAAAAGCACGTAAATCAGAAGAGGAACGAGTGAACGTACGCGTTGCCTCGATTCAGAAAGTCATTACAAGTTATCGATTTGTCGTTCCATTTTTCCAAGAAGAGAAAGTGTCGAATGAATTATATCCAAGAACATTGCGTGCAGCGTTCTACCGCAACAACGAACGAATTTCCAATGAGGTTACGATTACTTTTGATTCAAGCGGAGACGTTTCCGAACGGCAAACAGAGGTTGTGTTCCATCTTTTTGAAGATCGTTATCGAACGGGAGAAATATGTATTTTACGTTTAGAGGATGTGTCAGGACGTACAACAGAATTGTATGTAGAAGAAGAATTTGAGTTGAAGTTATACAGTATTGATTAAAAAACAATGATTGTTAGGAACAAGCCTTTCTGGTCGTATATGGTCAGAAAGGCTGTCTTTTTTTGTTATAATAAATGATGGAATTGACAAATATAGGAGGAGCAATATGTTGCAAGCTGGCGACATTGTAAGAGGTCCTTTATGGCCGGAAGTAGTGGAAATTAAAAAATGTGAGGTCATTCAAGAACATTTTTATCGTGTAGAAGCGTATGGAAAGGATACAAGTAAATATTATCAAGTGATTATTCTTCCAGAACAACTTTCAAGCATTGAAGTTATTAGTGCAAGTAATCATAAAAGAACATTTTCTCCAGAGGACTTACGACAATATTTACTTTATTGGGAATTCATTGTTGATAAGAAGTTTTCAAAAGTACGGGCATTAGGAAATAAAAATTTAATTCCTTTACCGCATCAGATTGAAGCAGTATACGGCAGAATGCTTCAAGTACCAACCGTAAGATTTTTACTAGCAGATGATCCTGGTGCAGGTAAAACGATTATGGCTGGGATGTTAATTCGGGAGTTAAAAGCGAGACAAGGTGCGAATCGAATTTTAATACTCGTTCCGCCACTAGTGTTAAAACAATGGCAGCAAGAACTGCAGGAGAAGTTTAACGAAGATTTTATCATTGTCACCCGTTCCACATTAAAAGAGTACAGTGGAAAAAACCCATTTGTTGAGAATGATTGCGTTATCACGTCGCTCTATTGGGCAGCACGGGATGATGTAAGAAGTCTTGTGATTGAAGCAGATTTTGATTTAATTATTGTAGATGAAGCGCATAAGATGGCTGCATATACAACAGGTGGCAAGAAAAAGAAAACAAAACGAACGAAAATTTATCAACTCGGAGAAATGATTTTACGCCATAGCGAGCATTGCCTGTTGTTAACAGCCACTCCTCATAAAGGTGATGTAGAAAATTTCCGTCATTTAATGAGATTGATTGACCCTGATATTTTTTCGTCGGTTGGAATTAAAGAAACATTGCGTGATAAAACAAATCCATTTATTATTCGGCGCTTAAAAGAAAATTTAAAGTATTTTGATGGAACCCCTTTATTTCCAAAACGAACAACAAAGACAATTACATACAACTTGTCTGATAAAGAATTAGAGCTTTATGAAGCGGTTACACAATATGTGAAAGAGCATTTTAATCGTGCTATTAATCGGGGAAATAACAGTACTGCGTTTGCGATGATGCTGTTGCAAAGACGGTTAAGTTCTTCCATTGAGGCGATTCATTTATCGTTAGAACGTCGTTATCATCGTCTCACTAAGCTTCTTGAGGAAGTAAAACAACAACAAACGATTCAATTACAAGAATTGTCTATCGATGAATATGAAGAGGCGACATTAGAAGAGCAAGAGCTATTAGAATTAGAAAGCGAAGTATTGGTAGATGCAATTGACCCGATGGAGCTTGAATTAGAGATTGAAGAATTAAAAAAGTTAATTGCTTATTCTAGTCATATTAGGGAAAACTATGTTGAACGTAAATTCATAGAATTAGAGAATACGTTATTTGGCGCAGGAGGCTTATTGCAAAAAGGGGAAAAAATTCTCATTTTTACCGAGTCGACAGATACATTGCATTATTTGGAAAAGAAACTTCAAGCCCATGGATTAAAAATTGCAAAGATTATTGGAAAGTATTCGATGGAAGAAAGGAGAAAGCAAGTTGAGAGATTTAAAAATGAATGTCCTATTATGTTAGCGACAGATGCCGGTGGTGAATCGATTAATTTACAGTTTTGTAACCAAATGATTAACTATGATATCCCATGGAATCCGAATAAGTTAGAACAGCGGATGGGACGCATTCATCGAATTGGTCAGAAAAACGAAGTATTTATATTTAACTTAGTAGCGGGAAACACCCGTGAAGGGGACGTATTGCTGACATTAATGAAAAAAATGGAGCAAATGAGAAAAGATTTAGGACATGATTTAGTTTACGACTTTATCGGCGATCGACTGGAAGATAAAGTTGCCGATTTACCGACATTAATGCAACAAGCAATCTTAAACCGTGAACGGCTGGAAGATATTAAGAAAGATATAGAGGGAGTATTGTCTCAAGAATACGCGGAATTATTGAGAATTGCTAGAGAAGAACGTCTAGCCGTTGATACGATTGATTTACCAGGGATGAAACGTGAACAGTATGATATTGCTATTCAAAAGATTCCTACTCGCGTGTATGCCGAGTTTGCAGTAAATACGTTAAGTCGAAATCGGGTAAAGGTATATCCTTCCCAAAATGATCATGTATATCGTATTGATCGCATTCCGAAGTCCATACGAGAATTTGCAAGAAAACATCGTATTCCTTTAAAAGGAAAAGAAGAGTCGTATCGCTTTACAGATGCGAACGAGTATATGGATGAGGAAGTTTCAATCATGCTCAATGACCATCCATTATTTTCTTTATCATTACAATTGATGAAAGAAGAGATAGAAGGACTCGTATTACCTCATTTTGAAGTTAAATTTCCAATCAATGAAGAATTGCTAATGGAAGGTTACGAAATCAGTCTTACAGACGGTACAGGACGTGAATTATTTCGCGATGTTGTCTATTTTGCGAAGCGTAAAACAGGTGAAGTAATTGAGGTAGACTCCTATTGGCTATATGGTTACTCGTTTGAGCAGCCATTCATACATGAAAGCCAAAAAAACGAGCCCCAATTATTTATGCATGCAATGAACAAAGTTATACAAAAACGTGAAGAGTTGGTTCTATCAAATGAATCACAATTAAACAAAAAAATACAGTTTCTCCGTCGAGCATTTGACCATCAATACCAAGAAACCGTATTAAGACTTGAAAAGTACCGTAACGAAAACGAAGAAAACCGAAATTCAGCACTAATCAACCAAATGAAAGCAAAATTAATTGATATCGAAGATCGCCGTAAAGCTCGTTTGGAGGAAGTAGAACGTGAACGAAATGTAAATATCATTCCACCAAATAGACTCGTTCAATTCACGCTGTTGCCAGATGAGGAAAAAAGCTATCGCCTTCTCTCGATTGACTACAAAGAGTTAATTGAGCAATATGAACAAGCAAACGGCCGAAAAAACGTAAAAATGTACCCTGCTTTATCTCTTGTCGATTTCATGAGTGAAGATGAACAGGGGAATCCGCGATTCATTATTCTAACAAACAATCAAACGATGACTTTACCTAAACATCATTTAAAAGACTTATCAGAACTACGAGGATGTATTTATATATATTTAATTGAAAATGGAAAAGTGACGGCAGAAAAATTGGTTGAATAGTACGATGAATGGTGTCGCCTAAATATAGAAGGCGGCACATTTTTGTTTAGTAGCAGGGGAGCATTTCTGTAGTGGGGAAGAGAAAAAGAGTTTACCTGATATTATGTAGGTGTCATACCCGGTTGTACGTCCTAACTAAAAAACGAGCAGGAACCGATACGAATCATAATAGATTTTTTCATTATAGGTTTCGATATTACAAAACATAGATATGAGAATTGGATACAGTAATCGTGTGGAAATTTTGATTGGTTGCAATCGATTAAAAGATTTTAAAAACAACTCGCAAAAATTTATCGAAGAAGTAACAAAAATTATTCAACGCGAAATAAAGCTGCTTTTAAAAGACGGTGTAAAATATTATAAAATCGGCGAGTATGCGTATTACGCGGTTGAGCTGTTCCAAAACGAAGAGCTGCTTGCCTATTCAAACGACAACACCATCCGAAGCGAAAAGTCACCGTTTGATCATGTCTTTTATGATTCGGATATTGAAGCAAGTTTTGCGAAACGGTTCGAAAATGACGAAAACGTGAAAGTATATGTTAAACTGCCAAGATGGTTTAGAATTGATACACCGATTAGCTCTTACAACTCATACTGGGCGCTTGTCATTGACAAAAATGGTGAAGAAAAACTATAATTCGTCCTAGAAACGAAGGGTACGAATATTGAATTTATCGGACCGGAGAATGACGTTAATCAGTTTATGCTGCGGGCACTAAACCGTTATAATTCATTTACGACAGAAGCTGTAGTGCGTCTGTCTTTTTTTGATTTTTATGACATAATTCGACATGATTTTTTGTTAAATTTAGATATTATATCCATTGTGATGATAATAAGGTATTTTATCTGGATAGTAGTTAACCAAGAAGCGAAAAAAGGTTAAAAACACGATATTTACTACGATTTCTTTACTGGTAGAACGCCAAACTATGTCTTAAATAAATTGCGACGTTCGCCTTATGAGTAATTAATTAGTAACTATTCAAATAAATCACAAGGATCTTTAACTGTATACCATATTGGAAGGGACTCGTCATATGGCGTGGAAACCTCGCGTGGTGAAGACGATGGCGGTCTGAACACACCTTCATTTTACATTTATGCTAGTTGATATCGGTGAACAGAGACTGAAGTTCGAACACGTGTCAGATTTTGTGACGAATGGTCGTAACATGTTCGGGAATTTCCAACTTGCTAGTATATTTGGACACGTGATAGGGGCTCTCTACTTTTTGTAACTCCCGGATGACCGATTTGTTCCACTAGTTGGAAATCTTTTTTGAAAGGGCGTCAGTGGGCAGAACAGGTCTAAATAATTTGTAAATATTTGGGGTATGGTAAAAAAGTATGTGGAAAGGTTTATTTAAAAGAGGGATGACAATTGAGAACTATCGCAATATCTGAAGAAAATAAAAATTTACTAGATGAATTCAAAAAAGTTCTGGATAATAAAGAAATGTCTGACGCAGATATAGTGGATCGATACATATTGTTTGGAACTCCTTTTGTATTTAAAAATAATGAGGATAAATATTATTTTTTGAAAAGAGAAATAGCAAATTTTTTTGGGACTAGTACTTCAAATGTTATAATGGTTGGCTCGGCTAAATTAGGTTTTAGTATTGCACCACAAAAATTATGGAAATTATTAGACGATGATTCAGACATAGATATGGTTATAATATCTGAAGAATTATTTGATGACTATTGGAAACAGCTTTTTGAATTTAATATAAACCTAACATATAGAAATGAAAAAGAAGACGAATTATATAGGGATTTTTTAGAGTATTTTTTTAAGGGATGGATTAGACCTGACAAATTTCCATTTAAGTTCGATAATAAGCGAAAATGGTTTGAATTTTTTAATAAAATTTCTTACGGAGAGTATGATAAACGCAAAATTACTGGAGCTATTTATAGAAATGAATATTTTTTTAGAAAATATCACGAACAAAATATTCGTAGACTAAGATTAGGAGGAAAATAAAATGCAGAAGAATATAGGGATTGGAACTAATAAAAAAATTATTGAAATTTATAATATGATGAGGGAAGGAACATTAATTCTTAAACCGAGTTTTCAAAGAAATTTAGTATGGAATAACAAGCATAAAGAACATTTTATAGAAACTATTTTATTAGGGTATCCTTTCCCAGAATTATATTTTGCTGATGGTGAAATAGATTTAGTCATGCAAAAATCTCAAACATTAGTAGTAGATGGTCAGCAGAGACTAAATACTATTTATGAATATATTACCGATTCACCAAAACTTATTTTAAAAAAAGTGAAACGGTTTCCTGAGTTAACAAATGAAGAGCAAAGAGCCTTTTTCGATTATCCTGTTGTTGTAAGAGACCTTGGTCGTTTAGATATGAAACAGATAAAGGAAATTTTTAATCGAATTAATTCAGTACAGTATGCTCTTAATGCGATGGAAATAAATAATGCACTATATGAAGGTGAATTTATTAGTACAGCTAAAGAAATTATTGATACTGGGTACTTAAATGATTTGAATATATTTGGAGAATCAGAGGCATCTCGAATGATAGATTTACAATATATAGTTTTAATAATGACAACGATAGAAATAGGAGGATATTTTACAAGTGATAATGAGGTAGAAGAATTAATCAAGCTTTATGATGATGAGTATCCTAATAAAGAACTAATGAAAGATGATTTAATAACTGCTTTAAGAATAATCAAAAATTTAAATTTACCTGTTGATTCAATATGGTATAGAAAGTCAAGTTTATTTTCATTAATTGTTGAATTAGTTTTTGTAAAAAGACGGAAAGGGCATTTTCCAGAAGAAGAAAAGTTACGTGAAACACTTATAAAATTAGAAGAAAGAATTTTAAAGAACAAAGGAAAAAATAAATCGGAAAATAAATATGCAAGATTTTATAATTACATATATCAAAGTACGGCAAGTAGATCTGGAAGAATTGCACGTGGTGAGTTACTAGAAGAGTATTTAAACAGTTTATTTTAATATCTTATTGTTTTATTTAAAAAAGTACCTGCTATTACCCGGGTTTTATAGTAGCTCACTTGTCAGTAGCTCACTTGTCGTTTGAGAGGTCACAGGTAATTCTCTCTTAAGAAAGTAACATTGATTGAAGACGAATACCAGATTGTCATAGATTTACGAACAATTTTTTTAAGACAAAGAACTATATTTACTACCAAACAAACGAGAGAACGTGATATCGGTATTTTAAAGAAGAAAGTTTTTATCTAGATTTTATTATAAGGATGCTGTACAATAACAAGAAATATTTTAGATTTACCAATCTGAAAGGAATAAAGTATCATTCCATAACTGACGGTAAAAACTTTTAAACAAATATAGTTATACATCTGATACGGCAAAACTAGTAAGCAAAACAGTTATGAATCAAATTGAGCTCATGTGCAAAATAAAACAACAATGATTGTTGAAGATAATGAGCGTCATTTGTAAACAACCAAAATAAAACAACTTTGAGAGAGCAGAAGTGTTAAATGTCAAGAGCACTTCTGCTTTTTTAGCATAATAAAAGTTTGTGTTAGGAGAATAGCAATGGAATTGCAGGATAAAAAAAATCGGATTAAGAAGCTAAGAAAAAAGGCGGAACTTTCTAGAAATGCTCATTTTATGATTGCAAACCGCTTGAAGCTATACAGTAATTGTTTACATTCTTTTGTTTTAATAGGTTCTACTGTAACTGCTATTTTAACTTTTGCAAATTATGATGCTTTTTTACCTATTTTTAAAAATTTAAATGATAAAGTCTATAAATTAACTATTGGACTGATTGCATCCCTAGTTTTTATCGTTACGGTTATAGAAGAATTTTTAAAACTGGAGAAAAGAGCCTCAGAACATGAAGGTGCTGGAAAGCAATTAACTACATTTATAAGGAACGCAGATTTAATTGAGAAAAGTACATCAATTAATGAAGGCGATATTCTACAACTCACCCAGAGCTATACAACGATATGCGAAAACTCTCCAGTTATACCTGATAAAGTTTTCTTTAAAGCAAAAAAGCATCTTTATGAAAAAATTGCTATTAGTAAAGAATTGGAAATAAATCCGTTTATGAATATTTATTTTTTTAAATTGATGATGAGATTAAAGCAGTTTAAAAGTATAACAGCTAATGAAGGAGCTGAAGGGGAAATTGATAAAAAGGAGAGAGGGTAACAGTGTTTTAATATTGTTAAGTGGGGGACTGGATTCTTGTGCTCTAGTCCATTATTATCTTTCTAAACATTATAAAGTGAAAGCTTTACATTTTGATTATGGTCAGCCAAGTAAATCTAGAGAGCGGCAAGCAGTTGAATTAATTGCCAAATATTATAAAATTGATGTACAAATAGCAACTTTAGGATTCCCATTAAATGAAAGAAAAGGAGAGTATGTAGGAAGAAATGCCTTGTTTTTATTAGCTGCTGCAAATCTGTTGCCTGTTGATGTTTCAAAGATATCCCTTGGGATACATTCTGGTACACCATATTATGATTGCTCCCATATATTTATAGAGGATTGTACAAAGATATTGGATGGATATTTTGCCGGTTCGGTTACATTAGAAGCTCCGTTTATTGATTTTACAAAAGCCCAAATTTACGAGTACTGTGTAAGGGAGAGAGTGCCGATATATTTAACTTACAGCTGTGAAAGAGGATACAAGGAACCATGTGGTGAATGCTTATCATGTATAGATAGGAGTGTATTAATTGGATTTTAATTATTGTATGAGAAGGAAAATTGAGAATGTTAATGTTATGACTCCTATTTTAGTTCCTTCATTTTCAAGTAAAGGAATAAAGCATTTTAAAATGATGTATAATTTTCTAGTAAACCGCTTAACTGAAGCCTCCTTAGTTAGTGCGTATGATTTGTACTATAAATTTATTGATGCTGAGAAAATTTACGAAACGGAAATAGTGTTTATTGATAGTGGGGGCTACGAAGCAATAGCTGAACATGATTGTTCTGACATCTATGGAAATGAGTACTCACCTAATGAGTGGAAATTAGACTTTTATCTGGAACAAGTAAATAAGATAGAGCCCTTAACGAACATAGTCCTTGTTAACTATGATTCTCAAGGAATGTCAACATTGGAACAAATAGAGAAGGCTAAGGATATATTCAGTATGTTTCCTCACTATACGTCTGATTTTCTTTATAAGCCCATTAAAGATAATGGCTTATTGAATATTAATGAGTATTTAGAGCACATAGAGTTAGTTTCTCCTTTCTCTATTCTGGGATTTACAGAAAAGGAATTAGGACAGTCAGTCTTGGAAAGATGTCGTAATATATATAGAATTAGAGAAGCTTTGGAAGGTGCGGGATTAGATAAACCTATACACATTTTTGGTTGCCTTGATCCATTAAATATTATTGTTTACTTTTTGTGCGGAGCTGATATATTTGATGGTTTGTCTTGGCTTAGATTTTCCTTCTACAATAACAATCCAACATACTTTAATAGTTATTCTATTTCAAGGGGTTTTTGGCATTTATCAGATGTTGAAGTTAAATTATTATCGTGTTCAGAAAATCTAATCACACTTAATGAGCTAAAGAAAAAAATGAACCATTTTACTAAGATTAAAGATTTGACTTTATTTAACTTGGATAAAAAAACAAATAACGAAATCTTGAAATTGGTTGAAAAAGTGTACAAGGGGGAATGATTATGGGGAATAATGGAAGTTGGTATTATCCCAGAAAAAGTCTTAATGATTTATTAGAGGAACAATCAGTGAAAGAGAAAAAGCAAGAAAATGAAAGAGCAGTAAACGATTTTTTGCAAGAACTAGCTTCTAAACTAAGCCACAGAGATGTAGAAAAAATTCGTGTTCACTTAGAAACTTTAAAAAAAGCCTTAGAAAAAGAAATAGATGGGACAGTTGAATTAAATTTTGGGGGCTCTGTAAGTAAGCATACATATGCTAAGGGTTTAAGCGATATTGATATGTTGGTTAGAATTAACAATAGTCTACTGTCAAATGCTAAGCCTCAAGAGGTTTTAGATGTCTTTGCTAAGGCCATTAAACAAAGATTACCCAAGACTGAAGTGAAAAAGGGAGATTTAGCTGTTACCGTTAAATTCAGCAGTGGACATGAAATACAATTATTACCTAGCATAAAAACGGCAACAGGATATAAAATTGCCAATCCAGGAACTAATGAATGGAGTAATGTGATAAAGCCCAGAAAGTTTGCTGAAAAATTAACTAGCGTAAACCAAGCCAGTGGCGGCAAAATTATTCCAATGATAAAAATTTTTAAAAGTATAAACGCTCAGCTACCTAAAAATTCTCAATTATCTGGTTACCATATTGAATCGTTAGCTATCGACGCATTTAAGAATCAATCATCTTATCCTAAAACTTATAAAGGGCTATTGCAATATTTTTGCGAACATGCCTCAAAGGCAGTATTGCATCCAATAAAAGATAGTACAGGGCAATCGATTCATGTTGATGATTATTTAGGTAAGAGTAACAGTTTAGAGAGAAAGAGAATTAGCAATAGCCTAAGAATTTTGCATAAGAGGATGAGTCAGGCGGCTTCAGTTGAAGATTGGAGAGATATTATAGGTGAATAGCACTAATATATATAGTGCCTTTATAACTTAAATAAAGTGTATGATACTGCTTAGAGCTTGTTGAAGTTATTGTTGTGCATGCGAAACGAACACTTATTGCCCCCTGGTATCCGAGATTAGGTACTCTTCACTGGCCGTGATAGAGAAGAAAAACATATTTTGTATTTAACCCATGGTGCTAGTTGAACTCTATTGTTCAACTAGCTCAAGGACAACAAGCGTGTAAGCCAATAAAATGCCATCTAGTGCTGTTTCAAACCCATCGACGCTATTAGCACGGATGGCAGTAAGACGAAATAGATCGGCAAGAACAGAAAAAGTGGTTTCCACGATTTTACGTTTTCGACGCATCCACTGTGCCCACTTTTTCGGCGAAACCGTGCGTTGATTTTTGCGAGATTGAAACGGTGCCAGGCAAGTTCTTGTTGTATTGAAACGGTGCCAGGCAAGTTCTTGTTGTATTGAAACGGTGCCAGGCACTGTTCGGGGCTTGTAAAAAAATCGATTGTCGTTTCTGGGGATCCGAAACAGCGTATTTACAAGCGTAGCCCATTTTCATACCGTGAGTTAGGTTTGTACATTGAAGGGCGGAAGACACGGAATTTGCGGACAAACTATCGCTCGACAAAAGAAATTATGAAGCTGGCGAGCAGTTTGCAATTTTTAGATGAAGAAAACGATCGCTTCGATGATCAACGATTTGTGCGGGAAGGGAAGAAACCTAGTATTTATTACTTCCCGTATGCGAGCGAATTGAGTCGTCATCTCAGACGTTCCGCAGCATTTCACCGTTTGTGCGCGATTTTTACCAAGCGGATTATGACGCCTTTGGCTTTGATTCAGCGATTTATTCGAAGTAGAGGTGAGGTTCTATGACTAAAATTCAGTTTGACATTAAACAAAAGATTGCCGTCCTGTCGGAATCAGGGAAGGGATGGAGCAAGGAGCTTAATCTCATTAGCTGGAACGGCTATCCGGCGAAATTTGATATACGGGATTGGGATGTAGCTCATGAGAAAATGGGAAAAGGGGTTACGTTAACAGAGGCAGAGCTGAAGGCGTTGTACCACGCTTTGCAGCGCTGGTTTGAAGAAGAAGGAAATGAGGGGAAAGATGTTTCGTGGAACGGTTTATTAGAGCGATGGACACAGCGTTCCCCCTTGTTTATTCAGCAGTTGAAAAATATTTTATTATATTTGCAAGAGCGCCAATACCCGCTGGAGAAGCAAAGACAGCTGCTGTACGCCACCGTTTTTCCTGAGTTTGAAGAGGCGCTCCGTTATGAAATAGAAACTATTCGTAGCATACACGAAGTCGAGTATGCCGAATTTGTCCAATTGCTTCGAACATTAAAACCGGAACAGGTGGAGCAGTTTTTTATGACATTGAAACAGTAAGTGTATCAAGAAAATGGGTTCAAACACTGTTTTCTGAGTTCTTAACAATGAGGTGTATATACGATGACACATGGAAAAATAGATGCCGATAAAAGAGTACTACAGAAAATTTTTTCGCCGGATTTTTGGTTTGTTATACCAGAATACCAACGTTCCTATGTTTGGCAATCGGAAAATATACAGGATTTAATTGACGATTTGTATTACGCATTTATGAATAAACGCGATAGCGAGTATTTCCTTGGTTCACTCGTTTTAAAGCGAACAAAAAATAAAGATTTTGCAGAATATGAAGTGTTAGATGGGCAGCAGCGGTTAACCACATTCTTTTTAATGTTTGCTGTTTTAAGAGATTTGCTAGAAGAACGAGCGTTTAAAAATAACCTTCAGCAGAAAATTTATCAAGAAGCTGATGAACTTGATATGGTACCTGAAAGGCAACGTATTACCTACCAGATTAGGGATCAAGTAGAAGATTTTATAAAGAAATATGTTGTTGCTTTAGATGGAACTACGTTAATTGATGAATTGAAAGTAGAAAAGGAAAAAGATAATGTATCAATTTCCAATATGGCTAATGCGATACTTGTATTAAGAGAGCAGCTAGAAGATAAAGAAGAACTAGGAGAATTTGTTAAATTTATTTTTAATAAAGCGCTGGTTATTTATGTATCAACGGATAATACGGAAGATGCGTTTAGGATGTTTACAATATTAAATGATAGAGGTATCCCTTTAACGAGCGCAGATATTCTTAAATCAATGAACATCGGGCAATTGCATAATGAAAAAGAAATAAAAAAGTATGCGAAATATTGGGAAGAGATCGAGGGGCGTTTTGGAGAGGGATTTGATCGTTTTCTAAACTTCGTCAGAACAATTATCGTAAAAGAGAAAGCGAGAACAAATTTATTGGAAGAATTTGAGGAAAAGATTTATAAAGCTGGTAAGCTGACGCAAGGAAAAGAAACGCTAGATTTTATTAAACGGTATGATGAAGTGTACGAAAATGTCATCGAATTAGCTGATAATGAGTTGAGTAACGCATTTAAAAATCTCATTACTATTATGAAGATAGGATTCCGTTCAGAGGACTGGATACCTCCTGTCATGTATTATTACGCTAAGTTTAAAACAAATAAGATAGATGAATTTTTACAGAAGTTGGAATTTAAATTTGCTGGTGATTGGATTTCTGGGGTAAATTCAACTCCGAGATTAGAAGCAATGAATAATATTTTAAAAGCCATTGAACAAACGGATGCGTCTAATGTGAATGATTTAATAAATAACGATGACATTTTTTCAGTGGATGTGGAGGAGTTTAAGCGGCAGATTAGCGGTAACGTGTACAAAAAACAATATGCAAAGTATTTGTTGTTAAAGATGGAGTATTTATTGGGGGATAACACCGTTCATTTATCTGGTTATAAAAACATAAGCGTGGAGCATATTTTGCCACAAAATCCGGATAAGAATAGTCAATGGGTACAAGATTTCACGGAGGACGAGAGAGCGTATTGGACAGATAAAATTGCTAACCTTGTCCTCATTAGCAAGAGAAAAAATAGTTCGTTAAGTAACTTAGATTTTAAGCAGAAAAAGGAACGTTACTTAAAAGGACATATGGACGTTTTCAAAGGAAGCAAAGTATTTATTGACCAGAAAGATGAGTGGACACCAAAGGTTTTAGAAGAACGACAGCGACAAATGATCGATTTGTTGGCAAGACGCCCATAAAAAACGAACCATCGGATGATAATCAATGGCCGTATATCAATTTTACGCACTCATTCAAAAGGACGAAGAGGACGATGGCCATATCGTCACTTTTCCAGATTTGGACAACTGCTTTACTTACGGAGAAACGTTGGTGGAGGCAGTAGAGATGGCAGAGGATGTATTGTTGACAATGCTCGACTATATGGAAGAAATAGGGGAGGACATTCCTGTTGCTTCTTCTGTCGAAAAATTAAAGGAACTGTTGCCTAGCGGAGCCAGCCTTGTAAATATTGAGATTGATACAGATATACTAACAAACGTGGGCTAGTTTCCGTGATTTTAGCGAGAAAGCTCCTGTCTTTAGGCATAGGAGTGGAATCACATTTCATCGTCTTGAATCGGACGCACAGGGCGCAAGGCACCATCGAGTAGGGTCTTGCGGAACAAAGGCGGGTTCTGCACGTAGGTGTACGGAAAAACCTTTTGTACGCAAGAACCCCGCGAATTTAGTCGTTGGGAGATTCAGAGATTGGCTACCGTAGGCAACGGTACGAGCGACTAATAGATGAAGGGGCATTTTTATGAGAAGATTATCACGAATGACCATAGATGAATTATATGATCGTGAGGAACAACTTCTTGAAGAGTTAAATAGCGATGAGGCAAAAGATTGGATTTATCATGAAATTGTAGGTGTGTATGAAGAAATATGCCGTCGCTTATCGAGATGTTCGATAGAAGAGAGAAAAGAACACGGGTTTGAATATGTGAAAAAACAGCTAGTCAAATATTTGATTCGTTACGGGACGTATTTGAAAACGCAGCTGAAAAAAGATGAGCGTATGGCGAAAACAGCGTTTCAAAAAGCGTTGAGATATGATTCGGAAAATCCGATTGCCCATTATCGTCTCGGATTTTTAGCGTATAAGGAGAAAGAGTACGCAACGGCGCAGCGTTACTTTGAAAAAGCGCTTGAATATCAAAAGGGATATTCGAATCCGGAGTTTTGCTTAAATGAACGACAGCTATATTATGCTCATCTGTATTTGGCGAATAGCGCCTTGTTTGTGGCAGAAAAAACGTATCAATCGCTTGAGAAATTTCCTGATTACATAAGCGATCAAGAGAAACCTGCGGAACTTTCATTTTTGCATGAATGGTTGCAGCAAAATGAAAACATTTTAACGATGCAAGCATTTACGAAATGGACGTCGAGCGGAAAAGAGTATTGTTCAAAAGAACAATGTGAAGAAATCATGATGGATCCTCCTAAAAATACAGTCGTTCTTTATTTTTCCGATCATGAAAACGTTGTATCTTATCACGATAGGAAAGTATGTTTGCCACGCGATCCTGCGGAGATGCTTTGTTATTTTTTAGTGAAAACAAATCAAGAGCGTCCGGCAACGAAATATGATATGGAGGCATTTTTTCAATTGAGACGGGATGGGGACATTCCTACAAATACGTTCGTTCAAAAAATAAGGCGTCTTCGGGAAAGGCTGCGATATGTTCAAGTGCCTGCTCTGATCGACTCATGTCAGTTTCGAGGGGAAACCGCCTACTATTATAACGGCACTGTCGATTATATCGTCATGTATCGCAGTGACTATACGTTTTTGTTTCGTGATGAATTGTGATGACATGTGTGTCATCGCTCTTTTTTTATACTAAGTTTGTAAATAATGAAAAGGAGCGATGATGAGATGAAAACATGGAATCAATTATTTACTCGCCAAGGGTTTGTGGTAGAGGAAAAAAGTCCAAATGAGTTTATTTGCACGAATGAGAGAAAAGAAAACATTGAGTTTTTATTAGAAAGCTTGGATAAAGCGAATGTGAAGTATTTGTTTTTTGCTGATGTATTAACGATTGATAGCCCGCCGATTAGCGAAAAACAATGGCTACAAGTAGTCGATTTTCCAAAACATGGAGTTTGGGAAGCAATCGGGGTAGAAGAACCAAAAGTATTTGAGTTAGATACGTATATGAGCGGTGTCATTCGTGAGTTGAATCTTCTTGGATTGCGTACAGTGTATTGTTGTGATGGTCACGGTCAACATCGTCCTTATGTATCTTTCGGTGAGCAGACGAATATGGAAAAAGTGATGCAGTTGTTCCATGCATTGCAAGTCGATGTGAATTTGCGGCCGTCTCGTTTTCCTAGGGTCGTGTTTTCCGTAAAAAGAGAACGACTCCTTGATCTTGCTGAACAAATGCGGAAAGTACAAATCGATTGGTTAGAACAAGGGGAAGCCTATATCCGCAAAATGCTATTTCTTCATGAGCTTGAAGAATTGCTTAGCGTTTCAGGGGAAAGTGGAAATGAACATAATATTCGCTCTGTCGTATATGAAAAACTTGCGCCACATGTCGATCGCATCACAATCGATCGCTACGGAAATTTGCTGGCGCAAAAGAAATGCAAAACAGGACATGGGCCAACGATTTTGTTGAATGCGCATTTAGATACGGTAGAATCCTTCGTACTAGGAAGAACGATTGTGAAACAAGGAGCGATTTGGTCGAGCAGCGAAGGGATTTTAGGAGCGGATGATCGCGCTGGGGTGGCTGTGTTGCTTGAAATAGCGAAATGGCTTGACACCTCTTCATTTAACGGAACAATAAAATTTGTTTTTACCGTAGAAGAAGAGTGCGGACTTGTTGGAGCGCGGAAGCTAGAGAAATATTTTCTATGGGATGTAGATGCGGCGATTGTCGTTGATCGGCGGGGAACAGGGGATATCGTCACATCATGTGGTACCACTCAGCCGTTTTGCGATATTCGCTACGGACAGTTTTTTGAACAAGTAGCGTACGATGCGGGGTTAACTGGTTGGAAATGTACTGCTGGTGGAAGCAGCGATACGAGAATTTGGGCAGAACAGGGCATTCAAAGTGTAAACTTATCTGCAGGATACGAGTGGGAACATACGAACGACGAAACATTAGATACGGATGCTTGTTACGGAACGGTGCAACTCATTCAAGCGGTGCTTAATCAATGGCAAGACTTTTCAAGAATGTTGCGAGATGTGCGTATGGCTAATCGAGAACGTGTAACAGTGATGCGGATGCAAGGTGGAAAAAGGGACGTCATTTAGGCGTCCTTTTTGTGATTTCATACGAAAATGAGGAGAGGATGTTGTATAATGAAAAAAGGAAGGTGAGATACACGTACATAAACAACGCATTTGCACTAATTGTATTTAGCATAGCCTTTTATCTTTCTTGCTTGGGATTAGCGGTATTTTTAGACTAAGTGATCCGATGGACTCATTTGACCTAGTACTCGGATTCGTTCTCGTTGTATTAGGCTTTCCAGGTGCTTTTCTAGGTATAGAGACGTGGTGGGGAGATCGGAAGCTAAGAAAAAAGCAGAAGAGATAGTACACGATAATAAAAATACGCGGAAAGGGGTGTATATATGTGAGCCATTCATTGGAGAACTACAAAGAATCGATTGTTTTATCCTATCAATATGCGTTTCGCTTATTGCTTCATTTGAAAAATGTTATTGCTGCCTCTAAGCAAATTCCAGCGGAAGATGAGTTAATGAAAGAAGTATATCGGGACTCAATCGTAAAGAAATATGAAATTCTCGAAGATCAACTTTGGAAGTTGTTGTCGAAAATTTTTAAAGCGTCTGGGTTAGAATTACACAGTCCGAGGGCGTGCTATCGGCAAGCTTTTAAAGAAGGGTGGATTGAACATATTGACATATGGAACGATATGTTAAGTTCGCGTAATGCAACGGCACATGTATATAATGAAGAAGATTATGAACAAATTAAGCAAAAAATTGTTGATAAATATGTCCAGGCAATCGAGGCGTTGTTGCAAAAAATAAAAGAAGAAGTGATTGATCGTGAAAACATATGGAATTAACCAAACCGTATTTGAACGCTTAATGGCATATTTTCAAAGTGAAGAAGAGATCCGACGAGTTATTTTATTCGGTTCGCGGGCGAAAGGAACGGCGCGTTACAACTCCGATATTGACTTGTGCATCGATTATATAGGAAAGCAAAAGTGGAAAGTCATCGATGCGATTGATGAAATCGTTGGCATTTATTCGTTTGATGTGTTGTTTGCTGACTCGTTGAACAAAGAAATCGCACAGCAAATTAAGCGTGACGGAGTCGTTATTTATGAGAAATAAAAAAGCAGGGGACAATCGTCCGCCTGCTTTTTCGTTTACACTGTAACGGATGCTTTTGTTTTTTTCCGCAGGTCAAAGCGGTCAGCGTTCATCACTTTTACCCAAGCCTTGATAAAGTCGTGGACGAATTTTTCTTTGTTGTCGTCTTGGGCGTAAAATTCGGCGTACGAACGGAGGATCGAGTTCGAACCGAACACTAAGTCGACACGTGTGGCAGTCCAACGAACTTCTCCTGTTTTCCGGTTGCGAATGTCGTACAAGCCATCTTCTTTTGGTACCCATTCATAGCTCATATCGACGAGGTGGACGAAGAAATCGTTCGTTAGCACGCCGATACGATCCGTAAATACACCGTGAGGAAGGTCGCGATACGTTGCCCCTAACACGCGCAATCCACCAACTAATACAGTCATTTCTGGAGCGGTTAAGCCAAGCAACTGCGCTTTGTCGACAAGCAGCTCCTCAGGCGTGACGCTGTATGCTTTCTTTTGGTAGTTACGGAATCCGTCCGCAACCGGTTCTAATACAGCAAAGCTTTCGACATCTGTTTGTTCTTCGGTTGCGTCGCCGCGCCCAGGCATAAACGGTACACGAACGTCAAAACCAGCGTCGCGTGCAGCTTTCTCGACAGCGGCGCTACCGCCAAGTACGATTAAATCGGCAAGGCTCACTTTTTTCGGAAGCTCACGTTGAATATCTTCGTAAACGGAAAGCACTTTGGCAAGTCGCTCTGGTTCGTTTACTTCCCAATCTTTTTGCGGAGCGAGTCGAATACGCGCACCGTTTGCTCCGCCGCGCTTATCGGAGTTGCGGAATGTGCTAGCGGACGCCCAAGCTGTTTTTACAAGCTCGCTCACTGTTAGTCCTGATTGCAAAATGCGCGTTTTGATGTCTTCGATTTCTGCATCAGTTAATTCCACGTCAACTGCTGGAATCGGGTCTTGCCAAATGAAATCTTCTTTCGGTACTTCTGGACCGAGATATCTCGTTTTCGGCCCCATGTCACGATGAATAAGTTTAAACCATGCGCGTGCAAACGCATCAGCAAATTCTTCAGGATGTTCATAAAAGCGGCGAGCAATTTTTTCATATGCTGGGTCGAACCGTAACGCTAAATCGGTCGTCAGCATCATCGGTGGCACTTTCTTGTTCGCATCTTCGACATCTGGAGCGAGATGTTCTTCTTTTAAGTTCACTGCTTCCCACTGATACGCACCAGCTGGACTTTTTGTTAGCTTCCATTCGTATTCAAAAAGCAATTGTAAATAGCTGTTATCCCATTTTGTAGGTGTTGGTGTCCAAGCGCCTTCTAGGCCACTTGTAATCGTATCGCGTCCTTTTCCTTTTCCGTATGAGCTGATCCAACCTAATCCTTGTGCTTCGATTGGAGCGGCTTCTGGCTCAGGACCGACATGCGATGCATCGCCAGCTCCGTGCGCTTTACCAAACGTATGACCGCCTGCGATCAGCGCCACCGTTTCTTCATCGTTCATGCCCATTCGTTTAAACGTCTCACGAATGTCACGTGCGGCTGCGAGCGGATCTGGATTACCGTCCGGACCTTCTGGATTGACGTAAATGAGTCCCATTTGCACAGCAGCAAGCGGATTTTCTAACTCACGATCGCCTGTATAACGTTCCGAAGCGAGCCATTCTTTTTCCGCACCCCAATAAATGTCTTCCTCTGGATGCCATACGTCTTCACGACCAGCGCCAAACCCGATCGTTTTTCCACCCATCGACTCAATGGCTACGTTGCCAGCTAATACGATTAAGTCCGCCCACGAAATTTTATTGCCATACTTCTGTTTAATCGGCCACAGCAGGCGACGTGCTTTATCTAAATTCGCATTGTCCGGCCAGCTGTTCAACGGGGCAAAACGTTGCGTGCCTGTTGATGCTCCACCTCGTCCGTCACCGATGCGATACGTTCCTGCCGAATGCCAAGCCATGCGGATAAATAGCGGTCCGTAATGGCCGTAGTCGGCAGGCCACCAATCTTGGCTTGTCGTCATCAGTTTGCGCAAATCTTCTTTTAACGCCCAATAGTCAAGTTTTTGAAACTCTTCCGTATAATCGAACGTTTCGTCATGTGGGTTCGTTTTTCGGTCATGTTGATGAAGGATGTTTAAGTTTAGTTGATTTGGCCACCAGTCTTTGTTTGTTGTTTTGTTTGAAGCATGACTTGTCACGCTCCCATGGAATGGGCATTTGGATACGTGTTCGTTTTTGTTTTCCATTCTTTTATTCCCCTTTCTAGCATATGAATAAAATGAATTGTCTCTCAGTTGTATACACAATGAAGTGATAATGATTAGTACATTAGAATTATACTAAATTAATATTTAATAGTAAAGTATAAAAAATATTTTTATCAAAAAATTATAAAAATCCCCCATTTCATTCTGTTTACAGAATAAAATGGGGGATTTATACGTTTACATCCGTATCTCCGTTCATCGTTTCACTCCAATCTTTAACTCTGGATCATATGTTGGACTTGTTCAGTTGTCAAATTGCGAATAAATTCGATTAAATCAATTGCTTCAATGCCGAACTCACGACATTTTTCAACGTATCTTTGGTAAGCTTTCGTATACATATCCATAAACAAAACCCCTTTCGCACGTTTCTTTTGTTAGTTACATTGTATTATAACAGATTTAAAAAATCAATAACTGTTATATAATTATTTTTTATATTCAGGCAATAGTTGCTTTCAATATATTTTCGTAACAATATAGTCAAATGTTCTTGAACATAATGTGAAATGTTGAGCAAAAACAATTTTCGTAATTAAAAAAGTGGTATGATAAAGATGTAATAAAAATAATAAATAAGGAGAGATGAAACATGGTAGTAAAATGGTTACGTGAGCATGTAAGCGCAGCGGCCGTTTTGACAGTGTTTCGTTTGTATCTCGGTTATGAATGGTTTATGGCAGGATGGCATAAGGTAACAGGGGGATTTGATGCGACAGGATTTTTAAAAGGAGCGCTTGGTAAAGCAACAGGGGAGCATCCAGCAGTACAAGGATGGTGGGCATCCTTTATTGAACATGTAGCGTTGCCAAACGTTGGATTTTTTAACTTTCTCGTACCATGGGGAGAGGTGCTTGTCGGCATTGCGTTACTTTTAGGTGTGTTTACAACATTTGCTGCTCTGATGGGAGCTGTAATGAATTTCGCATTTATGTTTTCAGGTACAACAAGTACAAACCCACAAATGGTTTTATTAACATTTTTCATTCTTGTTGCAGGAGCGAATGCAGGAAAGTTTGGGATTGATCGATGGGTAATTCCGTATCTTCGCAGATATGTGAGTGAATATCAGAATAAACGAAAAATAGCATCGACTTCTTAAAAGACGGCCATACGCACCTTTGTGCGTGGCCGTTTTTTTCTTGTTTTAAGTAATTTTCGCATGTAAGTGGTACAATGAAAATGTTTGTAGTACAATAGAGTAGGCGCCTGTAAGGGATTATACATATTTAACCAAACAAGAAAGGATGGACATACATGCATATCATAGAGCTAATTAAAGCGCTCATTTTAGGGCTAGTGGAAGGAGCGACAGAGTTTGCACCTGTTTCATCGACAGGCCATATGATTATTGTTGATGACATGTGGCTAAAATCGAGCGAGTTTTTAGGAAAGTATGGGGCGAATACGTTTAAAGTCGTCATCCAGCTCGGTTCAGTTTTAGCTGCGGTTGTTGTGTTTAAAGATAAATTTTTTGAGTTGCTTTATTTACGAAAAGGTGAAGTGAGAAAAGGACCACGCTTGACGCTGATGCACATTTTCGTTGGTCTTTTGCCTGCTGGAGTGTTGGGGGTTTTATTTGAAGACTATATTGATGAACATTTATTTTCCACAAAAACGGTGCTCATTGGGCTCGTGCTTGGAGCTTTGTTGATGATCGCAGCGGATCGTTTCGGAAAACGAACAGTAGCACAAACTGTAGATGACATTACGTATAAGCAGGCGTTTATTGTCGGTCTTGTTCAATGTTTATCGCTTTGGCCTGGTTTTTCGCGTTCAGGTTCGACCATTTCAGGTGGCGTACTTGTTGGCATGAGCCATCGTGCTGCAGCTGATTTTACATTTATTATGGCGGTGCCAATTATGGCAGGAGCAAGCGCCATTTCGTTGTTGAAGAACTGGCAGTACATCACGTTTGATGCGTTACCATTTTTCGTTGTTGGTTTTATTAGTGCTTTTGTTTTTGCATTGTTAGCTATTCGCTTTTTCTTACGTTTAATTAACCGCGTGCGTCTCGTTCCGTTCGCGATTTATCGCATCGTACTTGCGGCGGTCATTTATGTCGTTTATTTTGCATAAATAAAAGGCTCCTTTTCACGGGAGCCTTTTATTCGTTCAGTTTTTTAATAATTTTTGCCGGATTGCCTCCGACGACTACGTGATCAGGAACATCTTTTGTGACAACAGCTCCTGAAGCGATGACAACGTTATTTCCAATGTTTACGCCCGGATTAATGATTGCTCCGCCACCAATCCACACATGATCGCCGATCGTTACTGGTTTTCCGTATTCTAAACCGGACGCTCTTTCGATTGGATCAATGGGGTGCGTTGCCGTATAAATATGAACGCCGGGGCCAATGAGACAGTTGTCCCCGATACGAATGTCACATACATCTAAAAAAACGCAATTAAAATTCGCAAAAAAGTTTTCCCCGACATGAATGTTGTATCCGTAATCGCAATAAAAAGGGGGTTCAACATATACGTTTTGACCTGTTGAGCCAAATAGTTCTTTTAATAAAGAAATGCGTCGTTCATGTTCTGTTTCTAACGTTTGATTAAATAGCCTTGTTAAGCGACGAGCATGTTCTCGTTCTTTCACTAACTCCGGATCGGTAGCTCGATACAATTGACCACTTACCATTTTTTCTTTTTCTGATTTCATCTTTTTTCAACTCCTTTATTTTCCTGTTTTCATTGTACCATAGCAAAGCGCTATGTTTAAAAAAATCGTCAAAAACGCGTGAGTGCATGATGCAATACGAAGTCTATAATGAATGTGAACAATAACACAAAAAGTTGGTGATGAGAGATGCATAAACATGCGCGTGCGATCGATTATAACGAAAATCCGTTTATTGTCATTTGGGAAGTGACGAGAGCGTGTCAGTTAAAATGTGTCCATTGTCGTGCCGATGCTCAACCGTTCCCCGATCCGCGCGAGCTAACATATGAAGAAGGGCTTCGATTAATTGATGACATATATGACATGAACAATCCGATGCTTGTGTTTACGGGCGGGGACTGTATGATGCGCGAAGATTTGTTTGATCTTGCTGAGTATGCGATAAAAAAAGGAATGCGTGTTTCCATTACACCAAGCGCAACCCCGAATGTAACGAAAGAAAAAATGAAAAAAGCAAAAGAGATCGGATTGTCGCGCTGGGCGTTTAGTTTAGATGGACCGACGGCCGACATCCATGACCGATTTCGTGGTACACCGGGTTCGTTTGATTTAACAATTGAAAATATTCGTTATTTGAACGAGTTACATATGCCACTGCAAATCAACACGGTCATTTCGCGTTATAACTACGATCATTTAGAACAAATGGCGAAATTAGTTGCGGAGTTAAAGGCGGTGATGTGGTATATCTTTTTACTCGTACCAACTGGTCGTGGGCAAATGAATGATTGCATTACTCCAGCCGAGCATGAAGAAGTGTTTCGTTGGTTGTATGAATTGAGTAAAACAGCACCGTATGATATTAAAACGACAGCGGCGCAACATTATCGTCGTGTTGTCATTCAACAAAAAATGCGTGAAAAATGCATTGATGCAGGGGATATTCGTTATGAGCATGCGATTACGACTGACCATGCTTCGATGATTGATGGATTAAAACGAGCGCCAAAAGGTGTCAATGACGGCAACGGTTTCGTTTTCGTCTCCCATACAGGAGATGTCATGCCAAGTGGTTTACTTCCGATCGTATGCGGCAATGTGCGCGAGCAACCGTTATCGCACATTTATCGCGAATCGGAAGTGATGAAACAGTTGCGCCAGCCAGATTTATATAAAGGGAAATGTGGCATTTGTGAATTTCGTTACGTTTGTGGCGGATCGCGTGCTCGGGCATATGCGATCACGGGAGATTATATGGAAAGTGAACCGTTTTGTGTATACGTTCCTTTAGGGATGAGAAGAGAAAAAACCCGAACGGTGTTCGCTTAATGCGGACGCTGTTCGGGTTTTTTATGTTGGTTCTTTTTTCGAAACAGGTGAAGGCATGTGTTAAATATCCATAGACTGATAAGAGAGAACAAAACGGCTAGTTCAATTGGTTCCATTACTTGAAAAGGATTGAAAATGTCAAGCCAAGCTTGATGAATGCTCATTCCTAGCAATAAATTCATACTAATCGCTATACTGCCTAACAACATAGAAATAACGATACAAACCACGACAGTTTTCATCATTTCATCTCCATGGATGCACTTTTTATTTAGCATCTGACCTTTTTGTACGTTTATTCCTTTTGCATAATATACGCATTGTATGCTTATTCTAACTATCAAGGAGACAATGGATGGAGGAGGAAAGATGTGGACACGATCGAAAGGTAAGAAAGAAAAGCATACGCATGCATATGGGTTGTTGGCACAAAAGGGCATATACGGGACGATTGAGCAGAATTTACATGCGAATATAGAAAAAGTGAGAGATATTACTGGAAATAGTGCAGATATCATCATCCGCCGTTTTTTACTTGGAAAGGAGGACGATTTGCCTGCTGCACTTTGTTTTGTGAGCGGAATGGTTGATGAACATATTGTTCAGCAATTGTTGCTTGAAATAAGTGTACAATTATCACTTCCTTCAAGTAGTTGCAATCTAGACTATATTGAACAAAAAATAGCTACAGCTAATACAACACGGCGCATTCAGCAATGGCACGACATATTTTCCTCGCTTATGTCTGGGGAAGTCATTTTATTTATTGATGGGATGCTAGAAGCAGTTGGTGTATCAGTAAAAGGTGGTGAGTATCGTGCGATTACAGAACCGAGTACACAACTATCTATTCGAGGGCCACGTGAGGGTTTTACGGAATCGTTGGCAACAAATGTTGCTATGGTCCGCCGACGAATTCAAAATCCACATGTGTGGGTAGAAGGCATTACATTAGGTGAAGTGACACAAACAAATGTCCGTATCATGTATATTAAAGGAATTGCAAATGACAAAATTGTTGAAGAAGTGCGTAGTCGATTGCGACGCATTTGTATAGATGGCGTTCTTGAATCTGGATATATTGAACAATTGATTGAAGATGAATCATTTACAACGTTTCCAACTGTTTATCATACGGAAAGACCAGATAGTGTTGCGGCTAATTTGTTGGAAGGAAGAATCGCTATTTTTGTAGAGGGGACGCCATTTGTCCTTATTGTCCCAACTGTATTTATACAATTTTTTCAAGCTGTAGAAGATTATTATGCACGCTTTGATATTGCGACAGCGTTGCGTTTTTTACGTGTGCTCGTTTTTTTTATTTCCCTTGTTGCACCGTCTGTGTATATTGCACTGACGACATTTCATCAAGAAATGATTCCTACTTCCCTTGTCATTGCAATTGCTGCACAACGTGAATCGGTTCCTTTTCCCGCTTTTATTGAAGCATTGCTCATGGAGGTGACGTTTGAAATTTTGCGTGAAGCTGGAGTGCGCTTGCCAAGGGCTGTTGGACAGGCTGTATCGATTGTTGGAGCGCTCGTCATCGGACAAGCTGCTGTAGAAGCAGGTTTTGTTTCGTCAGCCATGGTTATCGTTGTGTCCATCACGGCAATTGCTAGCTTTGCGACACCATCGTTTGCAATTGCTATCTCCGCACGTTTAATTCGTTTTGCCCTAATGGTACTAGCTGCTTTATTTGGTTTTTATGGCATTTTGATTGGCATGATTTTAATGACTATTCATTTATGTAGTCTTCGGTCATTTGGAGTGCCATACATGGCACCACTTGCTCCCCTTATTTTAGAAAATATAGGTGATACATTTATACGTTTTCCGTTATGGGGATTAAAAGAGAGACCTCGCTTGATCATGAATACAGACACGGTTCGTCAAAAGGGGGGGCAACGTCCAAAGCCGCCTCAACAAACAGAGAAAGAAGGGGATTCAAATTAAACGATATCTTTTCCTCATCTTTGTCCTGTTATTTACGTGTATTATTTACGGTTGTTGGAGCAAAAGAGAGCTGACAGACTTAGCATTCATTATTGCAGTTGGTATAGATAAAAGGGATGGAAAATATATGTCGACATTTCAAATTGTCAATCCTGGAAACGTAGCAGGGGCGACTCAAAGAGGGGGAGGGAGCGCAGGGCTTCCCGTTGCCTTGTATACATCAACTGGCGATACGTTAGTTGAGGCAAGTCGGAAGGCATCAAAACAAATATCACGCATTCCATATTATTCTCATACAAACCTTGTTGTCATTGGGGAGGAGCTTGCGAAAGAAGGAATTCAGCAAATTCTTGATGCTGTTGAGCGCAATCCCCAGTTTCGACCTGCAGCGAATATTATTATTGCGCGTAAACAAACAGCGAAACAATTATTATCTGTACTTACGCCGATCGATAAAATTCCTGCAAATCAAATAATTAAAACATTGCAATTTACAAAAGATTTGTTAGGAGAAAACGTTGATACTCGCATAAGGGAAATCATCGAAAATTTTTCGCTTGATGGAAAAGAAGTTGTCATAAGTAGTTTTCGTATTGTCGGTGATTGGCAGAAGGGAGACGAACAAGATAATGTTCGTACTATTGAACCTTCGGCACGTCTTCGCGCTGCTGAACTAGCTGTTTTTAAGAATGGGAAGCTTGTTGGCTGGATGAAGAATGAAGAGGCTCGTGGGGTTTTGTGGGTACTTAATAAAGTGAAACAAACAAGTGTAAATATTGATTGGGGTGAATCTAAGGAAGGATTGTCCTATAAGGTGATGCGTGCGCAAGCAAAGGTAACAGCAAAACTAAAAGACGGGAATCCAATAATATCGGTTTTTATTAAAACAGAGGGAGATATTAGCGAAACATTTGTTTCTATTGACTTCACAGATCCAAAGCAAATAATAGAGCTCGAAAAAAAAATACAACAGGAGATAAAAAAAGAGGTGAAAGAAGCAGTACATACTGCTCAAAAGAAGAAAAGCGACATTTTTGGATTTGGAGAGGTGGTTCATCGAACGTATCCAGAGGAATGGAAAGAAATGAAAAAATTATGGCATAACAAATATTTTCCTAAATTAGAAATTCACGTGAAAGTTGATTCATTTATTCGAAGAACAGGATTGAGAACTCGCTCATACATTCAGTGAAAAGGCGGTGAGATGCGGTGGAACGAGCGTGTATAAGTGCGCGGCAATTATTTATGCTTGCCATTTTATTTGAACACGGTAGTGCCATGGTTATTCCACTTGGAGTAGATGCGAAACAAGACGTTTGGCTTGCTATTTTATGTGGCATGGTTTTAGGAGGAGGATTGCTGTTCGTTTATTACCGCCTTTTTACATATTATCCAAGACTACCTCTTACATCATATAGTCAGCGCATTGTTGGTTCTTTTTTTGGAAGGGTACTGGGGCTTATATACGTACTTTATTTTTTATACATTGCGGCTCGAGTGTTACGCGATTTCGGTGAGCTGCTATTGGCGTTTGCGTATTCTGAAACCCCTTTGTTTATTTTAAATGCTGTCATGATGCTAACAGTAATGTATGCTGTTTATAAAGGAATTGAAGTCATTGCGCGAGCGAGTCAATTATTTTTCTTTTCACTTTACTGGATACTTATATTAGGATTTGTACTGATCATCATTACAGGAGCAGTTGATCTTCATCGTTTACAGCCGATATTAGAAGAAGGATGGGGACCCATTTTTCATGTTGTATTTACACAAACACTATATGTTCCATTTGGCGAAATGATTGTCTTTACGATGATTTTTCCTTATTTGCAAAAACAAGAAAAAGTAATGAAGGCAGGGTTTCTCGCGTTGTTTTTAAGTGGCATCAATTTAGCAATCATCATGGCAATGAATATAGCCGTATTGGGGGCGGATATAGTTTCGCGTTCCACCTTTCCCTTGTTGAACACGATTCAAGAAATTCGTGTAGCAAATTTTTTAGAGCGATTAGATGTGTTATTTATGATTGCACTCATTGTCGGAGGATTTTTCAAAGTCGGTGTCTTTTTTTATGCAGGAGTAATCGGAGCGGCAGATTTATTTCAAATCAAAGAATATCAACGTCTTGTTTATCCGCTAGGTATTTCTGTTTTGTTTTTGTCCATTGCAATCGCCAGCAATTTTGCTGAGCATATTAAAGAGGGGCTACAAATCGTTACAATTTATATGCATATTCCACTTCAAATTGTGATCCCAGTTCTTCTTCTTTTAATTGCTATGTTGAGACATCAAAAAACAGATAAAGAAAATAAGGGACGATAAGTCGCCCCTTTTTAAAAATCAAAGTTATCCGGATCTGGACCGATGCGGTGGTTTTCGTTTAGCGCGTCAATCGCATCCATTTCTTCTTTTGTTAAAGTAAAGTCAAAAATGTTTGCGTTTTGCGCGATGCGTTCAGGTGTGACAGACTTCGGAATGGTGACGACTTCGTGTTGTAAGTCCCAACGTAAAATAACTTGAGCCGATGTTTTGCCATATTTTTGCGCAATGTTGACAAGCGTTGGCTCGTTCAACAAATCGCCGCCACGCATAAGTGGTGACCACGCCTCGAGTTGGATGTCGTGTTGTTTACAAAAGGAAAGAAGTGGCTTTTGTGTTAAACGTGGATGAAACTCCACTTGATTAACCATCGGTTTAATCTCGCAATCGGCAAGGATGTCTTCTAAATGATGAATTTGGAAGTTGCTCACTCCGATCGCGCGCACAAAACCGTCTTTATATAACTTTTCAAGCGCTTTGTACGTTTCTTTATATTTTCCTTTAACAGGCCAATGCACTAAATACAAATCGATATAATCGAACCCGAGCTTTTTTAAACTTGTATCAAACGCTTTTAACGTTGATTCGTATCCTTGATCGGAGTTCCATACTTTTGTTGTGACAAAAATTTCGTCGCGAGGAATACCTGATTCGCGAATCGCTTGACCGACACCTTCTTCGTTCTGGTAAAATGCAGCGGTATCAATGTGGCGATAACCGACTTCAAGCGCTGTGCGAACAGAGCGAATGACTTCGTCGCCTTCTTGCACTTTATAGACCCCTAAACCAAGCCAAGGCATACGGACACCGTTATGTAACATCGCGGCATCTTGTAAACTGTTCATCTCCATGCTCCTTTCCAATATTTGTCCCTTTTATTATGAGATGGATTGTCTACAAATGCAAAACATATGGCTCATATGGAAGGAGCTACAAATTCAAATCGCGATAGTTTGGATGGTGTTTTAACAGCTCGGAAACAGTAACAAATATATATCCTTTTTCTTTTAAAATCGGTAAAATTTCTTTTAATGCTTGAACAGTTTGTTTTCTGCTACCGCTTCCATGGTCATGAAATAAAATAATTTGCCCGGGCTCGATGTGTTCAACGACACGGCGGACAATTCGTCTTGTTCCAGGATTTTGCCAGTCATACGTATCTTGATGTTTTGACCACATCACAACGGTATATCCCTGTTGTTTGGCGGTGTCAATGATCTGCTTATTGTAGTAGCCGAACGGGGGACGAAATAACGTCGGGCGTTTTCCGGTAATGTGATACAGTACATCGCCTCCTTTTTTTATTTCTTCCTCAATCGTTTGTTTTGATTTTCCACGAAAATCGATATGTTTATATGTATGATTGGCGATCTCATGCCCTTCGTTCATTTGACGTTTAATCATGTCAGGATACTTTTCCGCGCGAAATCCGACGACGAAAAAAGTCGCTTTCGCATCATATTGTTTTAAAATCGCTAAAATGTCAGGAGTGTATAGTATGTCTGGTCCATCGTCAAATGTAATGGCAACCATTTTTTCATTTGTCGGAACGCTCCAAACGATATCATCATTCGTTCGATGTACAGGTGTTGATGCAGTAAGTAAGAAAGATAAAAATAAGAAAAGTACGTTCATTTTTCATCCCCACTTTTTTATATATGATGTGAAAAAAGTTGTTGTGTCATTCTCTTTTCTACGCAAAACATAGTAAAATAAAAATAGTCGATATGCGGGAAGGGATGTAAATTGAGAAAAGTAGTTGGTATCATCACATTTTTAATTGTACTCGTTGCAGGAGGAGTATGTTTGTTCGCACAAGAAAAACAACTAGTGTGCGCAACATGGCTTTGGAATCCATGGTTGCTTGTGGAAAATGAAGATCGTGTCTTGTCATTTTTAGAAAAAAAGCAAATAAGCGATGTATACGTCCAAATCGATGTTGAGGTCCCCGTCGATACGTATCGCCAATTTGTCCGTCGGGCAACTGAAAAAGGAATTCGTGTGTATGCGCTCGATGGCGCCCCAAATTGGATTGAAAACGGAGAAGAACTAGAACGTTTATTTCGATGGTTTGACCAATATGAAAGCGTTGCCGAGAAGAATGAAAAGTTTTTCGGTGTACACTTAGATGTTGAGCCGTATTTGCACGCATGGTGGCGAACGAATGAAAAAGAGGCGGTCGCTTCATATCAAACGTTGTTACAACGAGCACATGAACTTGCGAAAGAACGATCGTTACGTTTTGAAGTCGATATTCCGTTTTGGTTTGATGAAGTATCATACGGCAGTACGAACTTAGCGGAATGGGTGATTGCACATGCGGACGGTGTGACGATCATGGCGTATCGCGATGAAGCGGAGAAAATCATTAACATTGTAAAAAAAGAAATGCAAATAGCTAAAAAGTACGAAAAACAAATTGTTGTAGGTGTTGAAACAGGACAAGTTGACGAAGGGGATAGCGTTTCGTTTTTTGAAGAAGACGAGGCGTACATGAACGAGCAATTGGCGATTGTTCAGAAGTACTACGCACGAACAAAAAGCTTTGCTGGCATCGCTGTGCATCATGTCGAGCAATGGATGAATAGGAACGGAAAAACAAGTGAAGGTGAGATGGATGAGTGAGCGTGAAGAAAAACAGCTGTATACGCTTGCGGAGTTTTTTGAGCTTGTCGGAGAACGACGAATGGAGTTGTACGAAGGTGTTCCTGTGCTCATGGCTCCAGCCTCATACGAGCATGAGGGGGTTGTAGCGAATGTAATTGGGGAAATCACATTCGCGTTAAAAGGTAGCCCTTGTTTTGTGTTTGGAAGCAATTTGCAAGTTGTGTTTCTTTTCCAAGATGAGCAAAAAGGAAAAGAAAATGTCACGGTGTTACCGGACATCTCAGTTGTTTGTGAGAAAGAGAAACTGCGCAATAAGCGTTGTTATGGCGCCCCAGACCTTGTTGTCGAAGTTCTTTCTCCAAGCACTGCAAGAAATGACCGATTATTAAAGCGTTATTACTATGAAAAAGCAGGGGTAAAGGAATATTGGATTGTTGATTATCAGCATCAGACGATTGAAAAATATGTCCTTTATAACGATTGTTTGCAACTAGAAGAAGTATATGATGCGCAAAACGATCATTTTGTCTCAACTTTGTTTCCAAATATACAGTTCTCTACACATGATATTTTTTCATTTCTTGATATATAAACAAAGAGGAGGGGGAAAATGTATGTCTAAACATACGAAACTTATAAACGAAGCAGAAACAAGAGTACAGCGTGCAAAAGAAAAAATGGACGGCACATATCGCCTTGCTTATCACATTATGACGCCGATAAACTGGATGAATGACCCGAATGGGCTCATTCACTGGAACGGGGAATATCATGTGTTTTATCAATTTCATCCCGACAGTCCAAAGTGGGGGCCGATGCATTGGGGGCATGTGAAAAGTAAAGACCTTGTGCATTGGGAGCGTGCACCGATTGCGCTTGCACCGAGTGAGTGGTACGACGAAGGCGGTTGTTTCTCTGGAAGCGCAGTCAATAATAATGGTGTCCTGACACTCATTTACACAGGAAACGTTTGGCTAAATGAAGAACAAACGGAACTGAAACAATATCAATGTATTGCAACAAGCAAAGATGGCATCCATTTTGAAAAAGACCCGAAAAATCCGGTGCTTTCTGAGCCACCATTTGACTGCCAAGGGCATATTCGCGATCCGAAAGTGTGGAAACGTGGCGACGACTGGTATATGGTGCTTGGGACAAGAGAGGGGAATAACGGAAAAGTCGTTTTATACAAGTCGAAAGATTTACGCCATTGGGAATATGTAAACATTCTTGCGGAGAGCGATGGTCGTTTAGGCTATATGTGGGAGTGCCCAGACGTCTTTCATTTGAACGGCAAAGATATTTTGTTGTTCTCACCGCAAGGAATCGAACCAGAAGGCGATCGCTTTCAAAACCTTCATCAAACAGGTTATGTTGTTGGTACGCTTGATTATGAAACGGGAAAACTAGCGCACGGAGCGTTTGAAGAACTCGACAAAGGGTTTGATTTTTATGCCGCGCAAACGTTTGAAGATGAACCAGGGCGACGTATTTTGTTCGGCTGGATGGATATGTGGGAGTCACAAATGCCGACGCAACAACACGGATGGGCCGGAGCGTTAACCATTCCGCGTCTTTTGGAATTAGCGGATGATGAGAAGCTGTTGATGAAGCCAGTGCCGGAATTACAATTATTGCGCGAAGAACATATGCGTCTGGAATCGATTTCAGTAAATGAGGGAACATATGCGTTGCCGATGAAAGGTGACCGACTTGAGTTGCTTGTTCGTTTTTCCTTAGGTGATTTTCATGGGAACGCATTTGGTGTCAAAGTGCGTTGTTCAGAAGACGGAAGCGAAGAAACGATGTTCCGCTATGATGTGAAAGACTCCATCGTGACGTTTGACCGAAACCGTTCCGGAAAAGGAGAGGGCGGCACTCGTCGCGCTGTATTGGATAAGAAAGGAGACGTCGTCACGTTTCATTTCTTCATTGACCGTTCTTCTGTTGAACTATTTGTCAACGATGGTCGACTTGTCATGACGGGAAGAATATATCCTTCTGAAACGAGCCAAGGCATCGAACTGTTTGCAGAAGGCGGGGATATTACGGTTTGTTCTATCGATGCATGGGAATTGAAAGATATTTGGGATGAACGGTAAGAGGCGGTTTTCTCCGCCTCTTTTTATCACGAACGGTGATTGTCCTCACATGAAAGGAATAATATAAAGTATAGCAAAAAAGCGAGCTGGAGGATAGCGATGGGGAGATTGATCGGTTATATCGTAGCGTATATCGTTATGGTTTTTGTAAATGTTTTAGCTGAGTGGCTTCCTTTGAACGGACAGACGACAGGAGAGATATCGCGAAAAGTAAATGTGGTATTTACACCGGCAGGGTATGTATTTTCGATTTGGGGTTTTATTTATACGTTGTTAGCCATTTGGATTTTGCGACAAATTCCTTCTTCACGGCGTCATCTATCCATTTACCGTCAAGCATTCGTTCCGTTTGTCATTAGTTGTATGTTCAATGCGTTATGGATTGTTGTATGGCATTATGAATATTTTGTTTTATCTGTTGTTGTTATGCTTGCTCTCCTTTTTACACTCATTTCTTTATATATATCGGTCAAACAAACGAAACCAGCTTTTTTCGATCTGTTGCCATTTTCATTTTATTTAGGTTGGATTAGTGTCGCGACGATTGTTAATGTGTCATTTGTTTTAGCTTACGAGGGATGGGATGGATTTGGTTTGCCGCATGCTTTTTGGGCGATAATGATGTTATTTGCAGCAGCTACTTTAGCGTTTGTTTTTGCGAGTCGCGAGCACGATTACATATATCCGCTTGTTTTTGTGTGGGCGTTTATCGGTATCGGGGTGAAAAATCAAGGAACTGAGCCTCTCGTTGCTTATGTTTCCTTTTTACTCGCAGGTGTTATACTCATTAGTACAACTACCTTATACAAAGGAAAGCGATGACACGCTATTTGTCAATCACAAGGATCAGGGGTTATTCTCTGATTTTTTTACGTGACGTGAGATATCCCTCCACATTTTCTCCATATTTTTTCTGTTATAATGAAGAAAAAAATAAGTGAGGAAGGAATATTTGTGCGAAAAATTTCGCTTAAATTAGGGCTGTTGTTTTTTGTTTTTGTGTTTGCCATTGAAATGAGCTTATTTACTGCGTTATATGTAACGCTTGTCGACGCAAAAATCCACGAAGAATTTGAACATTTATTAGCGCGAGGCAATAATCACCGTGCAGTATTGGAAAGTCATTATGATGAAATAACGTTGCAACATGTCGTCATGATGGAATCTGAGGCGGAGACGGATGTTGCGATTACAAATGAAAAAGGCGATATATTATATTTTTCAGATCATATTTTCCAAATAGCAAAGCGATGGATTGATCAGACGAAGTTGAACGATATTCCATACGATGGAAAAGTCATTCAAGACAATTGGAAAAACGAGCGATATATTGCTACAGCCAGTCCAATTCGGATTAATGGAAAAATTACTGGTTATGTGTATATGTTTCAAAAAACTTCTTCCATTCAACGCATGATTAATCAGCTGAAGCATCATTTTATCATTGCGGGCATGCTTTCTGTCGGTTTAACGATTATCACCATTTTCTTCTTATCAAGAGCCATTACGATTCCGCTCATTCGTATGAAGCGAGCGACTGAAAAGCTAAGCAAGGGCGATTTCTCCGTTCGTCTGCAAGTAAAAGGAAAAGACGAGCTGGCACAGCTAGGTAAAGCGATTCAAACGTTGGCAAAGGATTTAGAATACTTAAAAAAAGAAAGAAACGAATTTCTCGCCAGTATTTCTCACGAACTTCGTACTCCGTTGACGTACGTCAAAGGATATGCGGACATTGCAAGAAGGCCAACGCTTGAGGAGGAAGAAAGAGCAAAATATTTGTCCATTATTTATGAGGAAGCAGAGCATATGCAAAAATTAGTGAAAGACTTGTTTGAGCTTGCGAAAATGGATCAACATTCGTTTCAAATCGAGAAAGAGCCAACCCCGCTTTGCCTTTTTTTAAAAAAAGTATACGAGAAAATGTATCCCGCGTTTCAGGCGAAAAATATGGCGCTTGTCTACCGCTGTGTTGAAGACATTACTGTCCATATTGATCGGCAGCGTTTTGAACAAGTGATGATCAACCTTTTAGACAATGCGTTAAAATATTCGCATCAAGGCTCTACCGTTTCCATTGATGGGAGAATGGAGAAAAATAATGTGATGATCGCTATTTCCGATGAAGGAATAGGAATTCCTGAAGCGGATTTGCCTTATGTTTTTGAACGATTTTATCGGGTCGACAAGTCAAGATCGAGAACAAGTGGAGGGACAGGATTAGGATTGGCGATTGTGAAAGAAATTGTCGAAGCGCACGGCGGTTCGATTTTCGCCACGAGCCAATTCGGAAAAGGGACGACGATGATCATTACGTTACCGAAGGGAGATGAACATGTATACGATATTACTAGTTGATGACGAAAAACGAATGTTGGATTTACTAGAGTTGTATTTGATCCCAAACGTGTATCGTTGTGTGAAATGCGAGTCAGGAATAGCGGCGATCCGCTATTTAGAAAATAATAAAGCGGATCTCGTTTTGCTTGATGTGATGATGCCAGAGATGGACGGGTGGGAAACGTGCAAACAAATACGAGAGTTTTCGGACGTTCCGATTATTATGGTCACCGCAAGAGGGGAAACGACAGACGTTGTCCAAGGACTAAAGATCGGTGCAGATGATTATATTACAAAACCGTTTGACGAGTCCGAATTGCTTGCTCGGATCGAGGCGGTATTGCGCCGTTCGGTCGGAAAACAAACGAAACTGGAGTTTCATGGCTTAGTTTGGGATGAGGGGCAGCATAAAGTTCAATACGCTGGGCACGATATTTTTCTCACGCCAAAAGAGTTTGCGATTTTAGGACTTTTTCTCAAAAATCCAAATCGCGTATTTAGTCGAGAGCAACTGATCGTGACATTATGGGGATATAACGCCAATACGGAAGAACGAACTGTCGATTCACATGTGAAAAATATTCGCGAAAAGCTCCGTCAAGCTGGTTTTCCAATCGATGAATGTTTGCAGACCGTTTGGGGTGTAGGATATAAATGGAAGAGCAAGTAATTGCTTTATTTCATACGTATCCATCGATCGCTTTTCTCATCAGCATCGCAATCAATATCGTGATTAGTATTTTAGGCGTTGTTCCGAGCGTTTTTCTCACTGCTGCTAACTTGGCGGTATTTGGCTTTTGGAAAGGTACCTTTTTATCGTTTGTGGGGGAAGCGGTTGGCGCAATTGTTTCGTTTCTGTTGTATAGAAAAGGTTTTCGGAAACTTTCGGAAACGAAATGGCTTTCCTATCCGAAAGTCAAACGTTTGCTTGAGGCAGAAGGGGTAGAAGCCTTTTCGCTTGTTTTGTCTTTGCGTCTTCTTCCTTTTGTTCCGTCAGGACTTGTGACGTTTGTGGCAGCGATCGGGCGCATGTCGCTCCTTCTTTTTACAGTCGCTAGCTCGCTTGGAAAGCTCCCAGCCCTTTTGTTAGAAGCATACTCGGTGTATCAAGTGATGAATTGGACATGGCAAGGGAAAGTGATATCGACTGTTTTTGCTGTTTTTTTATTTCTGTTTACTTGGAAAAAAGTTGTTCAGAACAAGACGTAAACGCCCCATTACATCTTGCATATGCAAACTCTACGTTCATACAAAGGAGAATCAATCATGACAAAAATGACGAAAGCGATCATCATGACATCAGCCATTTTTCTTCTAAGCGCTTGTTCATCATCCAACGAAAAAGAGCAAGCCTTTATTACAAGTAAAGAACAAGCAAAATCGAATGTATCTGTTACCAATAATCCTTTCTTTAAAGAAAAAAAAGAAGGAAAGATCGAACATTTACACGGAATCGGTTACGCCGGTAACCAACATGCGGTTTACTTTGCTACACATGCAGGGTTACTCGTTTACCAAAATAATAAGTGGTATGAAACGATTTCGAATAAACACGATTATATGGGCTTTTCAGCTACAGACGACGGCTTTTACTCATCAGGGCATCCGGAAGAAGGTTCATCTTTAGGAAATCCACTTGGTCTTGTAAAAAGTCTTGATCATGGACAAACGTTGATGAACTTAGGGTTTTATAAAGAATCTGATTTTCATTATATGGCAGTAGGCTATAAAAGCCATACGATTTATGTCGTGAACCAAGAAGAAAACAAAACGCTCGGACAAGGGCTATTTTACAGTAAAGACGACGGCAAAACGTGGTCGCAAAGTCAATTAAACGGCCTACCGCAAACTGCTGCAGGAACGATTGCTGCCCACCCAACGGATGAAAATATGGTTGGAATTAGTACATCGGAAGGAATTTTTGTTTCAAGAGATAATGGGAATACGTTTGAACGGTTCACTCGAAAAATCAATACGACGACGTTTGCGTTCCAAGAAAAATCCATTGTATTTTCAGCTGTAGAGAACGATAAGCCTATCCTAATCAAACAATCACTAGACACAAAACAAGAAGAAGTTCTTTCCGTTCCTGCATTGGATGAAAAAGATCATATCATGTATATCACTTCTAATCCAGAAAATGACAACGAAATAGTGATTGCGACGATGAATGGGGATATTTTCATGACAAAAAATAACGGTGCAAGCTGGACAAAACTAGCATCGAAAGGGAAAATATAAAAAGACATGCGGGTGCATGTCTTTTTGCTTACTGAAAATATATCGCTCCACAATTTCTACAAAATTCACTGCTACAATGTATACATCAGATAAAGAAGAAGGTGAGAAGAAGGGTGTATTCGTTCTTGAGTCAAATCAGTAACTTTCTAAGTCAACCGCTTCTTAATATGGCAAATAGCATGACAGCGATTCCTATTTTGTCAGCCTTTCTCCTTGGTATCGTGGGAGCGATGGCTCCGTGCCAACTCACCAGTAATTTAGGAGTGATCACGTTATACAGTAATCAGTCTTTGCAAAAAGGAATGGCTTGGAAAGAGTTGCTTTTATTTATTTTCGGTAAAATCGTTGCTTTTTCCGGTTTAGGCTTGATTGTCTGGCTCATGGGGAAAGAGATTCAAAGTACGCTAACATTGTATTTTCCGTGGTTAAGAAAGCTCGTTGGTCCCATTCTCATTCTTGTAGGCTTATATTTGTTTGGGCTTTTTAAAATGTATTGGAACGTTACTTTGTTCAAAGTGCCTGAGAGATGGCGAAAAGGAAAAATCGGTTCGTTTTTCATGGGATTTGGCTTTTCGTTAGCTTTTTGTCCAACGATGTTTGTGCTGTTTTTTGTCACTCTCATGCCTCTCGTCTATTCAACGTCTTATGGGGTGCTATTACCGAGCATCTTTGCCGTTGGAACTTCTGTACCTGTTATTTTCTTTATCTTTATCCTTTGGTACTTAGGATTTAGCGGCACTCTGATGAAAAAAGGAAGGCAAGTAGGGGGGATTGTTCAAAAGGCAGTCGGAATCGTGATGGTTTTACTTGGTATATTAGATACGATCACTTATTGGTTTTAAAGTTAGGAAAAGGTGGGGAAATTCAATGATGTTTGGCGGTTCTTTCATGATGGTTGGGATGATGTTATTTTGGGTTGTATTAATCGCCGTTGGTTTTTATCTCTTATATCGTTTTATCAATGGTCGTAAAGAAGAACTCTCTCCGATGGAAATCTTGAAAATACGATTAGCCAAAGGAGAGATTTCTTTAGAGGAGTTTGAACGGCTGTCGAAAAAATGTGAATAAATGATGAAAAATTGTTGACGATAACGATGTGTCAACAATCTCTTTTGTTGTGTTGTATACCCATTACCGGTATAATGTAATCAGAGAGGTGATATTTCATGAACCATTGTGAAGATCATAATATGGATAAAAAAATGGTTCCACGAACGGAACAGGAAATCGAAAGCATTATGAAGCGCTTGAAGCGTATTGAAGGACAAGTGCGCGGGGTGCAAAAAATGGTCGAAGACAATCGGTATTGCATCGATATTTTAGTGCAAATTTCTGCGATTACGGCCGCGTTAAATAAAGTCGGATTGAATTTGTTAGAACGCCATGTCAGCCATTGCGTTTCCAAGGCGATCCGTGAAGGAAGCGGAGAAGAATCCATTCGTGAATTAATGGATGTCATTAAGCAATTTTCAAAGTAAGGGAGGGAAAGGTGGATGGATGAACAAAGAACCGTAACACTGAAGGTAACCGGCATGACATGTGCCGCGTGTGCCAATCGGATTGAGAAAGTACTAAATAAGATGGATGGAGTAGAAGCCAATGTCAATTTGGCGATGGAAAAAGCGACGATTCAATACGATCCATCGAAACAAACAATCGCCGATATCGAAACGAAAATTGAGAATCTGGGGTATGGCGTTGCGACAGAAAAAGTGACGCTCGATATTGAAGGGATGACATGCGCGGCATGTGCGTCACGGATTGAAAAAGGATTAAATCGTATGGAAGGTGTGACAAGCGCCGCTGTAAACTTGGCGACAAACAGTGCTGTTGTCGAATACAAGGAAGGCGTTACATCTGTCGAAGACATTTTAGAAAAAATCAAAAAGCTTGGGTACAAGGGGCAGATCCGAAACGGAGAACAAGATGATGCTAGTCGGAAAGAAGAGCGGTTGAAACAAAAACAACGCCAACTCGCAATTTCCATCATTTTATCGTTGCCACTGCTTTATACGATGATTGCCCATATGCCGTTTCATATCGGCTTGCCGATGCCGAAACTGTTGATGAACCCGTGGTTCCAGCTTCTTTTAGCTACACCCGTTCAGTTTTACATCGGCGGTCCTTTCTATGTCGGGGCGTACCGAGCGTTGCGAAACAAGAGCGCAAACATGGACGTCCTCGTGGCGCTTGGAACATCAGCCGCATACTTTTACAGCTTGTATGAAGCTTTTCGAACGATTGGGAATCATGAATATATGCCAAGATTATATTTTGAAACGAGTGCCGTCTTGATTACGCTTGTGCTTGTCGGCAAATACTTTGAGACTCTTGCGAAAGGGCGAACAACAGAAGCTATCTCTAAGCTGTTGAGCCTTCAGGCAAAGGAAGCGACTGTCATCCGTAACGGGGAGGAAAGAAAGGTTCCGCTCGAGGAAGTGGTGATCGGCGATACGATTCTTGTCAAGCCAGGAGAAAAAATCCCGGTAGACGGTACGGTCATCGCCGGGGCATCTTCCGTAGATGAATCGATGATTACTGGTGAATCGATTCCAGTTGATAAGAAGGAAGGCGACTATGTGATCGGATCAACCATGAATACAAATGGGGTACTGACCATTCGCGCAGAAAAAGTAGGGAAAGATACAGCACTTGCCAATATTATTAAAATCGTTGAGGAGGCGCAAGGATCGAAAGCACCGATTCAGCGGATGGCGGACACGATCTCTGGCATTTTCGTCCCAATCGTTGTCGGCATTGCTGTCGTTGCATTCATTATATGGTACTTCTTTGTTGCGCCGGGGGATTTGGTAAAAGCGCTTGAGGTGGCTATCGCCGTTCTCGTCATTGCGTGTCCTTGTGCGCTCGGTCTTGCAACGCCGACATCGATTATGGTCGGTACAGGTAAAGGGGCAGAACAAGGGATTCTCTTTAAAGGAGGTGAGTACCTAGAGGGAACGCATAAAATCAATGCCGTATTACTGGATAAAACAGGAACAGTGACAAAAGGAAAACCGGAAGTGACAGATGTATTGTCATTCCAAGAAAACATGATCGATTATGCTGTTTCGGCCGAGAGCGCTTCAGAACATCCATTGGCACAAGCGATTGTGGCTTACGGAAAAGAAAACGGAATTATCGCGCAACCGTTGACACATTTCTCTGCGCTTGTTGGGCATGGAATTGAAGCAGTGGTGAACGGGAAACACGTGCTCATCGGCACGCGCAAGTTAATGAACGAACGTGCAGTCAATATTGCCGAACATGAGGAGCGAATGATAAAGCTTGAAAGCGAAGGAAAGACGGTCATGCTCATTGCGATCGATGGACAGCTTGCTGGAATGATCGCTGTTGCCGATACGATCAAGGAGACATCAAAGCAAGCGATTGCGACATTAAAACAAATGGGCATCGATGTATATATGGTGACAGGTGACAATAAACGAACAGCTGAAGCTATCGCCAAGCAAGTAGGTATTGAATATGTGTATGCGGAAGTGCTTCCAGAACAGAAAGCAGCGATCGTTGAACAGTTGCAAAAGCAAGGGAAACGAGTGGCGATGGTCGGTGATGGAATTAATGACGCACCAGCTCTTGCGAAAGCGGATATTGGGATGGCGATTGGCACAGGTGCAGATGTCGCAATTGAAACGGCAGATGTAACGCTCGTTGGTGGTGACTTGATGCATATTCCACAAGCGATTGAACTGAGCCGACAAACGATGCGCAACATTCGACAAAACTTATTTTGGGCATTATTTTATAATAGCGTTGGCATTCCAGTCGCTGCAGCTGGGTTATTACAACCATGGATCGCTGGGGCAGCGATGGCATTTAGCTCTGTATCGGTTGTGACAAACGCGCTTCGTTTGAAACGCGTGAAAATATAAACATTTAAGGAGGAATAGATGATGACGATTACATTACAAGTACAAGGAATGACATGCGGACATTGCAAAGCAGCGGTGACAAATGCCCTTCAAGAGCTAGATGGCGTCAGCCGTGTCGAAGTACATTTGCAAGAAGGTACGGTCGATGTCGAGTATGATGAAACAAAGGTCAGCGTAGAAAAACTGAAAGAAGCGATTGAAGAGCAAGGATATGATGTGAAATAACTGTATTTGCTAATTGAATTTTGAGCCACTCCGATTACATCCTTGTGAGCCACTTAAAAATTGATAAATGGTAAATCTGTGGCGTCTTGACATGGAGCCTCTAGAGGCATGATTTCACTCGAAAGGCGACACATCAAGGTGTTTCGATAGGCAACAAGCCTATCATGCCTCTCACTCCATATCAAGACGGTGTTTTCGATGGAAATGGAGTGGCTCACGTTTTTACGAGCGAAGTGGCTCAATTTTATGTTAGCAAAAACAATAACATACGGAAGGTGTCCCGAAGTGATGACGGGGCACTTTTTTACCGCCTAAGCGAGTTCTCGGCTGGGGAAAGTTTTTTCTTCTTGAAGCATATCGGGAAAGCGGGATGTTATAATGAAAATAACAGGCGCGGAAAAAAGGGGGGATTTATTTGCTATCGCAGCAAGACATCCTTAATGAAATGTCGAAATGTTTAGATTTATGGAAGAAAAAGTATGGTGTGAAGCGAATCGGGTTATTTGGCTCGTACAGTCGGGGAGAACAAAGGGAATCGAGTGACATTGATGTGTTAGTAGAATTTATGGATGATGCAATGACGTTTGATCATTATATGGGGTTGAAACTGAGTTTGGAAGATCATTTTCAAAAAACAGTGGATTTAGTGATTGTAGATGATATTAAGCCGGCATTAAAGCCAATTATTTTAAGAGGTGCTAAGTATGCAGAGGGATCCTAGCGTCTTTTTGCAAGATATTTTGGTCGCTGCAGAAAAAATTGAGAAGTACACCCAAGGGCTTTCTTATGATGACTTTCTAGATAATGATTTAATATCAGATGCGGTCATTAAAAACATATTAGTAATCGGAGAAGTAGCAAAAAACATTCCAGACGAAATTAGACAGGCATCCCCACATATCGAGTGGAGAAAGATGGCTGGCATGAGGGATATGATGATCCATGGTTATTTCTCCATTAATTACCGAATTGTTTGGGATGTTGTTCGAAATAAGATTCCTGTATTAAAACAGCACGTTGAACGATTGCTAAATGAAAGTTAGATTTCAATTCAAACCATATGCGCTGTTTGGGAATAGCTTGTTATTCAAAAGGTGCTGATCCCAAGACGCATTCGCGTTTTTGATCAGCACCTTCAGCTTTTTTATTCCCCTTTATTCGTTGTGTCATTCGGATCTGGGGTATAGTCCGATTTGTAATCGGTATATTTTACTTCTGTGACCATTCCCGCTGAAGCATGATGCAAGTCATGGCAATGGAACATCCAATTTCCAGGATTATCCGCTTTAAACGCGACGACATATTCTTCACCAGGGTTTACATTTAACGAATCCTTAATCAATGGAGCGCCTGTGACTGGCTTGCCGTTTTTGCTTAATACTTCGAAGAAATGTCCGTGTAAATGCATCGGATGTACATCTTTTGGTGAATTGTTCACAATTCTGACTTTTACTAAATCTCCTGTCTTCACATTAATAGGCGCTGTGTCAGGATACGTTTTACCATTAATCGTGAAAATCATGCCATTTTTGCCCATAGCGGTTCCTAAATCCATTGTGTACTCTACATCATATTTTTCGTCTAACGTAAATGGACCTGTTTCATATTTTCCGTATGTTGTCATATCCACGACAGGAAGGTTTTCTTTTGCGTTCGCTTTGTCCGTGTTGCTTGCTTGTCCTTCGTATTGAATTTTCACTTTCATGCCATCGGTACCTTTCATATTCCCGTGACATTCTAGTAACCATTCACCCGGGTTATTGGCGATAAACTCAATGTCGTAGCGCTCACCGGGAGCGATATTCAACAGTTCATCTTTGATTGGTTGCGGGTTCTTTAACGGTTGGCCGTCTGTTGCGACAATTTTAAACTCATGTCCATGTAGGTGGAGTTTATGGGACAGATATCCTGCATTGACAAGACGAAGTCGCACTTTTTCGCCTTTTTTCACTTTTAACGGTTGGACAGCAGTCCCGCTTTTTCCGTTAATCGTGAAAATATCGTACATATTCATGTTATGTCCCATGCTGTTCATATCCATTTGTTGGCCATCGGAACTATTTCCATGTCCCATATTACTATGATCCATGCCACTCATATTCATGTTCATATTGCTTTCAGCGTTCGGGTCGCTCATCCATTCATCGAATACAAGCGTGTAATCGCGATCGACTTTTTCTTCCTCTTTCGGTTCTACGATTAATGTACCGTATAATCCTTTGTCTACTTGCTCGGCGCTTTTTTGATGGGAATGATACCAATACGTTCCCGGCACGGTTGCGGTAAATTCATACGTAAACGTTTCCCCTGGTTGAATGGCGTTCATCGTGACACCCGGTACTCCATCTTGGTTATTTGGAACAGGATAGCCATGCCAATGAATGGCTGTTGGTTCAGGAAGCTTGTTTGTAAAGACAATTTTTACGTGATCGCCTTGTTTTACGCGAATTTGCGCACCAGGTACAGAACCATTATACGTGTATACCGGAAGTTTGATTTGATCGTTGATTTGTAATAACGCTTCCTTTGCAGTAAGGTGAATCTCTTTCCCAGATAACACTTCTGTATCGGTTACCAAAGGCAATTTCTCTTTATTGGAATTTGTTTCTTTTTTCGTATGCATGTTGGACATATCATGTCCTGGCATCGAATTAGAGCAAGCTGCACTCAGCGCAATGACTCCTACCAATACGGTTCCTAACCATAATTTCTTCATCGCTTTCCCTCCATAAACTTGTATCGTAACATCATCATAAAAAAGAAATGTGCAAAATGTATGGAGAAAAGCTTATAAAGACAGTGGTCAAAATTTATGGTATAGTCTTTTATGTGAATGAGAGTTTTTGTTCATCATTTCTCCACATTTTATTGTTTAAATAAAATAGCAAAAACGAAACAGCAAGTTTAATCATTCTCATGTGCAAAATGACGACTAGATGGAGGAAACTGTAGGATGTGTGGTTTTGTTGGCTATATCTCTGATGTTCCGAAAGAGATAAATAGTAACTGGAAAGAAACGTTCCAAAACATGAACGATCTGATCACTCATCGTGGTCCGGATGATTATGGCTATTTTTTTGATGAGCATGTAAGTTTTGGATTTCGACGTTTAAGTATTATTGACCTTGAAAGTGGACATCAGCCACTATGTTATGAAAATGAGAGATATTGGATTATATTTAACGGGGAAATTTACAACTACGTCGAGTTGCGTGACGAATTAATCAAGAAAGGGTGTTCGTTTTCTACCCATTCTGATACAGAAGTGATCGTTGCTTTATATAGTATTGAAAAAGAAAACGTGGTAAATAAACTTCGTGGCATGTTTGCATTTGTGATTTGGGATAAACAAGAGAAAGAAATTTTTGCAGCACGTGACCCGTTCGGAATTAAACCTTTTTTTTATGTAGAAAAAGACGATCATCTGTTTGTCGCTTCTGAAAAGAAAAGCATTTTATATGCTCTTGAACACGACGAACTAAATCATGAAGCTTTGCAACATTATTTAACCTTTCAATATGTTCCAGAGCCATTGACAATGTCTGCTCACATTCGTAAGCTAGAACCTGGACATTATATGAAGAAAAAAATAGGAGAAAAATTAAATATCCAGCGCTATTGGAAGGCTACATTTCATCCAATTAATCAATCGGAAAGTGAACTCGTCAAAGAAATTCGACAAGTGTTGTTTGATTCGGTAAGTATTCATATGCGTAGCGATGTTCCGGTCGGCTCATTTTTGTCAGGAGGAATTGATTCTTCGCTTATTGTAGCTATTGCAAAACAATTTCATCCGCATATCAAAACATTTTCAGTTGGATTTGCGAGAGAAGGATTTAATGAAATTGATGTAGCAAAAGAAACGGCAGAAAAGTTAGGAGTTGAAAACATCAGTTACATCATTTCTCCAGACGAATATGTGGAGGAATTGCCGAAAATTATATGGCACATGGACGATCCATTAGCAGATCCTGCAGCCGTCCCTCTTTATTTCGTAGCAAGAGAGGCTAGAAAACATGTAACCGTTGTTCTTTCTGGTGAAGGGGCGGATGAGTTGTTCGGGGGATATAACATTTATCACGAACCAAAATCTTTACAAATATTCGAGAAAATCCCGAGTTTCATACGATCTATTTTAGCGATGATCGCAAAAGTATTGCCAGACGGGGTAAAGGGGAAAAGTTTTATTGAACGTGGGATCACTCCAATCGAACAACGTTACATTGGCAATGCAAAGATGTATAGTGAGCGGGAAAAGAGAGAATTGTTGAAAGTATATGATCCAAATGTATCATACACCAACATTACCGCACCGTTTTATCACGAAACAGAAGGATATCCTCCGATCAACCGAATGCAACATATTGATATTCATACATGGTTGCGAGGCGATATTTTGTTGAAGGCAGATAAAATGACAATGGCTCATTCTTTAGAACTGCGCGTCCCTTTTCTTGATAAAAAAGTATTCGAAGTAGCCACGAAAATCGCCCCAGAAATGAAAGTCAAAAATAAAACAACCAAGTATATTTTGCGAAAAGCAGCAGAAGGAATTGTTCCGGATCATGTTTTACATCGCAAAAAGCTAGGCTTTCCTGTTCCTATTCGGCATTGGTTAAAAGATGAAATATATGACTGGGCGAAACGTACGATAAAAGAAAGTGAAACAGATCATCTATTTCATAAAGATGTATTGTATCGTCTGCTAGAGGAACATTGTCAAAACAAAGCGGATCATAGTCGGAAAGTATGGACAGTACTCACTTTCATGGTTTGGCATCAAGTGTATGTCGAGAAAAAATATCACTTTATGAATGAAGAAGAAAAAATAAAACTGTTCGTGTAAATGGTTAGTTATGTTCGGAGCTTCTTTTTATCTAGGAGCTCCTTTTTTATTGCGTTTTATGCATACAATAATATAAAAAAGGGGAATACGAAAATGAAAAAATGGATGATTGTGGTTATGAGTTTTTTTCTTTCTGCTTGTCATGTATCGAAAGCAGAAAAACAAGAGGCGTATAAAGAAGGAGATCACATCGCATACGAAGTGATTACAGTTGAACAGCTTCCACAGCATATGAAAGCATTGTATGAAAAACAGCATAAACAATTTCAAACGTACACCGTTAAACAAGATGATGTCACGTATGCGATTATTCATCTCGGGGAAAGAAAAACAGGTGGATATGGGGTTGAAGTGATTGAGGTCCGATATAAAAAAGGCAAAGCAATTGTCTATTATAAAGAACAAAAGCCAGCACCAGATGCAATCGTCACACAAGCGTTAACGTATCCGAAAGTCGCTATCAAAATAAAAACAGCGATTCCGATTGAAATAAAGAAAAAATAGCTCTATGTTTCGTGCATAGAGCTATTTGTCTGCGGTAATCGCATCCGCTACAATCCATCCTGATAATGCGCAACCGAGCGAGCCTGCACCTGGAAATACAGTATCGCCGCAAAGCCAAAGTCCTTCGACATTCGTTTGCGGTGCATACGTAGACAATAAACTGAAGACACCGTTTGGAATATATCCTCCTACCTTTCCGAACGCCCGGTGTGTAAAGCGAGCAAATGTCACAGGGGTACCAATCAGTTGGATATGCACATTTGTCAAAGGGAATGTTTTGCTGACACGTTGCAATATTTGTTCTGTAAGCATCTTTTTCTGTTCATCATACGCATGACGATTCCACCAATGAAGTGGTTCTGTATGGGTAGAAATAGTTATAGAACGTTTCCCAACAGGTGCCATTTGTTGATCGAACGGTGCGGAAGCGGACAATAGAAATTGATTTCCTTCACTCATCGGTTTTGTTCGATCGACGATAAATTGGTGGTATAAGCTATCTGTCTGAAAGCTGTCGTCTACTCCCATGTAAATTGTAAACGCTCCCCAAGCCGGGCGCTTTTTTTCTTTTTCTTCACGAATCGAAAATGTACATTTAATAGAATCATCTAAAATGGCAAAAATACTATGGACAGAGCCGTTAAATACAACATGTTTCGCTTCATATGTTTGTTTTCGGTTTGTCGTCACGAGCCAATGGCGCTCTTTGCGAATAGAAATGACTTTTTCACGCATCCGTAGCTCTCCGCCAAGTTGCTTGTAACGTTCTGCAAGTGCATCAACAACAGTAGCAAGCCCTCCCTCCACGTAAAACGCTCCACGATGAAAGATGCTTAAGGCAACGGCACCAAGCAAAGCGGGACAACGTTCAACCGTTGTTTGTACACTATCAACGAGTTGGCCGTTTAAAAAGGCAATGAATGTCTCGTCACGAATGCCATAATGTTCGAGGCGTTTCGCAATCGATTGAAATAAAAATGGTGTGGCGCGCAATAATTTTCGATCAGCTTTTTGTAGCGCTTCGAATATATGTTTCATTGTTTTTGGTGGGATCATCGGTCGTTCGTATACAAAAGAAAGTAGTGCGTCCGCCAGAGAAAACATTTCTTCAAAAAAGTGGACGATGGCTGCGCTATCTTTTGGGAATTGTTGTGCAATTTCTTCAAACCAACGTTCTTTTTGCTGGTAATAACGAATCGTCCGATCGGGAAAATGTACGTCCATAATTGTATCTAATAAATGAACAGGAAGAGGAGATATGTCGAGTTCATGAAACAACTTTGAAAACACACCGTTTTCTTCAAAGCCCATCCCAAGCGTTGCTCCTGCTTGAAAACAAAACGACTGTCGTTCAAATTTTCCTGCACATCCGCCGAGTTCGTTTGCAGCTTCAAATGTCAAGGTGTGATATCCTTTTTTCGCAAGAAGCGCACTTGCTGTTATTCCTCCAAATCCTGTTCCAATGATAATGACATCGTACAATATAGTCACCTTCTTTTTTTATTTTTATTTTATTATACAATTATTAAACAAATGTTGTACAATAAGAACGTGTAAAAGATGAAAGGATGGGATATATGCATACAGCAGTTGTTTGGTTTCGCCGAGATTTTCGTCTGCACGATCATACAGCGCTCGTTCATGCGCTTCATTGGGCGAAAGAAAGACAAGGAAAGCTTCTTTTTTTCTTTCACTTCGATTCTCATTCCGCAAAAGAACGAACGTACCATCATGAATATTTTTTCAAACCGTTGAGCAATTTCGGCAAATGTTGCGTCATCTATATGGGATACATGTGCACATTTTGCATGGAGATATTGACGATGTGTTTGTTCGACTAATCAGCCGTACACACATGAACGCCATCTTTTTTAATAAAGACGAGGTTGGGCGTGGGAAAGAGCGGGATGATTATGTCCGCACGTTTTTGCAGAAATATGGGGTTGACGTATATGCATATGATGATGCACATTTGCACGGGGCATTTGAGGTACTAAAAGCAGATGGAACGCCTTATAAAGTATATACACCATATTACCGCGCATGGCGAAAACGTCCGAAGCGGTTTCCGAGTTCCGTTGACATGGCGCTACTACGTGAACATATGTTGCATATGACACCGATTTCTGAAGATGACGAGCGGGCGTTTACGATGTGGCTTTCGCAATGTACAAAACGTTGGGAACGTACGAGCGAACAAGATGCTTTACATGTTTTACAGCAGTTTATCGATACGGCACTCCCATATTATCATCGGAAACGAGATATTCCGAGCGTTACAGGGACAAGTCGTTTATCTCCGCATATCAAAACAGGGACGATTTCGATTCGCACCGTGTTTCATGCGGTTGCGCAACAATTTGGAAACGGCCATGATGAAGCGGTAGAAACGTACATAAAAGAGCTAGCGTGGCGCGATTTTTATCATATGATTTATGCACATTTTCCTTTTACAAAAACGGAAGCGTTTATTGAAAAGTATCGTCATCTTCCTTGGTCGCGTGATGATGAACGATTCGAAGCTTGGAAAGAAGGAAAAACAGGTTTTCCACTCGTTGATGCAGGAATGCGTCAATTAAAAGAAGAAGGGTGGATGCACAATCGTCTTCGCATGATTGCGGCATCGTTTTTAACAAAAGATTATTTGATCGATTGGCGCATGGGCGAGCAATATTTTCAGCACATGTTAATCGACTATGATGAAGCATCAAATATTGGGGGATGGCAATGGGCAGCTTCAGTCGGGGCGGATGCTGTGCTATATTTTCGTGTCTTTAACCCGATTGAACAATCAAAAAAGTTTGATCCTGATGGCACGTATATTCGCACGTATGTACAAGAACTTGCGTCTTTCCCTTCGCTGTATATTCATGAGCCATGGAAAAGCAATATCAAAACCGATTACCCTGCGCCAACTGTCGATCATCAACTGCAACGTCAACGTGCGATTGCGTTGTTTCGGATGAATGAGTGAGTATAAAAGCCTGCTTGATGAAGTGGGCTTTTATCTTTTTCGTCATTAGTCAATCAATTTTGTGAAGGATTATAAAACAAGAAAAAAGAATAGAAATAACTATCATCGATGTCGGACGTATGTCATCAAAAGGAATGGAGGAAAATGGGATGAGAACAGCAATCGAAAGAAAGAAGTTTTATATTAACGGCGAATGGGTCGAAGCAAAGATGTACACTAAGCTTTTATCCCCGTATTCTAGTGAAGTGTTAGCGGAGATTCCGCTTGCGACAGAACGTGATGTCAAGCAGGCGATTGCGGCTGCGTATGAAGCGCGGCAAGTGATGGCGAAAATGCCGGCACACGAGCGGGCGGCGATTTTAGAGAAAGTGGTAGCTTTATTGCAACAACGCGCAAACGAAGCGGCTACGATCATTGCGAAAGAAGCTGCAAAACCGATCACGACCGCTAAAGCGGAAGTAGCTCGGACAATTCAAACGTATAAATTTGCGGCGGAAGAGGCGAAGCGAATTCATGGGGAGACGATTCCGCTCGATGCTGCGCCGGGCGGGGAACATCGTGTCGCTTTTACGGTCAGAGAACCGATTGGGGTGATTGGGGCGATTACGCCGTTTAATTTTCCGATGAATTTAGTAGCACATAAACTAGGTCCTGCGATTGCAGCAGGAAACACCGTTGTATTGAAACCTGCGAGCCAAACGCCGCTTTCTGCCTACTTTATTGCCGAATTATTTGAGCAGGCAGGACTGCCAAACGGGGCGCTTAATGTCGTGACCGGAAGCGGAAAAACAGTTGGCGATCAAATTGTGACAGATTCACGTGTTCGCATGATCACATTTACAGGAAGTCCAGAAGTAGGGATTGCTATTCGTAACAAAGCTGGCTTAAAACGCGTCACGCTAGAGTTAGGGTCAAACTCAGCGGTTATTATCGATGAACAAGTCGATATCGAACGAATCATTCCGCGGTGCGTTGTCGGTGCTTTCTCGTTCCAAGGGCAAGTGTGCATTTCGTTGCAACGTATTTACGTGCATGAAAAACGGTATAAAGAATTCGTCGAAAAGTTTGTGGCAGCGGTGAAGCAGTTGAAACTTGGTGACCCGCTTGATCCGAAGACAGACATTTCGGCTCTTATTTCTGAAAAAGATGTCGAGCGTTCGCTAGAGTGGATTGAAGAAGCGAAACGAGGTGGTGCTGTTGTTGCCATTGGTGGGGAGAGACAAGGAAATATTTTGTTGCCAACGGTCATTTTAGATGCGGCGCCAACGATGAAAGTATCGTGCCAAGAAGTATTTGCGCCAATTGTTTTGATTAATCAAGTGTCTTCCGTCGACGAAGCGATTGATCTTGTCAACGATTCACGCTACGGGTTACAAGCCGGCATCTATACAGACAACGTTCATACTGCTTGGGAAGCAGCGGAGAAACTGCATGTCGGAGGGGTGATTATTAACGATATTCCAACGTTTCGTGTCGATCATATGCCGTATGGTGGGGTAAAAGAAAGCGGATTTGGGCGCGAAGGTATTCGATATGCAATCGAAGAAATGACAGAATTAAAGCTGATTATCTTTAATCGGAATCGGTAATGTTTTACCCGTACTATCAGATGGTGGTACGGGGTTTCCCGTCGAAAAGGGGTGTTTTTCTTGACCATTTTCATCCACATAGTTGTTGACGTCATTTTACCGTTGTTTTTGTTGATTGGCGCAGGGGCGTATTTGCATCGGTTATTTCATTTTGATATGAATACGTTGTCAAAAATAACGACATATTTTTTGCTTCCGGCAGTTGGATTCGTAAACGTTTATGAGAGCGACATAACAAGTGATGTGTTGTTGAACATCCTCTTTTTTCTCGTTCTACAAAATGGGACGCTTATTATGCTTAGTGCGATGATGGCAAGATGGCTAAAGCTTGATCGAAGTTTGGGGGCAACGTTTCAAAATACAATCGTTCTTAACAATTCTGGTAATTTTGGTATCCCAGTCAGTCAACTTATTTTTCGCCAAGAGCCGCTAGGTTTGTCGATCCAAATAGTCGTAACGATTTTTCAAAACTTTTTAACGAACACGTATGGATTGTTTCAGTTTATTTCGGCAAGTAAACATAAAGGGAAAATGACTCGTGAATTTTTAAAAAATCCAATTATTTACGCACTTATTCTCGGTGTGATGTTTCGATTCGCTCATATTCCAATACCATCGTTTATTTGGCAGCCGCTCGAACGTGTAGCCGATGCCTTTTTGGCGATTGCTTTGCTGACGTTAGGTGCTCAACTCGCCTATATGAATATGAAGCGGCTTCCTCGTCTTATGTTTATAACGATTGGTAGTCGTCTCATTTTATCTCCTTTGATCGCTTTTTTAATCGTTTCACTTTTACATATCAAAGGGACGACAGCTCAAGCACTACTCATCGCTAGTGCATATCCTTGTTCACGAAACACAGCGTTGTACGCATTAGAATATAATCATCATCCAGAGTATGCTGCTCAAGCTGTATTTTTATCTACGTTACTCAGTCCACTGACGGTATCGGGTGTCATCGGGCTTGCCCGTGTTTGTTTTTAACTTGCATGCCAAAGGAGTGCTCTGCTCCCGCTCCTTTGGCTATGTTTGTTCGGTTATTTACGTATAACAGGAACCCATAATTCATTTTCAGGAAGATGATCCGGTGCATAATAACATTCAATACACGGAGCATCAGCAAGTTCATATTGAGAAAAAGGAAGCCATTCATATAATTGATTCCACGCCTCAGTTACGTTTGAAATCACCACCCACGTGTCATGTTTGATCGTCATATATTGCATATCGCTCGGAACTTCCCCATCATAACGTATTCCCATAAAATAAGTAAACTGTTCGTCTGTTATTTTAGCTTCTTCCCCACAAACACCCAACAGCCCTTCAAGTGTGCATTTTGGATGCTCCCATGAGAGATCGATCAGTTTTTGCATAAATCCATCTTGTTCGGCATGAGCCCAAAGCGAAGGAATCATTTGGAATGCTTCGTCTGTTTTCACGCGGTACCCTTTTCCTACAATGGTTAATTCAAATGGAATCGTCTCAATTTTGTGCTCCATGTTTGATAGCTCCTTTTATTGATATGGATATTTTTGTATGAGTTGAAATTCCTCACCTTTTTATATTAACATAAAAATCCAATATGAATTTGTAAATTTTTTAAGAAGGTGTTGCATGACATTGAATAACATCGTTACGTTGTTTCGTTTTATTGTTGTTGGAGTGAGTAATACATTTGTGGATTTTTTGTTATTTTTCTCCCTCATAGCACTTCATGTGCCATATATGTGGGCACAAATGTTTGGCTATAGTGCAGGTGTGATCAATAGCTACATATGGAATCGGGCGTGGACGTTTCGATCAGTAGGAGGGGGGAAAAAACAATTCGTTCGTTTTCTTGCCGTAAACCTTTGTTCTCTCATCGTGACGATCATGATGCTACACGGTTTCAGAGAAATGTTTCCGATTGTTTTAAACAAAATGATAGCGACGATAAGCGGAATGGCGATCAACTGGATCGGAAGTCGTATGTGGGTGTTTTCTGAAAAAATGTGTTGTAAAGAAAAGTGATATATATTTTTAAATATTAAGAAAAAATGTTTGTTTTATTCACTTTTTATGTTATATTTATGTTATTAAATATAACATAAGGGGCGTGTGTATGTTTTTGTTAAAGAAGAGGTTGAATGTACAAGAATCTAGTGGAGAGAAGTCGAGTGGGATACTAAGTCAAATTGAAGTGGCGGCTGACCAACTAAAAGCAGTTGTAGAGCAAATGAAATTAGCTGCCGATTCACTTAATCGAACATCGAGTGCTACACAACAAAGCACTGTACAGCTGATCGATCGTTTAGAAAAAACAGTAATTTATACGATGCAAGTAGAAGAAAAGACGAAGATGATTGAACAGTCGGCGTTGAAAATTTCAGATGTTTCCCAGCGTATTCATGCAGACAGCGAAGCATCTTGCAATGAACTTATTCGGTCATTACGTTCATTAGAAAATCTTCAACGTGAAATGAACGATCTGCGGGCAGGGCATTATGCATTACTTCGTCAAATGGAAATGTTAGTAGAGCGTTCACAGGAAATTCATCACATTCTTTCAACGATCGCCTCTATTTCGCAACGGACGAGTATTTTAGCATTAAATGCAAATATTGAATCAGCGCGTGCAGGTGAACATGGGAAGGGATTTTCTGTTGTCGCCAATGAAGTTGGAAAATTAGCTAATCAAACATCGGTTGCTGTGGAACAAACTCGTGACATTTTGTCGTCGATTCAATCAGAGATTGCATCGACAATGCACATGGTGAAAACAGAGACAGAACAAATTGAAAACGGATCAAGCGAAATGAATAACGTCCTTTCTCTTCTGACTGATTTTAAAGAAAGGCTTCATCATATGACGGCTATGGCGTATGATTCATCGCAATCAGTCGAAGAACAAACGGGAAGCATGCAAGAAATTTCCGCTTTGCTTGCATATATTTCTTCACTCGCGTTAGAAAATAAAGACCACGCGCATGAGGTTGCGAAACATATGGAAATACAGCATGGAAATGTCGAGCAAATGTTACGGGTTAACGAAGCGATTGAAAAAACATCAAACGAGTTACAAACAATTATAAAAAAAGATGAACAAGAGCAAATGTTTTCTGTGGATTTACATGTGATTGAACGGATGAAAGGAAAACTCACATCATTTTTACATGCTTATCCACTCGACTGTTTAGATGTGAGAGAACATGAGAAATGTTTAAATGAGTTTTTGCGGACGAATGACAATGTGGAAGCTGTTTGGTCAAATCGCATTGATGGGACGTTCATTTACTCAAATCCTCCAGCCGGTCTTGTCAATGCGAAAGCGAGACCGTGGTTCGTTGAGGCCGCTAAAGGTAATGTGTACGTTTCCTCTATATATACATCAGCGTTGACAAAGCGTCCATGTTTGACCATTTCAGCGCCAATTGTCCAAAAAGGTCAAGTAGTTGGAGTTGTCGGCATCGATTTGTCTATGTAGTCACACAGTAAGCCAGTTGCGCTTATCAGCTGGCTTACTGGTATTGATTTAACGTAGCAAAAAATTGTTTTACGAACTGATAAAATACGTTGACAGAAGGTGCAAGATCACATTTTGGTAAAATGATTCCGACGTTGCGACGAACGAGCGGAAATTCGATCGGGACTTTCGCTGTATAACGAAGTGTCGTTCCGTAAAATGTACTTTCAGGGAGCAAAGTCACTCCGATTCCTGCTGAGACGAGTCCCTTAATTGCATCTAAATCTTCTCCTTCTGATGAAATGATCGGAGAAAAGCCGGCTTGCTTGCAAGCATCTTCTACTATTTTTCGTAAAATAAATCCTTCTGGAAACATGACAAACGGCTCATGTCGTAATTCACTTAAAGTGATGCTTCGGTTTTGACTAAGTGGGTGATCTGTCGGAATGAGTGCGGCGAACGACTCGGTAAATAAAATATCCCCTTGAATGCCCTTTTCTTCAGTTGGTACGGGACCTAAGAAAGCCACATCAATTTCTCGCCTTTTCACTGCATCAATCAAAAACTTATATGACCCTTGACGCAAATGGAAAGAAATGTGCGGATGTTTTTGTTTAAATGTGGAAATGACCATTGGCATCGTATAGCTTGCGAGACTTGTTGGAAAACCAATTTTAATTGTTCCGCGCTCTGGATCTAAATATTCTTCAATTTGTTGCTTCGCATAGTCAATCGCTTTTAATGCCGATTCAATATGTTGTAAAAAGTGGCGGCCGATCGGTGTTAATTTTACGTTTCTTCCTTCACGTTCGAATAGCTTGACCCCGAGTTCATCCTCTAAATTTGCAATTTGACGACTAACAGCAGATTGAGCGACATGCAACGCTTCAGCAGCTTCTGACACATGTTCCCGTTTGGCAACTTCTGTGAAATAAACTAATTGTCTTAATTCCATTTTTTCCACCTCTTTCTATCGTTCTCGAAATGAGATGAATATTATCTAAATTATATATTGTTTATATAATTATTGAAACCTACAATTATACATACAAGATAACGGAATGGGGGATTCACATGAGAGGACTACCAAAGGCGCAAGGGTTGTACTGTCCACAATTTGAACATGATGCATGTGGGATCGGGTTATACGCCCACTTAAAAGGGGAAGCGTCTCATCATATTGTCAAGCAAGGTCTTCATATGTTGCGTCAATTAGAGCATCGCGGAGGTCAAGGGAGCGACCCGCAAACAGGTGACGGTGCTGGAATCATGGTGCAAATTCCTGATGATTATTTTCGATCCGTTTGTTCGTTTTCACTTCCTGCAAAAGGGCGTTACGGAGTCGGGATGGTCTTCTTTTTTGAGCATGACGAACAAAAGAGGGGCATTTTAGAACAGAAAATCAATGACATCATCTGCGAGGAAGGACAAACGTTGCTCGGATGGCGAGATGTACCTGTTAATGCCGGAAAACTCGGAACATTGGCTAAAAAAAGTCGTCCGTTTATTCGTCAGCTTTTTATCGCAGCGAGCGACGATATAACAGATGAACAACATTTTGAGCGAAAGTTATATGTCATTCGTAAACGAGCAGAAAAGTTAGTAAAAAACAATGAGTACTATTTTGCGAGTTTATCCAGTCGAACGATCGTTTACAAAGGGCTAGTCACCCCTGAGCAACTGGATGCTTTTTATATTGATTTACAAGATGAACGATTTCGCTCCGCGTTTGCGCTCGTTCACTCGCGTTTTAGCACAAACACGTTTCCGAGCTGGGAGCGGGCACATCCGAATCGTTATTTAATTCATAATGGGGAAATTAATACGCTACGAGGCAATATTCATTGGATGATGGCGCGAGAAAAACAATTTTCATCGCCTATGTTTGGTGATGATTTACAAAAAGTACTTCCGATTTTAGATACGAACGGAAGCGATTCTTCCATGCTTGATAATGCGTTTGAGTTTTTTGTGCTAGCTGGAAGGTCGCTCGCTGAAACGGCAATGATGCTCATTCCAGAGCCATGGTATTGGGATGAAGAGATGGATGATGATAAAAAAGCGTTTTATGAATATTATAGTTGTCTTATGGAGCCGTGGGACGGACCAACGGCCATCGTGTTCACGAATGGAAAACAAATTGGAGGGATTTTAGATCGCAATGGCCTTCGTCCAGCACGTTACTATGTGACAAAAGACGACTATATTATTTTTTCATCAGAAGTAGGTGTGATCGATGTAGAGCCGAACAATATTTTATACAAAGAACGATTAAGTCCTGGAAAAATGCTTTTTATTGATTTTGAACAAGGACGCATCGTTTCTGATGAAGAAATAAAAAAACAAATTGCCAATGAACGACCATATCGTCAATGGGTGAATGAACAAATGATTTCTATTGACGAATATGCCGAAGATGAGCAGGAACAACCGTTTAACAACCTTTTGACGTGGCAAAAAGCGTTTGGATATACGTATGAAGACGTGGAAAAAACAATCATTCCGATGGCAACGGAAGGAAAAGATCCAACAGGGGCGATGGGAAACGATACACCTTTAGCCGTCTTATCAGATCGACCGCAAAGTTTATTCAATTATTTTAAGCAGCTATTTGCACAAGTAACAAATCCACCGATCGATGCGATTCGTGAATACATCGTCACATCAACAGTGACGTTGCTTGGAAAAGAAGGAGATTTGTTGAATCCGGATGCATCTTGTGCTCGTCGCATTCGATTAGAGTCACCAATAATCACGAACAAACAATTAAACGCCATTCGAATGAGTCCGTATCGTGAATTTGCTAGTGTGACATTGTCAACAGTTTTTACACATAACTTAAAAGAAGCGTTAGATGAATTATGTCAAGCGGCGGATGAAGCGATTGCTTCTGGTGCAACGCTACTTATTTTATCTGACCGTTGCATAAACGAACAACGTGTAGCGATTCCGACACTTCTTGCGGTTAGCGCGGTACATCAACATCTTGTTCGAAAAGGGACACGTACGAAAGTCAGTTTAATTGTGGAAAGTGGAGAAGCGCGTGAGGTGCATCATTTCGCAGCGTTAATCGGATATGGAGCGGATGCAGTCAATCCGTATTTGGCATTTGCGACCATTCGAGAAGCGATTGAAAAAGGAGTGCTTCAATCGACATACGAAAAAGCAGTCGAAACATATAAAAAAGCGGCGACAGATGGCGTTGTGAAAGTGATGTCAAAAATGGGTATTTCAACCGTGCAAAGTTATCGTGGCGCGCAAATTTTTGAAGCGATCGGCATCGGGGATGATGTTATCGATCAATATTTCACCGGAACAGCGTCGCAAATTGGCGGAATCGGTTTGAATGAAATTGCCCAAGAAGCAAAAATGCGCCATATGCAAGCGTTTTTCACGTCTTATGATGAAACATTAGATTCTGGAAGTGAATTGCAATGGCGGAAAAACGGGGAACATCATGCGTTTAATCCGAAAACGATTCATACGTTACAATGGGCATGTCGAAAAAATGACTATGCGCTGTTTAAACAATATTCTGCGATGGCGAATGAAGAGCAGCTTACATTTTTACGTAATTTATTTGAGTTTGACGACACACGTACACCTATTCCGATTGAAGAAGTTGAACCGATAGAGGCGATTGTTCGTCGCTTTAAAACGGGGGCGATGTCGTACGGTTCATTGAGCCAAGAAGCACATGAAGCGCTTGCGATTGCGATGAATCGCATCGGTGGAAAAAGTAATAGTGGAGAAGGTGGTGAAGATCCTAGTCGCTATACAAGAGATGAAAATGGCGATTTCCGTCGCAGTGCAATTAAGCAAATCGCATCTGGCCGTTTCGGAGTGAAAAGCCATTATTTAGTTCATGCCGATGAGCTACAAATTAAAATGGCGCAAGGAGCAAAGCCTGGAGAAGGTGGTCAACTGCCTGCGAATAAAGTATATCCGTGGATCGGAAAAGTGCGTGGGTCTACGCCAGGTGTGGAACTTATTTCGCCACCACCGCATCATGACATTTATTCCATTGAAGATTTAGCACAGCTTATTTATGATTTGAAAAATGCAAATCGCGATGCGCGCATTAGTGTAAAACTCGTTGCAAAATCTGGTGTTGGCACGATCGCTGCAGGTGTGGCTAAAGGCGGGGCAGATGTGATCGTCATTAGCGGATATGACGGAGGGACAGGTGCTTCACCAAAAACAAGCATTAAACATGCGGGGCTTCCGTGGGAACTTGGTTTAGCTGAAACGCATCAAACGCTTATGTTAAATGGGTTGCGTGATCGCGTTGTATTAGAAACAGACGGAAAATTGATGACTGGTCGCGATGTCGTCATGGCGGCGTTATTTGGCGCTGAGGAATTTGGTTTTGCGACCGCTCCACTTGTCGTTTTAGGTTGCGTGATGATGCGCGTTTGCCATTTAGACACATGTCCGGTCGGTGTAGCAACACAAAATCCAAAATTGCGGGCAAAATTTACTGGAAAGCCAGAACATATCGTTAATTTCATGTATTTTATTGCTCAAGAGGTGCGTGAAATCATGGCGCAACTTGGCTTCCGTACGATCGAGGAAATGGTCGGACGCGTGGACGTATTAAAAATAAGTGAACGGGTAAAACGACATTGGAAAGCGAAACATTTAGATTTGTCGCGTTTATTGTATCAAGTGGAAGGAGCGCGAACGTTTTCTAAACCACAAAATCATCATCTTGATCGAACGCTTGATGATACGGTCATTTTGCCAGCGGTCAAGCGAGCAATTGAACAAAAAGAGCCGGTACAATTGCAAGTTGCCATCCAAAACGTTCATCGTACAGTTGGCACGATTGTCGGCAGCGAAATATCGAAACGGTACGGTGAAGAAGGGCTTGCAGAAGATACGATTCAGTTATGTTTTCACGGTTCCGCTGGGCAAAGTTTTGCGGCGTTCGTACCAAAAGGAATGACGATGACATTAATTGGCGATGCGAATGATTATGTCGGAAAAGGTTTATCGGGGGGGAAAGTTATTATTCGTCCGCCGCACGAGGCAACGTTTGCATGTAGCGATCAAGTGATTATCGGAAACGTGGCTTTTTATGGAGCGACGAACGGTGAAGCGTATATTCGCGGTCGCGCCGGCGAGCGTTTTTGTGTTCGAAATAGCGGCGTGCATGCGGTCGTTGAAGGAGTAGGGGATCATGGTTGTGAGTATATGACCGGAGGGCGCGTCGTTATTCTCGGATCAGTTGGAAAAAATTTTGCTGCTGGAATGTCTGGTGGTGTAGCTTACGTATTCGCTTACGATGATACGTGGCAAAAAAACGCGAACTGTGAACTCGTTTTATTTGAGTCCTTAGTCGATGAAAAAGAAAGAAGCGATGTGCGCGAAATGATTGTGAAACATTACAAATATACAGAAAGTCCAAAGGCAGCATATGTGCTTGCGAATTGGGACGATGTAGTCAAACGGATCGTCAAAGTGATCCCGAAAAACTATAAATTGATGATTGAAACAATCGAGGCGATGAAGCAGCGTGGTTTATCACACGATGAAGCGGTATTTGAGGCGTTTGAAACGGTTGTAAACAAAAAAGGTGTGAAAGTGGTGGAAGCGGTCGCGAAATAGGCGAACGCTTCCGAATAGGTGAAAGGGGGAGAATGATGGGGAAAGCAACGGGATTTATGGAATATGTACGGGAGGAAGAAAAAAAGCGCGATCCGCTTTCCCGTTTACATGATTGGAATGAATATACGTTTCCATTTTCAACCGACACGTTAGCGAGACAAGGTGCGCGATGTATGGATTGCGGTACGCCGTTTTGTCATATGGGCATAGAGCTTCAAGGCTTGACATCTGGCTGTCCGATTCATAATCTCATCCCAGAATGGAACGACCTTGTGTATCGTGGAAGATGGAAAGAGGCGTTTGAACGGTTAGTGAAGACAAATAATTTCCCGGAATTTACAGGACGCGTTTGCCCAGCGCCGTGCGAAGGATCGTGTACAGTAGCGATTTCTGATCCGGCAGTAGCGATTAAAGGAATTGAACGAGCGATTATTGACAAAGCGTTTGAGGAAGGGTGGGTTCAACCGCGCATTCCGAAAAAGAGAACCGGAAAAAAGGTGGCCGTCATTGGCTCTGGTCCTGCAGGCTTAGCTTGTGCAGATGAACTAAATCAAGCTGGTCATTTTGTCACTGTGTATGAGCGCGCGGATCGAATTGGTGGTTTGTTGATGTACGGCATTCCGAATATGAAACTTGGAAAAGACGTTGTTGAGAGACGTGTACGCTTGCTTGAAAAAGAAGGAATTACGTTTGTTACAAACATAGAAGTCGGAAAAGATTTGACGATGGATGAATTGCGCAAACAATATGATGCGGTTGTGCTTTGTATTGGAGCACAAAAGCAACGCGATCTTATGATCGAAGGACGCGAGCTTGATGGCGTTCATTTTGCGATGGACTACTTGACAATGACGACAAAATGGCTACTTACCGGCGAAAAAGATGAAACGTTTATTGATGCCAAATATAAACATGTCATCGTAATCGGTGGTGGCGATACAGGGGCTGACTGTGTCGCGACGGCATTGCGGCAACAATGTAAAAGCGTTGTGCAATTCGGCAAACATCCGGCATTGCCAAAAGAGCGTACAAACGATAATCCATGGCCGCAATACCCGCTTGTATTTACAGTTGACTATGCATATGAAGAAGCGGAAGCGAAGTTCGGCAATGACCCGCGTCAATATTGTATTCAAACGAAAAAAATCGTTGGTGATGAGAGAGGGAGAGTAAAAGAACTGCATACGATCCAAATGGAAAAAATAATAGATGATCAAGGGCGTGCTGTATTTAAAGAAATTCCAGGTACAGAGAAAATATGGCCGTGTGATCTCGTATTGATCGCTATTGGTTTTGAAAGACCAGAACCGCAACTTTTACAACAGTTTGGAATCGAGACAATTAGTAAAGCATACAAGACGAATGTCGAAGGTGTATTTGTCGCAGGTGATGCAAGACGTGGACAAAGCCTTGTTGTTTGGGCGATTCATGAAGGACGCGAAGCAGCGAAAGAAATGAATCATTTTCTTATGGGGGATTGAGAGGGGGACATCTGCGAAAGTGCATATTTGAAAAACTCTTTTTCTGCGTTTTTTGTAGAAAAAGAGTTTTTTATTTTTAGAATTGTTTTTTTATTTTTAGAATTGTTTTTTTATTTTTAGAATTGTTTTTTTATTTTAAAAAATGTTACAATGTTTTTTAACAAGTTCAGAAAAGATGGAGGGATTTGTTTTGCGTAGCGATATGATTAAAAAAGGATTCGATCGCGCACCACATCGTAGTTTATTGCGCGCAGCAGGAGTAAAAGAAGAAGATTTCAATAAACCGTTTATTGCGGTTGTCAACTCGTATATTGATATTATCCCAGGACATGTTCATTTACAAGAGTTTGGAAAAATTGTCAAAGAAGCGATTCGAGAAGCAGGCGGAGTACCATTTGAAATGAATACAATCGGAGTAGACGATGGCATTGCAATGGGACATATTGGTATGCGCTATTCATTGCCGAGCCGCGAAATTATAGCAGACTCTGTCGAAACAGTCGTTTCTGCACACTGGTTTGACGGGATGGTATGTATTCCAAACTGCGATAAAATTACCCCTGGTATGATGATGGCAGCAATGCGTTTAAACATCCCAACCATTTTTGTTAGCGGCGGACCGATGAAGGCGGGTGTCACAAGCGATGGAAAAAAAATCTCGCTTTCCTCTGTATTTGAAGGCGTTGGTGCATATCAGGCAGGGAAAATCGACGAAAAAGGACTACAAGAGCTTGAGCAGTACGGTTGCCCGACATGCGGTTCTTGTTCAGGAATGTTTACAGCAAATTCGATGAACTGTTTAGCCGAAGCGCTTGGCTTAGCTCTTCCGGGTAACGGTACGATTTTAGCGATTGATCCGGCACGAAAAGAATTTGTACGACGTTCAGCTCAGCAGTTAATGTATCTAATCGAGCATGATATTAAACCGCGCGACATCGTCACCGAAAAAGCAATTGACAATGCATTCGCACTTGATATGGCGCTCGGTGGTTCGACGAACACAGTACTACATACGTTAGCGATTGCGAATGAAGCAGGCATTAACTATCCGCTTGAGCGTATTAACGAGGTCGCATCTCGCGTGCCGCATCTAGCAAAATTGGCACCAGCATCAGATATGCATATTGAAGATTTGCACGAAGCGGGTGGTGTATCTGCAGTATTGCACGAACTGTCGAAAAAAGAAGGCACCCTTCATTTAGATGCATTGACGGTGTCAGGCAAAACACTTGGTGAAAACATTGCAGGATGCGAAGTAAAAAACTATGAAGTCATTCGTCCAATTGACAATCCGTACTCAGAAACAGGTGGACTGGCTGTACTGTTCGGTAATTTAGCGCCAGATGGTGCCATTATTAAAACAGGTGGCATTCAAGGTGGCATTACACGCCATGAAGGACCGGCGATCGTATTTGATTCTCAAGAAGAGGCGCTTGAAGGCATTGCGGCAGGAAAAGTACAACCTGGGCATGTCGTCATCATTCGTTACGAAGGACCAAAAGGTGGGCCAGGTATGCCAGAAATGTTAGCCCCGACATCGCAAATTGTTGGGATGGGATTGGGTACGAAAGTAGCGCTCATTACAGACGGTCGTTTCTCTGGCGCTTCTCGCGGCTTATCGATCGGACACGTATCGCCAGAGGCAGCTGAAGGGGGGCCGATCGCTTTTGTGCAAAATGGGGACCATATTGTTATTGACGTTGTGAAACGAACGATTGATGTTCACGTTCCAGAAGAAGAATGGGAAAAACGAAAAGCAAACTGGAAAGGATTCGAACCAAAAGTGAAGACAGGTTATTTAGCTCGCTATTCAAAACTTGTCACATCGGCAAGTACCGGCGGAATTATGAAAATTTAAAAAATTTGTCGAAAGGTTGTTCATAAATCCAAAACAAGCTTCCGTTATAATGAAAGAAGTAAAGCGATAATGGGAGTGAGGGAGATGAATACGCAATTTATTGCCGGTCATGCGCGATTGCCTTCAGGAATGGCGGCAAAAAGCGTATTTGATACGTTGACGATTACGGCAGAAGTAGATAAAAAGTACGGCGTCATCGTTGATGCTTCTTGTACGTTAGCAACAGAGCACGGTCGTGATTATGTGGCACGGTTGTTAAAAGGTCATTCATTAAAAGACGGAATCGACGAACCGCTTGCTCAATTACATGAAGGATATTTAGGAAAGGCAAATCAAGCTTTATGTGCAGCATTAAAAGATTTGTATAAACAATATTGTAAACTCGAAGAAAAAATGCATGCAGAAAAATAGAAGGTGACACGAGCCACCTTCTATTTTTCTTCCCAAGCTGGAAGCATTTTTCGGAGCGGTTTGTCTTGACGATAGCCAAGGACGTACTCTGCTTGCATAATTGTATGGATTTCACGCGTTCCTTCGTAAATAACTGGGGCTTTAGAGTTACGTAAATATCGTTCGACTGGATATTCATTTGAATAACCGTATGCCCCGTGAATTTGTACGGCATCATCAGCCGCTTTGTTGGCAAAGTCGCACGCCATCCATTTCGCTAGCGATGTTTCACGTGTATTTCGTCTTCCTTTATTTTTTAAAAAGCCGGCTTTATATACGAGCAAGCGGCTCATTTGTAAGCCTGCCTCCATATTTGCGATCATTTGTTGTACAAGTTGATGACGACCGATTTCTTTTCCGAACGTTTTTCGTTCGTGACAATATTTCACGCTTGCTTCTAAGCAAGCCATAATTAAACCGCATGCTCCAGCAGCAACAGTAAATCGTCCGTTATCGAGTGCGGACATCGCAATTTTAAATCCTTCTCCTTCTTCTCCAAGTAAATTTTCTTTCGGGACGCGCACGTTGTCGAAAAACAGCTCACCTGTATTGCCTGCGCGAATGCCGAGTTTTCCTTTAATGGCGCGCGATGAAAAACCGGGCATCGTCCGTTCAACAATAAAAGCAGAAATACCACGATGTTTTTTCGATTTGTCTGTATAAGCAAAAACGATGAAATGGTCAGCGATGTCGCAAAGAGAAATCCACGTTTTTTGTCCGTTTAAAATGTAGTCATCCCCGTCGCGTACAGCTGTTGTAGAAATAGCAGCAACATCTGAGCCAGCGTTTGGTTCTGTAAGTCCGAACGCACCAATTTTTTCTCCTTTTGCTTGTGGTACGAGATATTTTTGTTTTTGTTCCTCTGTTCCCCATTGAAGAAGTGTTAAACTATTAAGTCCGATATGGACAGAAACAGCGGTGCGAAACGCTGTATCCCCACGTTCTAATTCTTCACAAACAATAGCTAATGAATTATAATCCATTCCCATTCCGCCGTATTGTTCTGGGATACATACACCCATTAAATTTAATTCCGCTAAGCGCTTCAAAATGTTTGGATCAAAATAGCCTCGTTCATCCCATTCTTTTATGTGAGGTAAAATTTCTTTATCGACAAATTTTCTTACCGTTTGTCGCAACATGTCTTGTTCTTGCGTGAAATCAAAGTTCATCATGTTTATTTCCTCCTTCAAATAAGTAGTTGTGTTCTCCTGCGAGCGGGGGTGCCAATCGATATGTGACCGGTGTATGTGAAAACTTTAGCGGTGTTCCGACAAGTTTCAACTCACCGACACCTGGGTGACCCATGCGAATAATCATATTTCGTGCGAGCGTTTGTGGATGCTGAAACACTTGATCGAGCGTATGCACAGGACCACAAGGAATGCCTTTTTGTTCAAATAATCGTTGCCATTCTGCACGCGATTTCTTTTTTAATTCATCGTTTAGTCGTTGATTGAGTTCATGACGATAGGTGACTCGACCGGCATTTGTTTGAAACCGTTCATCCGCACCGATCGTTTGATCTTCTAATAGTTCACAAAGTGCTTGAAATTGTCGGTCGTTTCCGACAGCAACAACAAACAAACCATCGCTTGCTTCATACGTTGAATATGGAACGATGTTCGGATGATCGTTTCCCAACGGTTTTGGCACTTCGCCAGATATTAAATAATTTGAAGCGACGTTCACAAGGGCGCTAATGGCACAGTCAAATAAACTTAAATCAATTTTTTGACCGCTTCCTGTTTTTTCTCGGGCAATAAGCGCTGCTTGCACGGCAATGGCGGCATATAAACCTGTAAAAATATCTGTGACAGCGACACCGACTTTTAATGGTCCAGATTGTTCCGTACCGTTAATACTCATCCAACCGCTCATTGCTTGAATAATATAATCGTAGCCAGCTAAATGGCGATACGGTCCCGTTTCACCAAATCCGGTAATGGAACAGTAAATGAGTTTCGGATTGATGGCAGAAAGATCATCATATCCAAGCCCGAGCCGTTCCATTGTCCCGGTTTTAAAATTGTGTATAATGACGTCGGCTGTTTTAACGAGTTGACGAATCGTTTCTTTTCCGCTTTCTTCTTTTAAGTTGACAGTCATGCTCCGCTTATTTCGATTGACCGCTGCATAGTAAGCGCTCATGCCGTTTTGGAACGGTGGTCCCCAAAATCGTGTATCATCCGATCCGCCAGGTGCTTCAATTTTCATGACATCCGCTCCAAGATCACCCAAAATCATCGTGGCGTACGGACCGGCAAGAACGCGTGTAAGGTCGACAACTCGAATACCATTTAGAGCCCCTACCATTTGTTCACCTCCATATTTTTGTAATAAAAAAGCCAGTCCCTCCCTCAAACGTACAGGAAAGGAACTGGCATAAACGATCCGAGCGTGCCTTTCGAAAAGAAAGTCGGTCGAATCGGAACAGTTCTTTAAGAAGTCGTTACGTTGCTACCCGAAGCCAAACGATTCGTTGTTTAGTGGGGTAGCTACTTTTAGTATAAAACAACACATTATTTTTGTAAATATTTTTTATTTTAAAAATAGTTTGACAAAACAAAAAAGATTGTCTTAAAATAAAAGCAAATAAGCAAAAACTGTGGAGCTTATTTTACTCGTCTGATCGGCGAGCAACGCATAAGCACCAGCCAGTTTAGTCATTGTGCCATCACGATGATTAAACTGGCTTTTTATTTGTCGAAGGAGGAGAGATGATGTCGAATTGGATGGAACGAAGAAAAGAAGCGGTTGCAAGAGCGCCGTACAACGTGACAGAAATTTTTATTAAAGAAGCAAAAGGAGCGATCATTCGAGATATAAATGATCGCGAATATATCGACTTTGCCGGAGGAATTGGTGTACAAAACGTTGGACACTGTCATCCGAAAGTCGTCGCTGCCATTCAGCAACAAGCAGCAACATTTATTCATCCTTGTTTTCATGTGACACCTTATGAATCGTATGTGTTATTAGCAGAAAAATTAAATGAGTTAACACCGGGTGATTTTCCGAAAAAAACGATCTTTTTAAATAGTGGCGCAGAAGCAGTTGAAAATGCGGTGAAAATTGCAAGAAAGTACACCGGTCGTCCTGCGATTGTGTCGTTTACAGGGGGGTATCACGGTCGAACGTTATTGACGATGTCGCTGACAAGCAAAGTCATGCCATATAAAAAAGGATTTGGTCCGTTTGCTCCTGAAGTGTATAAATTTCCGTATCCATACTATTACCGTGCAAACGAGCAAACTATAGATGAAGTAGATAACCAACTCATTGAATCATTGAAACAGTTTTTCGTTGCGGAAGTAGCCCCTGATCACGTAGCAGCAATCATAATTGAACCAGTACAAGGAGAAGGGGGATTTGTCGTTCCGTCGGCGAAATTTATGCAAGCGATTCGTCGCATTTGTGATGAATACGGCATCGTCATGATTGCTGATGAAATTCAAACAGGTTTTGCGCGAACAGGACGCCTGTTTGCGATGGAGCACTTTGGTGTAGCGCCTGATTTGATGACGTTATCAAAGTCGATGGGAGCGGGGGTGCCAATTAGTGCAGTCGTCGGTCGACGCGAAATGATGGATGCACCAGAAGTCGGCCAGCTTGGCGGTACGTTCTCTGGAAGTCCGCTTGCATGTGCAGCTGCTTTAGCTGTTTTAGATGTGATCGAAGAAGAACAATTAGTTGTGCGTGCGCGTCATTTAGGTGAAAAAATGATGACACTTTTAACCGAAATGAAGCAACAGTTTGACATTATCGGTGACGTACGTGGGCTCGGAGCGATGTGCGCGATTGAGCTTGTGACAGATCGCGAGAAAAAAACGCCGGCGAAAGAACAAACGGCATATATTGTTTCTAATGCGTGGAAACGTGGAGCCATCTTTTTAAGCGCAGGACTGTACAGTAATGTTGTACGCTTTTTACCGCCACTTGTGATGACCGATGAACAACTAGAGCGCGGATTTTCAGTTTTGCGTGACTTACTAGCAGAAGTACAACAAAAGGTGGTGAAATGATGCGTGAAGTGAAAAATTATATTGGTGGCGAGTGGATCCAAGGGAAACATGAAACGATTGAACGTTACAACCCAGCCGATCAAAAAGAACTTGTCGCGGTCGTTGCTGGTTCATCTGTTCATGATGTAGATGAGGCGGTGTTTGCGGCGGTGAAAGCAAAGAAAAAATGGGCACAAACGGCCGCCCCAGAGCGTGGTGCGTATTTACAAAAAGTAGCTTATTTATTTGAGAAATATGCGGATGAGTTGGCAGAATTGGCTACGAAGGAAATGGGGAAACGTTTTGCTGAAACGAGAGGGGAGGTACATCGTAGCGCAGCCATTTTACGTTACTATGCGGGCGAAGGATTGCGAAAAATTGGTGAAGTACTACCGTCGTTTGATTCGAAAAACTTATTTTTTACAAAACGTGTTCCAGTTGGTGTCGTGGCAGTGATCGCTCCATGGAACTTCCCGCTCGCTATTCCGATATGGAAAATCGCACCCGCTCTCGTTTACGGCAATACGGTCGTATTTAAGCCCGCGTTAGAGGCAAGTGCTACGGGTGCGCGCATCGTTGAACTGTTTGTTGAAGCGGGGCTACCTCCAGGTGTTTTGAACTTAGTTGTTGGTCGTGGGAGTACGATTGGCGACGCCATTGTTGAACACAATAAAGTCGATGCCATTACATTTACTGGTTCGAATGCGATTGGTAGTGGAATTGCGAAAAAAGCAGCGGCTCGTGGAGCAAAATATCAACTTGAGCTCGGCGGAAAAAATCCAGCGATCGTTTTAAGTGACGCCGATGTCGATTTTGCTGCTCGACTTGTTGTAGAAGGAGCGATGAAGCAAACGGGACAACGTTGTACAGCAACGAGTCGTGTATTCGTTGAAAAAGAAGTCATGGACGTATTTCGAGAACGTGTCACTGAACATGTGAAGCGCATTCGTGTCGGCAATGGAATGGATGAACAAGTGACGATGGGGCCGGTTGTGTCAAAAGGGCAATTTGAAACGGTCCAACGCTATATCCATATTGGAAAACAAGAAGGGCGACTAATTGTTGGGGGAGGTGCTAGTAGTGATGTGGGGTGGTATATTGAACCGACGGTATTTGACTCTGTTTCCCATCAAGCTGTTATTGCTAGGGAAGAAATATTTGGGCCTGTGCTATCGATAATTGAAGCTGCATCTATTGATGAAGCGATTGAAATGGCAAACGACAGCATTTATGGCTTAAGTGCGTCATTGTTTACAAACAACTTATCGAAAGCACTTTACTTTATTGAACATATCGAAGCAGGCATGGTGCAAGTAAACAGTGAAACAGGTGGGGCAGAACCACAAGCACCTTTTGGCGGGATGAAGCAATCAAGTTCAGGTACGCGCGAACAAGGGCAAGCGGCCATTGAGTTTTTTACAGCATATCAAACGATTTCTATTCGACCACATCCAAATATGTGAGGGGATATGTGATGGATCAACAGTTTCATAAAGTACTAACGAAACTCGATGTGTTGTTATTAGCATTTGGTGCGATGATCGGTTGGGGATGGGTTGTACTCTCAGGTACGTGGATCACAAGTGCAGGGGCGTTTGGTGCAATCATCGCCTTTTTAATTGGAGGAATTCTTGTTATTTTTGTCGGTTTAACGTATGCGGAGTTGTCATCAGCCATGCCGAAAGTAGGAGGGGAACATTATTTCGTTTTACGTGCCCTCGGACCAAAGGCTTCATTTATCGCTGCTTGGGCAATAGCCCTTGGTTATTTATCGGTTGTTGCGTTTGAAGCTGTTGCGCTTCCAACCGTCATTGAGTATTTATTTCCAACATTTAAATTTGGTTATCTTTGGACGATTGTCGGGTGGGATGTAAACGCTTCCTGGGTAATGATTGGTATGCTCGGTTCCATCATCATTACGTGGATTAACTATCGTGGCGTAAAAAGTGCCGCCTTTCTACAAGTTGTATTAACGTTTGTCATTTTTCTTGTCGGCATGGCACTTTTAGGTGGTTCGCTTGTAAACGGAGAAGTAGCAAATTTACAGCCATTATTTAAAGATGGTTCAGCTGGTTTGCTCGCTGTACTAGTCATGACGCCGTTTATGTTCGTTGGTTTTGACGTCATTCCTCAAACGGCAGAGGAAATGAAAATCCCGCAACGTTCTATTGGAAAAATTCTTATTTTATCTGTCGCTCTAGCTGTTTTGTTTTATGTCGCCGTTGTGTTTGCGGTATCTTACATTTTACCAGACGATGTGTTAACAAACTCATCGCTTCCAACAGCAGATGCGATGGCTGCTGCGTTAGGCAGTTCATTTTTTTCGAAAGTGCTTATTATCGGGGGATTAGCTGGTATTTTAACAAGTTGGAACGCATTTATTATCGGAGGTAGCCGCGTACTCTATGCGATGGCGAAAGAGGAGTTTCTGCCACAATGGTTTGCCCACATCCATCCTGTATACAAAACACCATCAAACGCGATTTTATTTATTGGAACGCTCGCCACATTCGCTCCTCTACTAGGCAGACCAATGCTCGTTTGGCTTGTCGATGCAGGAGGGTTCTCCATCATTATCGCTTATTTCCTTGTTGCTTGGTCATTTATTGCATTACGCAAAAAAGAACCGAATATGCCAAGACCGTTTCAAGTCGGTCAATCATCAGCTGTTGGTTGGATTGCTCTTGTGTTGTCGATTGGATTTATTTTGTTATACATGCCAGGCATGCCATCACAGCTCGTTTGGCCGTATGAGTGGCTCATATTTATTGGATGGTGGGTCATTGGTGCATTTTTTATCGGGCGAATAAAGAAAAAAACGATGGAACAAACAGAACATGTACATCGAATGTAGGGGGGCAATACGCTCCTCTTTATTATTTTATAAGGTCATAAAACGATTTCATTTGTGTATACATGATACAAAAAGAAAGGAGGGCTTGTAGTGAATGCAGCAGAGGCGATCGTTCAATGTTTAAAAAGTGAGGACATTTCTCACGTTTTTTGTGTACCAGGGGAAAGTTATTTACCTATCCTTGATGCCCTTTTTTCTGAGAAGACGATCCAGCTCATTTCCGCTCGCCACGAAGGTGGAGCTGTCTTCATGGCAGAAGGGTATGCGAAGGCAAGCGGAAAAGTTGGTGTTGTGATGGCAACAAGAGCAGTAGGAGCTACAAACGCTGCTATCGGTATTCATACAGCTAAGCAAGATTCAACACCGATGGTTGTATTGTTAGGACAAGTTGCGCGAACATTTCGGGGACGTGAAGGATTTCAAGAGGTAGATGTTGAGGCATTTTTTCGTCCGCTCGCGAAATGGGCGATAGAAATTGATGACGCAAAAAGGTTACCAGAATTGCTAACGAGGGCGTTTCGAATTGCACAAACGGGAAGACCTGGTCCAGTTGTCGTTTCGCTTCCGGAAGATGTTCTTCATGAACAGATCGATCACGTAATCTTTTCGAAAACAATTGTTCCAAAACCAGCACCAAGCGAAGAAGACATCCAGCGTATCGAGCAATTGTTACAGTCAGCGAACCGTCCAGTCATTATTGCTGGCGGAGGGGTTATACGTTCAAAAGCTACCGATGTTCTTCGGCTATTTGCGGAAAAATGGTCGCTTCCTGTCATGGCATCTTTTCGTCGACATGACGTATTTCCAAACGATCATCAGCTCTATGTTGGTCATCTCGGTTTAGGCACACAACGAGCAATTATTGAAACAGTTGAACAAGCAGATGTGGTGTTAGCGATCGGCACCCGTTTGTCAGAAGTGACGACGCAAGATTATAAGCTATTATCAACGCAACAGCTCATTCATATCGATATTGATTATGATGTGATCGGCGTGACATACTCCCCCCATATCGGTGTTGTTGCTGATGCGAAAGAGGCGTTAAAGAGACTACTTGCTATTGAACTTCAACCAACATGGACGGCGTGGACAAAAAAACGGCGGGAAGCGTATGAGCAAGCATCATCCCTACCGCCTGTGAAACGGAACATCAATGAGATTGTCATCGACACCCTTCAACACCTTCTTCCTCCAGAATCGATCATTACAAATGATGCTGGGAATTTTGCAAGTTGGCTTCATTCATTTTTTCGATTTCAGCAACATACATATATTGGGCCAACGTCAGGAGCGATGGGGTATGGGCTACCCGCGGCTATTGGGGCAAAATTGGCTCATCCGCATCGTTCGGTCGTTTCATTAAGTGGAGACGGTGGGTTTATGATGACGATGCAAGAACTCGAAACGGCAGTTCGTTACAAAATTCCAATCATTAGTATTGTGTTTAACAATCAAATGTACGGAACGATTCGCATGTACCAAGAGCTTCGCTATCCAAAACGCGTCATCGGGACCGACTTAAGCGATATATCATTCGCACACATGGCGCATAGTCTTGGGGCCGACGGTGTGCGTGTAGAGACAGAAAAACAATTTTCACATGCGTTCACCGCCGCACTTCAAAACAATAAGCCGACTGTCATTGAAGTGATGACGGATCCGCATGTATTATCTCCGTTTTTAACAGTTGAACAAGCGAGAGGAGGAAAACAATGAAAGTATTAAACTATATCGATGGACGATGGATGCCGTCCGTAAGCGAGCAATTTGTTCCGATTATTAACCCAGCGAACGGTCAAAGTATCGGAGAAGTGACCGTATCGAATGAACAAGATGTAGAACAGGCGGTATCGGCGGCAAAACGAGCGCAAAAAGCATGGGCGCTCGTCCCTGCACCGAAACGCGCTGAAGTACTTTATAAAGTTGGCATGTTGTTGCAAGAGCGAAAAGAACAAATCGCACGCCTATTGACGATGGAAATGGGAAAGGTCATTGAAGAAGCGCGTGGTGAAGTGCAAGAAGGAATCGATATGGCATTTTACATGGCAGGAGAAGGAAGACGCTTATTTGGAGATACGACTCCGTCAGAGTTACCGAATAAATTTGCGATGAGCGTTCGGGCGCCAATTGGTGTCGTCGGCTTAATTACTCCATGGAACTTTCCGATTGCGATTGCTACGTGGAAATCATTCCCTGCGATCGTTGCTGGCAATGCGGTCGTTTGGAAACCTGCGCTCGAAACACCGATTATGGCACAGCAACTCGCGCAAATATTCGAGCAGGCCGGATTGCCAAACGGTGTATTTAACGTTGTACATGGACGCGGCTCTGTTGTTGGTGAATCGTTTGTTGAACATCGTGATGTAAAAGTTATTTCGTTCACGGGATCTAATGAGGTCGGAAGACGAATTGCGGAAACGTGCGGTCGTCATTTGAAAAAAGTATCGCTTGAAATGGGGGGAAAAAATGCCATTATCGTCATGGATGATGCGGATATCGACCTTGCTGTGGAAGCGATCATCTGGAGCGCTTTTGGTACATCTGGACAACGTTGTACGGCATGCAGCCGAATTATCGTTCATGAACGTGTGAGACAACAGCTGGAAGAACGTTTACTTGCAGCGATGAACACATTAACGGTGGGAAATGGGCTAGAGGAAGGAGTGAAAGTTGGACCAGTCATTAATCAAGGAGCGTTACAAAAAATTCATCATTACGTTCAAATCGGGAAAAACGAAGGAGCTACACTACTTGCAGGCGGATATATGTTGCAAGATGAGCAATACAAAGGCGGATTTTATTATGCCCCAACATTGTTTACAAACGTTACGCCAGAAATGACCATTGCACGTGAAGAAATTTTCGGTCCAGTCACATCGATTATATCTGTTCACAGTTTAGAAGAAGCGATTGAAGTAAATAACAGCGTCGATTACGGGCTTTCTAGCGCCATTTTCACACACGATATTCACCGAGCGTTTACAGCCATGCGTGATTTGGACACAGGAATTGTATATATTAACGCTGGAACGACAGGGGCGGAAATTCATTTGCCTTTTGGTGGAACGAAAGGAACAGGAAACGGACATCGTGATTCAGGTGTAGCGGCACTTGATGTGTTTACAGAATGGAAAAGTATTTATGTTGACTATAGCGGTAAATTACAACGTGCACAAATTGACGTGTGAGGGGGATGAGAGATGAATGTCATTGTACTTGGCGCAGGTTTAATGGGGAAAGAAGCTGTGCGTGACTTAATTGAACAACAAGCGGTATTATCGGTGACGCTCGCTGATGTCGATGAAGAAAAAGCAAAGGCGGTTCAACGTTCGTTGCCATCAGAAAAGATCAAAGTGAAGCGAGTAAATGCAACAAATGATCAAGAACTACAGGCTGTTATGCGAGGACATGATGTAGCCATTAATGCTCTCTTTTATACATTTAACGAAAACGTAGCGAAAGCGGCTATTGAAACGGGTGTACACGCTGTAGATTTAGGTGGACATATCGGACATGTGACGGATCGAGTTCTTGCTTTACATGAACAAGCAAAACGAGCGGGAGTGACATTAATTCCAGATTTAGGCGTTGCTCCGGGGATGATTAACATTTTAACAGGGTACGGGGCAAGTCAACTTGATCGCGTTCATACCATTAAATTATATGTCGGTGGCATTCCGCTTCGTCCAGAGCCACCACTTGAATACAATCACGTCTTTTCTCTTGAAGGCTTACTCGATCATTACACCGATCCTTCGTTTATTATTCGCGATGGGCAAAAACAACAAGTCCCATCTTTATCTGAAATTGAAACGATTTATTTTGAACGTTTCGGGCCGCTTGAAGCGTTTCATACATCCGGAGGAACATCAACATTGCCGCGTTCTTATCCGAATGTAAAATGTTTGGAATATAAAACTATTCGCTATCCGGGGCATGCGGAAAAATTTCAGCTTCTTGTCGATTTACAATTGACGCGTCGAGACTATGAAGTAGAAGTCAACGGGGTAGCCGTACGGCCGCGTGATGTTTTGTTAAAAGTGCTAACTCCTCTTTTAGAGTTAAAAGAAAAGGACGATGTTGTGTTATTACGTGTCATTGTAGCGGGAGAAAAGGATGGAAAAGAAAGAACGTACGAATATGAAATGGTAACACATAAAGATCGCCAAAAAAATGTGACAGCGATGGCACGTTCTACCGCATATACCGTTTCTGTCGTTGCACAAATGATTGGTGACGGAACGATTCAAAAGCGTGGGGCGTATCCGCCCGAACAAATTGTACCGGGTGATCGCTATATTGAAGAAATGATTCGCCGTGGTGTCGTTATTCGAGCGACTATGCATTAAAATTGTGAACAAAACGGTAAATTTTCTGATTGTTATGACGAGTGATTTGTTCATTATGCTAAAATATGTATACATCGAATAGATTTGGAGGTGAACATATGCTACATATTGTAGCCTGTATTAAGCAAGTGCCAGATACAAAAATTATTAAAATGAATCCGAAAACGAATACGATGGACCGTGCAAGTGCCCCGGCGATTTTAAACCCGTACGATGCTCATGCGGTTGAAGAAGCTGTACGGTTGAAAAAGAAATACGGTGGTACTGTATCGGTTTTAACGATGGGTCCTCCACCAGCAGTAAAAGCGATCAAAAAATGTATAGAGCTTGGAGCAGATGAAGGGTATATGATTTCAGACCGAGCATTTGCCGGAGCTGACACGCTTGCGACAAGTTATGCACTTACAAAAGCGCTTGAAAAAATCGCTAAACAGCGCCCGATTGACCTTATCATTTGTGGAAAAATGACGATTGACGGGGATACGGGGCAAGTCGGACCAGGTATTGCACGACGTTTAAACATTCCTCCTCTCACTGGCATAAACAAAGTTGTTGAAGTAAATAAAGAAAAAGGGTATGCGATCGTTCATCGCAAATTAGAAGATGGATATGAAGTAGTGAAATCGCAATTGCCCTGCTTGTTCACCGTTGAGAAAGACATCAATGACATCTCCTTTGCACCTTTGCCAAACATGATTAAAGCCGCACGATACCAGCCAACCATTTGGACAGCAGACGACTTAGAAAATGTAGACCGCAAACAGCTAGGACTAAAAGGATCTCCAACGATTGTATCCAAAGTATGGGCGCCGCCCAAGCCAGAAGGTGGAAAAATACTGACAGGAACAAAAGAACAACAAGTGGACGAACTTTTATCTATTTTACTTGAGAAAAAAGAGCTTTTTTCATAGGGGGAGTAGCAATGAATTTCGATGATTATCGGGGGATATGGATATATGTTGAAGTGAAAGACGGGCAAGTCGCCCCTGTGTCGTTAGAATTATTGGGGGCAGGGCGTGCACTTGCGGATAAACGGAAAACTGAACTTGCCGGCGTTTTAATTGGTAGCGGTGTAAAAACAGTTGCACCAACGCTTTTTCAATACGGTGCGGATGTTGTATATGTATACGACGATCCGATTTTTGAACATTATCGAACAGAGCCATATATGCGTGCCTTATTAGATTGCTGTCATAAACATAAACCTGAAGTTATTTTATATGGAGCAACACCGTCTGGAAAAGACTTAGCAAGTGCCATCGCCACTGATTTACCGACAGGATTAACAGCCGATACAACGATCCTCGATATTGAAGAAGATACCGGATTGTTATTGGCGAGCCGTCCTGCGTTTGGTGGAAATATTATGGCGACGATTTTATGTAAAAAATATCGTCCACAAATGGCAACGGTGCGTCCAAAAGTGATGAAAGCGCTACCTCCAGATCCGTCGCGCACAGGTCGCGTGGTCGAGGAACATATTGAATTACACGAAGAAGAAATGCGGACGAAAGTGTTAGAGATTGTCAGAGAAACGACAAAAAAAGTGCGCATTGATGAAGCAGATATTGTTGTTGCTGGCGGAAAAGGCATGGGCAGTAAAGAAGGGTTCCAACTCATTCATCAACTAGCCGAAGTGCTTGGCGGTGCGGTTGGGGCGAGCCGTGATGTCGTCGAAGCAGGATGGATTGACCATCATCACCAAGTCGGACAAACGGGTGTGACGGTGACGCCAAAAATTTATTTTGCGATCGGCATTTCTGGCGCGATCCAGCACGTCGTCGGCATGCAAAACTCTGAACTCATTATTGCGATCAATAAAGACCCGAACGCACCGATTTTCCAATCATGCCACTACGGCATTGTCGGCGATGCATTTGAAATTGTTCCACTTTTAATTGAACGGTTCAAAGAAGAAATTCCGAAGCTAAAAGCAGCTGCCGATGTGAAGGAGGAGATTCGCCATGCCTGAAAAATTTGACTGTATTGTCGTTGGCGCAGGTCCAGCTGGAACGGCCTGTGCGTATGAACTAGCAAAAGCAGGGGTCAACGTGCTGCTTTTAGAGCGCGGTGAATATCCAGGGGCGAAAAACGTTATGGGCGGCGTATTGTACCGTAAAATGATGGAAGACATCATTCCGAAATTTTATAAAGAAGCACCGCTAGAACGTCCAATCGTCGAGCAACGGTTTATGATGATGGATAAAGAATCGGCTGTCACGTTTAGCTATAAAGGGTTAGAGTGGGGACGTGAGCCGTACAACAATTTTACCGTATTGCGTGCGAAATTTGACCAATGGTTTGCCGAAAAAGCAGTGGAACAAGGGGCGCTTCTCGTTTGTGAGACCGTAGCAGTCGAATGTATTGTCGAAAACGGGCGCGTCGTTGGCGTACGGACGGATCGGCCAGATGGAGACATTTATGCCGATGTCGTCGTATTGGCTGATGGCGTCAACTCCCTTTTAGCAAAACAGCTCGGCTTCCATCGTGAATGGCGGCCAGATGAAGTCGCTTTGGCAACGATGGAAATTTTAAAACTAGATAAAAGCATTATTGAAGACCGCTTTAATCTCGAGCAAAACCAAGGCTGTACGATCGAGATTTTTGGCGATGCGACGAAAGGAATTGTTGGTACGGGCTTTTTATATACGAATAAAGATACGCTTAGCATTGGTGTCGGAACGCTGTTATCCGGGCTGATTAAGCATAAAATGAAACCGTATGATTTGCTTGAATATGTGAAAAATCATCCGATGATTCGTCCATACATTCAAGGGAGTGAACCTGTCGAATATTTAGCGCACTTGATCCCAGAAGGCGGCTATCATTCGATTCCGAAAGTCGCAGGTCACGGAGTGCTTGTCGTTGGCGATGCAGCGCAACTTGTCAATGCGATTCATCGCGAAGGTTCCAATATGGCGATGACATCTGGCCGACTAGCAGCAGAAACCATTATCATGGCAAAAGAGCAAAACGACTTTTCCGAAAGCATGCTTGACCAGTACCGGATGAAACTGATGGAAAGCTTTATCGGGCAAGATTTGAAAAAATATAAAGATGCGACGCATCATTTTGAGCGATTCCCACAATATTTTGAGCAATATATCCCAATGATGAACCGCGCCGCAAGCCAAATGTTTACCGTCGACGGCGCATCGAAATGGGAAAAACAGAAAAAAATTTGGCGTGACCTCGGCTCGGCGAAACAGAAGTTTAAGCTGGCACGCGATATGATGAAAGCATGGAAGGTGATGAAATAATGAAAGCGCAAACGATTGAAGAAAAGCAATATTTAGTCCGCTTTAATGCGGATACGAAATCGCATCTTCACGTGCTTGATGACAACATTTGTTTAACGAAATGCCCCGATAAAATTTGCACAATTTTTTGCCCAGCGTCTGTCTATAAATGGGAAGATATTCGCATGCACGTCGGCTATGAAGGGTGTCATGAGTGCGGCAGCTGTCGCATCGGCTGTCCGCACGAAAATATTCGCTGGGAATATCCACGCGGCGGTTATGGCATCGTCTTCCGTTTAGGGTGATCGCCATGTTTCACATCGGAGATTGCGTCGTCTATACGGATGGAACGAGAGGAATTGTGTTAGAAGTGACTGCCGATCGTTGCCGCGTCTTATGGGAAGACTACTTCGTCAGCTGGGAGAAAAAAGAACTGTTAAAAGTCGATGAAGAGCTAACAAAAAAACAAACAATTCGCGTTTCTTCTCATGTGAGCCACCCTTTATCGTAGGGTGGTTTTTATATACAATTTATTTTAGAAAATAGCTGTATGGAAGGAACATATGGGTTTATAATTGGAATTAGAAAGCGGTAAAGATAAGAATAAGGTGGATTTTATGTTCTTTCAACTGTTATGCTCACTTATTATTACGTTTTTGTTGTATGTGCTTATTGAACGAAAAGGAAAACCGCGAGAAAAAATACTGTTTTACACGTGTATTTTCATTTTTCTTTTTCTTTTATCCCGATTGTGAAGATAGTATAAAAGATTTTGTAGAAGGTATTTCTATCAACTGAGGGGTCTTTGCGTTCCTTTCATTCTTTACTTCATGGGCTTTTGCATTTTCTGTTTTTCCGTCTTCGTTGTTGCTTATTTTGCTTGTTTGTGCGGTGGTGGGATAAAAATGATGTTAGTCTAGATTATAGACACAACGAATAGGGAGAAGTTTAGTTTAGTTTTGTGTTGTGTTGTCTTTTTCGATAAATGTAATATTATAAAAAATTATTTTTCATACAAAGGAATGCAATTCGAATGATTAGAACTGTTGTTTTCGTCTTGGTTAGTTTACTCTTGAGTGGTTGCACAGGAACAAAGTCTTTTGAAGGGATGCTTTATAGTATTGGAGAAGATTATTTTGTCGTGGACTGTTCCCATGAAGTGAAGAAAAGGAAAAATAATGTAGAGGATATAAGCTATCCTTGTACAGTCCGAATCACAGATCAAACAAAATTTAGTGATGAAGATGGCAACAAATTAAGTGTTGACGACTTTACGGAAGAAGTAACTGTGAAAGTCATTCTTGCCACTCCTCAGACTATGAGTCAAAGTAAAGAAAGCAGAGACATTGAGGCTAGGGAGATTATATTGCTTAATCGATAGAATCTGATCCTTCAAGTGAAAAAACTGCCCGTTCGGTCGCAGAAATTGATAGGTTGGTCATCTGGATTCTGGCGCTTTTAGGGCTGTTGTTTGTAAATGTATTGGTAACATATAGAATCTGATCTTGGATTAAAAAGGGAATACTCTAAAGCTTCATCATTTCCACCATCCCATATGGGGTGGTTTTTTGTTATACTTGTTGCATCGATACATAGAAAGGACAACGAAGATGGAACGAGGACATTTGTTATTAATTGATGGAATGGCGTTATTGTTTCGGTCGTTTTATGCGACAGCACCACGTTGGATGATGAATAGCCGTGGGGTGCCGACGAATGCGGTATATGGGGTAGTGAAACAAATCGAAGCGGCGACAAATGTACTTCAACCAACGCATGTCGTTTGTTGTTGGGATATGGGAAGTACGACGTTTCGCACCGAATGGTTTCCGGGCTATAAGGCGAATCGTGGCGAGCCGCCGCATGAATTAATTCCGCAGTTTGATTTAGCGAAAGAAGTGGTTGCGATGCTTGGCATTCCGAATATCGGTGTGCTCGGTGCGGAGGCGGACGATTGCATCGGTTCGCTCGTCAAGCAATATCGCGAACATATGCAAATTTCTATTATGACAGGAGACCGCGATTTATTTCAGCTTCTTTCAGAACATGTCACTGTTTATTTGTTGGCAAAAGGCATTGGCAACTATGAGGCGTATACGCTCGAACGCTTTACTCAAGAAAAAGGGATTCAGCCTCATCAGCTTATTGATGTGAAGGCGCTTATGGGCGATGCAAGCGACAATTACCCAGGCGTGCGCGGCATCGGCGAAAAACAAGCGTTTAAACTTATTCAACAGTACGGTTCGATTGAAGGAATCTTGGAAAACTTAGCGAACTTAACAAATGCACAGCAACAAAAAATAACCGAACATCTCGACTTGCTTCATTTGTCGCGCAAACTGGCAGCCATTCATTGCGATATCCCAATTTCGTTGCGATTGGAAGAAGCAAAGTGGGATGGCGGGCGCAAGCGGTTTGCAGAAGTATTAGAAGCGATTCGGTAAGAGGTGAATACGTTTGAAAACATTAAAAGGAAAAAAGGCGGTAATAACAGGAGTAAGCCGGCAAAACGGAATCGGTGCGGCAATTTGCGAGGCGCTAGCCGAAGCAGGGGCAGATATTTTTTTCACGTACTGGAGCGCATATGACCGTACGATGCCGTGGGGGATGGAGCAAGACGAACCGCTTCGCATTCAACGAAAGCTAGAAGCGCTTGGTGTCGTGTGCCATTCCTTGGAATTCGATTTATCTAAAGAAGAATCCCCGCAAATATTGCTTGATAAGGTGTGCGAGTCATTTGGTGTACCGGACATTTTAGTAAACAACGCGTGCTATTCTGTTTCGCTTCCTTATTCAGCGTTAACAAGCGAAATGTTAGATCGCCACTATTTTGTTAATGTCAGAGCGCCGATCATGTTAAGTGTGGCATTTGCCAATATGTTTGAAAAACCACAAGGCGGACGGATTATCATGATGACATCGGGGCAGTCGCTTGGGCCGATGCCGGGAGAAAGCGCATATGCAGCGACAAAAGGGGCGCTCGATGCGTTTGTGAAAACGTTCGCTGTCGAAGTAGCCGAGAAAAAGATCACCGTAAACGCCATCAACCCAGGACCTACCGATACAGGATGGATGGACGAAGAACTAAAGCAGTACCTTCTTCCGAAATTTCCGTTCGGTCGAATTGGCACACCAAACGATGCCGCGCGCCTCGTTCGCTTTTTAGCAAGCGACGAAGCCGAATGGATTACCGGGCAAGTCATTCATTCCGAAGGCGGATTTTTGCGGAGATAGGGGGATGGTCACATAAATGCATAACAAAAAAGCATTGTTATTCGCTTTTTTTCTTATTCCCGTACCATTTATTTTCCATTTTTATGAGTACGGACGCTATATGGAAAGGAAAGGAGCACCATTTTTACTGTTTGGATTTTTACTTGCTATTTTGCTAGGTGGCGTCATTGCAGTAAAGATAAATATATTGCTCGTTAGTTTGCTGAATAGCATCAATTTAGTGCTCTCTCTAGTTTTAGCTACTGTTTTTATACCAGATAATCCTAGTTGGTTTACCGTAGTAGGGAGGAACGGGGCCGTCGTTTTTATTTGGAGCATTTACTTAGCTGGACAAATGTTTATCAAGGGGATATTGCATGTTGTGCGGCAATAAAAACAGCCCCACGTGGAGGCTGGTTTTTATATGTTTTATTGATTTAGGAAATATTTTTCAATATCGTCAAGCATATAGTTAGCTGCAAGTACACCGCCAGCTGTATTCCAAATGGCATCGCTAACTTTGTACACTTTTCCTTGTTTTGCTACGTTTAAATTTTTGAAAAGTGGATCGTTAATCCATTCATCTTCTACTTTTGTAGCCGCTCCGTCTCCTTCTTCATATGTGAAATAAAAGAGGATGTCGCCGTCCATTGCTGGAATCCGTTCTTTTGTTACCCCTTTTTCTGCAAAATCGTTGACATTTTGTGATTCAGGGCGTGCGAATCCTAGTTGATCTAAAATAACACCAGAGAAGGAGTCTTTGTGATAGATGCGTACATCACCGGCTAAGAAACGAACAATGGAAACTTTCATCTGTAGCTTGTCGCCTAACTTCGCCTTCAAATCTTCAATGCGTTGATCATACGCTGCCATGATTTCTTTTCCTTTTTCTTCTTTGTTTACTGCTTTTGCATAGAGCATGAAGTTTTCTTTCCAGTTTCCTTTTAACGTTTCAGAAAAAACAGTTGGAGCGATCGCATTTAATTGCTCGTAAATTTTTTCTTGACGTAATTTGTTCCCAATAATTAGGTCTGGTTTTAATGAAGCGATTGCTTCTAAACTTGGCTCACTTTCTGTTCCAATCTCTTTTACGCCATCCATTTGATCTTTAATATGATCGTACCAAGGATCTCCAAGCCACGATCGAACGGCACCAACTGGCTTTACCCCTAACGCCAATAATGCTTCTGTTCCTTCGTTCGTTAAAATAACAACACGCTTAGGTGTACCTTTTATTTCAGCTGTACCCATAGCATGCTCGACTGTATAAGTTACAGGTTTTTCTTCATCTTGCTTTGTCGTTGTTTCTTCGTTCGAACCGTTGCAAGCGCTAAGAACAAAAAGAAGAACAACCATCATTGCTAGCATAAAAGAAAATTTTTTCATATGTACGCCTCCTGTATGAAAATGATTTTCGTTAACGAATAAAATAATAATATGAATGATAATCATTGTCAATCAAATTATATAATTGAATTTATAATTGACTTGTCGAGATTTCAAATAATATATAAATTTATTGACACTGATATTCGATATCAAATAGACTTTATGTGAGGATACAAATCATAGTAAGGGGATTATCTACAATGTTAGAAAACAGTACAAAACGGTTTGTTGGACTGCTTTTATTTGTGCTTATATTTTTTACTAGTATGTGGATGAGCATCATTTATGGTTACACGGATACTAGTTATCAAGCGGCCATTGAGGCACTGACAAATAAAGGGGATTCAAATGAGCATCTTGTTATTAATACAGTCCGTTTGCCACGTGCGCTGATTGGCGCTGCTGTTGGGGCAAGCTTGGCCATGGCAGGCGCACTTATGCAAGCGTTAACGAAAAACCCACTTGCTTCCCCTGGAATTTTTGGAATTAATGCCGGGGCAGGGTTTTTGATTGTGCTATGCGTAACTTTTTTTCAAGTTAGTTCGCTTCGTATGTTTTCCTTGCTCGCTTTAATCGGTGCTGCACTTGCAGCGATCATTGTATTTGTCATTAGTTCGGTTGGAAAAGAGGGAATGACACCGATTAAATTAACGTTAGCAGGTACAGCTGTAGCAACCCTTTTTACTTCTCTAACACAAGGACTATTAGTTGCAAACGAAAAAGCATTAGAAGAAGTGCTGTTTTGGCTGGCTGGCTCTGTTTCAGGACGAAAATTAGAGATGTTAACTTCTGTTCTTCCTTACTTTCTAATTGCGTGGATTGGGTCTCTTTTATTGGCGTCAAAGATCAATATTATCATGCTAGGAGATGATGTGGCAAAAGGATTGGGACAACGTACGAATTTGGTGAAGTTAACCATAGCTATTTTCATTGTTTTATTAGCAGGAAGTTCTGTGGCAGTAGCGGGACCGATAGGTTTTATAGGAATTATTGTTCCTCATATTGCTCGTGCATTTGTCGGGAATGACCATCGATGGTTACTGCCATATTGTGCGTTCATTGGGGGAAGTCTATTAAACTTTGCAGACATCGGGGCTCGCTATATATTAATGCCACAAGAAGTGCCTGTCGGAATTATGACTGCCTTTATTGGAGTTCCGTTTTTTATTTATGTTGCCCGTAGGGGGATTTTAAAATGAGAAAGTACATACCATTTCGAATGGGAAAATACATTTCCTTTTTAATGGACAAAAGAGCGATTGTTACTTGTGTAATGCTGGTAATCATTTCTGTTTTTTTGTTTCTTCTTAGCACAGGTATTGGAGAAATGTATATTTCCCCAGCAAATGTGATTAAAACGCTATTAGGTAGTGGGAGTGAAATGGACGAGATTGTCGTTTATTCATTTCGTCTTCCTCGAATGATTATCGCATTTTTTGCGGGAATGTCATTAGCAGTAGCTGGCGCTATTCTTCAGGGGATGATACGTAACCCACTCGCTTCTCCAGATGTACTCGGGATGACTAGTGGTGCAGCTGTAGCGGTTGTTTTATTTTTGACCGTATTTAGTGATAAAAATGGATCACTTATCGTTAGTATTCACTGGTTACCTTTAGGTGCTTTTATAGGGGCGACGATCGCGGTGTTTCTTGTGTATATGCTAGCTTGGAAAAACGGTGTCTCTCCGATTCGCCTTGTCTTGATCGGGATAGGAATCGCTGCGCTCATGCAAGCTTTTACCACTTTATTCATGCTTATTGGGACGATTTATCGAGCGAGTCAAGCAAACATTTGGATTACTGGAAGTGTATATGGCGCCTCTTGGAAACAAGTTGTTATTTTTGTACCTTGGGCTCTTCTCGCCGTATTTATTAGTTTTATCTCCGTTCGACAAATCAACATTCAAGAATTGGGTGAAGAGCTCGCGGTTAGCGCAGGTGTTTCTTTGCAAAAACAGCGCTTGTTTCTTCTCTTATTAAGTACAGCGCTAACCGGAGGAGCTGTAGCATTTGCTGGAGGTATTGGCTTTGTCGGCTTGATGGCTCCGCATATGGCGAGAAGATTAGTAGGTTCTTCTTTTGGGGGGATGTTGCCGACAGCTGCTTTGTTAGGTGGTATTCTCGTGTTACTTGCGGATTTATTGGGACGGACACTGTTTGCTCCCTTAGAAATTCCAGCGGGTGTATTCACCGCGGCAATTGGAGCTCCTTATTTTATTTATTTATTGTATAAAAATCGAAATGCGTAGCGAGGTGAAAATATGAGTATTTTACAAACAAAGTCACTTACACTGTCTTATGGAAATTCAATCGTCATTGATGAGCTAAATATGGGCATTCCAAAAGGTGAAATTACTGTTTTCATTGGTGCGAATGGGTGTGGAAAATCAACCTTATTGCGCTCGCTTGCTCGGTTATTAAAGCCGATCGGTGGAACGGTACTGCTTGAGGGAAAAGAAATCGCAACAATGCCAACAAAAGAAGTGGCGAAAAAGATGGCAATTTTGCCCCAGTCACCAACTGTACCAGAAGGGTTGACCGTTTTGCAGCTTGTCAAACAAGGGCGTTATCCGCACCAAACATGGTTAAAACAATGGTCAAAAGAGGATGAAGAAACGGTGCAGCGTGCACTTGAGTCGACTAGCATGGTAGAGTTGGCAGAGCGTTCGGTTGACTCTCTCTCCGGAGGACAGCGTCAACGTGCATGGATTGCGATGACATTGGCACAAGATACAGAAGTCATTTTACTTGATGAACCGACAACTTATTTAGATATGGCACATCAAATCGAAATTCTTGACTTATTGTTTACATTACATGAACAAGAAAAGCGAACGATTGTCATGGTGCTTCATGATTTAAATTTGGCGTGCCGTTATGCTCATCATATCGTTGCCATTCGTGACAAAACTGTATATGCACAAGGGAAACCAGAGAAAATTATTTCACGTGAACTTGTCAAAGATGTTTTCCAGCTCGACTGTGAAGTAATTTACGATCCTTTATTCGGAACACCTCTATGTATTCCATATGGAAGAGGTAGATATCTTTTGGATAGGGAAGGAGTATCATGATGAATCTTTCTGAAGATGAGATAAAACAGCTAGAGAGATTTCGTTTTTCAAACAAACGCACGATGTCTCCTTTATCTATTCGGCTTGATCGACTGCATGATGAAAGGGAGCTTGCGATATACTTACAACGTGTACAACAAAAAATTGGAGCCCGAAATCAAGTCGTTTCCGCCTCGATATTGATGAAAAGATATAGCTTTTTTATCGCCATCGTGTTATATGCAATGTCTGTATGGAATAAACGTCTTCCGTTGTCTTTTCGACAAATATGGATGGAAACGGACAATGAACTAACACCATGGATCCCTACCTTTTGTTTTGAGTCGCTTACATATACAACATTTAGTGAAAATCGCGACAAATGGCGTACGCAAATCATTGAACAGCTTTTTGCAGAACACCTTGCTTTATTCATTGGGCAATTGCGGAAAATCACGAACATTTCACCATTAATCTTGTGGGAGAATGTCTCGATTTATGTCATTTGGTTATACGAAACGTTACTAGAAGAAAATCAGGTTTGTGATGTACGTCGGCAAATTTATGACGATTTTCTGTTTATTGTGCAAAAAGCAGACGGAAAGTTGTTCGGACCATATTCCGAAAATCCATTATATCGTTTTTGGAAGGGAGAAAGTCGTACTCGAAGAACAACGTGTTGTCTTTTTTATCAAACAGCTAAGCAAGCACACTGTAAAACATGTCCCATTAGATATATGAAATAGAGAGCCAGCCCCATATAGAGGCTGGTTTTTATGTCCGCACTTGCCCGTTCCCGTACACGAGCGTTTTTGTTGTCGTGATGGCGCGTAAGCCCATTGGACCGCGGGCGTGCAGTTTTTGCGTGCTAATGCCGATTTCCGCGCCGTATCCGAACTGTTCGCCATCGGTGAAGCGGGTAGAGGCGTTATGATACAATACAGCGGCATCGACGCGAGCGAAAAATTGCTCCACGTGTTCCTTACATTCAGAAATAATTGCTTCGGAATGTTTTGTGCCGTAGCGCTCAATATGCTCTATCGCTTCATCGACTGTTTCAACGAGCTTCACCGCTAGAATCGGGGCTAAAAATTCGGTTGCCCAATCTTCTTCTGTCGCTTCACGGACGAACGGATATGTAGCCGCAAGCTGTTTGTCGGCACGCAATTCGATCCCTTTTTCGTGCAACGTTTCAAGCAACTCGTTTATATATGGCCATTTTTGATGAATGATGACCGTTTCAACTGCATTGCAAACGGACGGGCGCTGCAGTTTGGCGTTTATGACAATATCAATCGCCATTTCTTTTTCGGCAGAGTCGTCAATGAAAATATGGCAATTGCCGACACCTGTTTCTAACACAGGAATCGTGGCGTTTTCGACGACCGATTGAATAAGGCCAGCGCCGCCGCGCGGGATGAGTACGTCTACATATTCCTTTAAACGAAACATATGTTGTGCCGTTTCGCGACTCGTATCTTCTAGTAGTTGAATCGTATCGGTTGGAACCGACGAACGTTTTAGCGCCTCTTGCATGACCGAAACGAGCGCTTTGTTTGAGTAAATGGCGGAAGAACTGCCGCGCAACAAGACAGCATTTCCTGTTTTTAAGCAAAGGCTAGCCGCATCGACGGTGACATTTGGTCGTGCTTCATACACCATGCCGACGACGCCAAGCGGCACACGAATTTGTTTTAAGAATAGCCCATTTGGTCGCGTCCATTGTTCGATCGTTTCGCCAATCGGATCTGGTAGGTCGATGACTTGTTGGACGCCATTGGCGATTTGCTTGATGCGTTCTTCTGTTAATTGCAAACGATCAAGTAGGGAAGGGGAGAGACCGTTTTCTTTCCCGTTCGCCATATCTTTTTCATTTTCTTGTAAAAGATATGGCATTTGCGCAATTAACGCTTCTGCGATCATCGAAAGCGCCTCATTTTTTTCTTCTGTTGACAATATCCCTAATTGCTTGGCAGCTTGCTTTAATTTTTTCGCTTTGGCGATTAGTTCGCTCATTCCTTTTCGCTCCTTTCGTTTTCAACAAACAGATATCCTTTTTAAACATACTAAGTTGTCGCGATGAATGACTTCTGGACGATGATGGAAAGAGTATCGTTTTGCTTTTTCACTTGAAAGCCCTTTTACCTTCGCTAAATCGCTTGCCGCATAATATACTTGCCCTCTAGCGATCACATCGCCTTTTTGATTGACGACATTGACGACATCTAGCGCTTGAAACGAACCGAATACATTCGTCACACCAGCAGGTAATAAACTTTTTCCTTTATGCAAAATGGCTGTTTCTGCTCCTTCATCGATTTCGATTGCTCCGGTGACTTCGGAATGGTATGCAATCCATTGTTTGCGCATTTGCATATGTTCTTGAAAAGGGGAGCCGATATACGTCCCATCGCCTTTTCCTTCTAAAATATGCTTCAGTTTTTCTTTTCCTGTTCCTGTACCGATAAAGACGCTGACACCGAAGGAAAGCGCCTTTTGCGCGGCAAGTAGCTTCGATTTCATACCTCCTGTGCCAACCGTTGATCCGCTTCCGCCTGCTTGTTCCATCAGTTCGTCAGTAATTTCCGAAAGAAAATGATATTTTTTTGCTTCAGGGTGATTTGGATGTTTGTCATATAGCCCATTAATGTCCGTTAAAATAATAAGAGCATCAGCATGCAAAAAACCGGCTACAAGCGCGGACAATAAATCGTTATCTCCGAACGTCAACTCTTCCACTGAAATTGAGTCGTTTTCATTAATAATTGGAAGAACGCCACGTTCTAACAATGTAGAAATTGTCGCAAATAAGTTACGAAACCGCTCGCGATCGTAAAAATCTGCGCGTGTTAACAACAATTGCCCGGTAACGATACCAAACGAACGAAAAGCAGAAATGTAGCTTTGCATGAGCACCCCTTGCCCGACTGCGGCAGCTGCTTGTTTTCCTGCGATTGTTTTTGGTCGCGAGCGATACCCGAGCAATCCAAACCCAGCGGCGACCGCTCCAGAAGAAATGAGAATGACATCGTGTCCAAGTTGTTTCATATACGCCAGTGCTTCGACATGTTCACGAATCTTTTGCTCCGAGAGTGTGCCGTTTGTTTCTGTTAATGAGCTACTGCCAATTTTTATAACGATTCGTTTTTTTTTCACTATTTCACTCCTTTACTACAAAATAAAAAACGCTCCTCCGCCCTTGTTGAAAAGGACGGAAAAGCGTCGTTTCCGCGGTACCACCTTTTTTGGCGCAAATCGCGCCCACCTCTTGCCCTGTAACGTAGGAGAAAACGGCTTATGTTTGCATAAGCGGCCGTATAGGGTAGGTTCAACCGACTTCCCGTGAGGAACCTTCCAGCCTATGGGTTCCACTCTCTTGCACGTTCCATCGGTTTACTCGTCCCGTGCCTTTTTCACTTATTATATTTTTTAGAATTATGAAACAAAAAAGCGAAGATGTCAATGGATTTTACGATTGTTTGGATAAAAGACGAAGTTTTCGCTCATGTTGGAGTGTTTTGGAAGAAAGCAGATCAACGGTTTCTTGCGTGTCGGTTAATTCATCGCGTAGTAGATCAACTTTTTCGTTTAGCTGCTCGAACTGTTTGTCCATTTCTTGTTTAAGAGCGTCAATTCTCGTTTCTAATTTGCTTTCTACACCTCGAATTTCCGAGCGAAGCTGTTGCCCCATTTCTTGCATTTCCGAACGAAGCTGTTGTCCCATTTCTTGCATTTCCGAGCGAAGCTGTTGTCCCATTTCTTGCATTTCCGAACGAAGCTGGTTGCCCATCTCTTGCATTTCCGTCCGGAGCTGATTGTTCATTTCCTTCATTTCGTAATGAATTTTGTTTGAGAATAGTTCGAGCGCTTTCACAATTTCTTTTACAATTGTTTCCCTGTCCACTTTGATTCACCCCCCTTTTATTTTTCATTATAAATGAATGACGGACAAGAAAGAAGTATGTTTCTCATCATTTTCCGATCATAAAAAGTAAATAGATGAAACTTTTACCTAACATCATACGTTATAATGGAATAAAAGGGAAAGGAGTGGAAAACATGGGATTAGTGTTGCAACATGTAACAAAACAGTTTGGCTCGTTTACAGCAGTAGATGATGTGACGTTGTCTATTCCGGAAAAGGGTATATTTGGATTTCTGGGGGCGAACGGAGCAGGAAAAACGACAACATTTCGAATGATCTTAGGATTGCTTGAGCCAACGAAAGGGGAGATTACATGGAACGGTGAGCATATTACGTATAAACATAGTCATCTCATCGGATATTTGCCGGAAGAAAGAGGATTGTATCCAAAGTTAAAAGTAAAAGAACAACTCATTTATTTAGGAAGATTGCGAGGATTACATAAAGAAGAAATTGTGAAAGAAATGCACAATTGGCTGGAGCGTTTTAAAATCCCGCAATATGAAAATCAAAAAGTAGAACAGTTATCGAAAGGTAATCAACAAAAAATTCAATTTATCGCTGCGGTGTTACATCGTCCGCAATTGCTGATTTTAGATGAACCATTCAGCGGATTAGATCCGGTAAATGTTGAAATGTTGAAAAAGGCAGTAATAGATTTACAACAACAAGGAACAACGATTGTCTTTTCAAGTCATCGGATGGAACATGTTGAACAATTATGTGAACATATATGCATTATGCATAAAGGAAGACCTATTGTTCATGGATCAATTAAAGAAATTAAGCAATCTTTCGGCAAGAAAAATGTCATTATTCACGGAGAACTTCCGTTTGAAACATTAACAAACGTTCCTGGCGTATTAAAAATGGAGAAAACGGTTGAAGGAGTTCGCTTACAAATAGCAGATGAAAGTGTATCCCAGCGCATTCTTGAACATATTTATGCAAAAGGATTTATTCGTACGTTTTCGCTAGAAGAACCATCGCTCAATGACATTTTTATCGAGAAAGTAGGTGCAGCGTATGAACAATAAGTTTTGGATCGTTTTTCTTCACACGTACGTAACGAAATTAAAATCAAAGTCTTTTTTCATTTCAACGATCATTACTGCTTTTATTGTATTTGGTATTAGTCAGTTAGATCGTATCATTGAAGCGTTTAGCGATAATGGTCAAAAAACAATTGGTGTTATTGATGAAACAAATGGGTGGTACGAAGCATTGCAATCGCAATTGCAATCGAATAAAGAAATAAAACTTGTTCGCCATGATAAAAGTGAGGAACAGGCAAAAGAACTTGTCCAAACAGAAAAGTGGTATGCGTATATTGTACTTGATGTACAAAACGGTCAGCCGAAAGTGACATATTATGCAAAAAATATTGCAGATAGTGATGTCATTCATGGCATTGAGCAAGCGTTGCAACAAGTTAAAATTGCGATGATGGCAAAACAAATTGGATTAACGTATGAACAAATAAACGCATTATATGCTCCAATTGCCATAGAAAAAGTAGCGCTTGAAGAACATGCAAAAACAGAAGAACAATTAAATCAAGCAAGAGCGATCGTATATGTGCTATTGTTTGCGATGTATATGTTCGTGTTAATGTACGGAAGTATGATTATGATGGAAGTAGCAACGGAAAAATCATCACGTATTATGGAAATTTTAATTTCAAGTATCTCACCTGTTCAACAATTGTTCGGAAAAATTTTAGGAGTTGCTTTGTTAAGTTTGACGCAGTTTATGTTTATTTTTTCAGTTGGCTATGTCTCGATGAAACAAAGCGATATATTGCGTCAGTTGCTTGGTATGAATGAACTCCCGCTTTCTTTAATTACGTACGGCATTATCTTTTTCTTGCTCGGTTATTTGTTGTACGCGATGTTATTTGCGGTACTTGGCTCGATTGTCAGTCGAGTAGAAGAAGTGCAACAAATGGCTGGACCTGTCACAATGTTAGTTGTCGCTGCGTTTATTATGGCGATGTTTGGCTTGAATGCACCGGAATCTCCGTTTATTGCAGCAATGTCGTTTGTTCCATTTTTTGCTCCAATGATTATGTTTTTACGAATCGGAATGCTAAACGTTCCAGTTTGGGAAATCGCTCTTAGCATTGCTTTGCTCATTGGGACAATCGCTTTTTTATTTGTGTTTGGTTCAAAAATATATCGCGGGGGCGTGCTCATGTACAATCAAGCGTCTTCATGGAAAGATCTCAAACGGGCATGGCAATTAACGAAAAAATGAAAAACCGAGCAAACAGCTCGGTTTTTACATCGGCTTTGTCGGTGTCGGCTTCGCATAGCCTTCTTTATATGTTTCATCAATAAGGTGACGAATATCTTTGATCGACATTCCTTTTTCATATTGTTCAATAGAAATAGCGGCGATCTCTAAACAAACTCCGCATTTTGTTGCATGATCGTCCCAAACGATTGCACCGTTGTTTTTATTTTCATGTACAAAACAATCATAATTGTTCTCATGACCGACTGATTCACCGCAACCACAATAACAAGGTATGTTTTCTAACAACTTTTGATGTGTCGCAGCCTGTTCATATAAATGAGACATCGATTCATTATAGGAAGCCAAAAATGATGGGAGATCGCGAATCGAGTTTGTTTCTTCCCGTATATCACCCGTTTCGTGTTCTGCAGTATGTTTTTCTTCTTGTTGTACACAACCACTAAGCAATAAACTAGTAGAGATCATTGCGTTAAGCATCAATCGTTTTCTCATCTCAACCATCCTTTTTCTAAAATGATAAAGGGTTCCGACTTTTTTCACTATTTCTTTTATCTCTTTACTATTATAATAAAAACAATAGTAAATGGTAAGGAAAAAGGCGGGGGAAAAATGGATTGCATCGAAGTAAAAGGAAAAACGGTGGAAGAAGCGATTGAAGAGGGGCTCAAACAGCTTCAAGCAACGCGCGAAGAAGTAATCATCGAAGTTGTGCAACAAGAGCGCAAAAAGTTGTTTGGAGTCGTCTCGCAACCTGCCGTTGTTCGACTAACGAAGAAACAGCAAGCAAACCAAATGATTCAACAAGTTGAAGGAAAAGCATGGATTCAAGATGGTACGTTGTATTACGAATGTTTGGACGTAAGCCCAACGATCGTAATCGGTGAAGGTGTCATCTGTTTACATAATGGTCAACAAGTCGAAGGAAGCATCACGTTACAAGAAGGCGACGACGTCCGCATTTATCCAAAAGAAGAAAGCATCGCTCAATCCGTTTGGAGAATTGATGTAGATGTTAGAAAGTTAGAAGCAACATTAACGTTCGCCCCTGGGGTGCGACGTCGATATATATTGGAAGATAAACAACCATCTAGTAAATTGTATATACATGCAAAAATGGAGACAGAGCTTATTTATGATGTGTCATACGAGCAAGTGATGACGAAACTGCAAGAATTAGGGATTGTGTATGGAGTGAATGAGGAAGCGATTCGTGAAGCACTGCATTCCGAGAAAAAAGTAACCGTCGTCATCGCAAAAGGAATTGAGCCAACAGAAGGAAAGGACGGATGGGTAGAGGTAAAAGTAGGCGAGGGGAAAAGAACACCGAAAGTTCGTGAAGACGGAACCGTTGATTATCGTGAAATGGAAATGATTGCGACAGTTGGTGAAGGAGACTTGATTGCGATTGTTCATCCACCACTGCCAGGCAAACCAGGATTAACCATCACAAATGACGTGATACCTGTACGTGAAGTACATCCGGTGATGATTAAACTTGGTAAGGGAGTAACGATGGATGGAAACCGCATTTTAGCAACAACAGGTGGGCGACCGCAAATTGCGAAAAAGGGAAAGACGGTTGTCGTCTCCATCCTTCCAAAGCTTGTTCATCAAGGGGATGTCGATTTATCAGTAGGAAACATTCATTTTAAAGGTGATGTTGAAATTACAGGAAACGTCCAAGATGAAATGGTTGTGGAAGCGCTCGGTAGCATTATGATTTTACAAAATGTCAATCGCGCAAAAATTCGTGCGCAACAATCGATTTTTATTCAACAAAACGTCATTAGTGGTACGGTGACATCAGGAGAAAACAAAATGATTGTGACTCAACTGATTGGTTTATTACAACAAATTCGCCACTCACTTGAGCGAATGATTGTTGTGATTCAACAACTAATGGTCATGTCTAAAATTCGCGAACAAGATATTTATCCGGTGGCGAAGAGATTGCTTGAAAGTAAGTTTCAAACGATGATGGAAGCGATGAAACAGTATAAAACGATGTGCGAACAAAAGCGTGAACAAATTGGTGAACAGTGGTTCGATATTGGTTCGCAGTTAGATAGTTGTTTGCTTGCTGATCGTCCTAACCATTTTCATTGTTTAGAGGGTATGGCAAACTTGCTTCGTGAACTTAATACATTTATTGGGCAATATGATCGCGAAGAAAACGATGTGATTGAACTTTCTTATGCTTTAAATAGCGTCATTCACGGAAGTGGAGATGTCGTTGTAACGGGAAAAGGGTGTTACAATTGTAACATTTATGCTGGAGGCACATTGACTGTTCACGGAGTGTTACGCGGTGGTGAAGCGTATGCGCAAAAAGGGATGAAAATTAAAGAAGTTGGCTCTTCGCTCGGGATTAAGACTGTATTAGCTGTTCCAAAAGGGGAGACGATCTATATTGAACACGCATGGGAAGGAACAGTTGTACAATTTGGTAAAAAGACGTATACATTTTATGAAGAGAAAAAACACGTTGAAATGAAATGGGACGACGAACGTCAAGAAATTGTATTTGGATAAAAAAGACGCATGGCCAACAAAGCCGATGCGTCTTTTTGTATATTTTTCGGATAATCATATAGTATAATGTAAATGTTCTTAATTTTCTTTCTTTTTGAAGAAGGGGGCTAGAAAATGAAAGCGATTACGGATGGGGATATTTTATGGACGCCAACGAAAGAACAAATCGAACAATCAAGCGTGAAAAAGTATATGAATTGGCTAGAAGCAAAAAAAGGGCTTACGTTTGATTCGCATGCGGCGTTATGGAAATGGTCGGTCGAGAATCTTGAGCAATTTTGGGAAACGGTGTGGGAATATTGCAGCGTTCAGTCGTCTGCACCGTATACCAGTGTGTTAGAAGAACGAAAAATGCCACGGGCAAACTGGTTTCCAGGGGCACGGCTAAACTATGTGGAACATATTTTTCGCAACATGCAGGAGAAGCCAGCGCTTTTGTTCCGTTCCGAACACGTTTCGGTGCGTGAAGTGACGTGGAAAGAGTTAAAACAACAAACGGCAGCCGTCGCTTCGGCGCTGAAAAAACTGGGGGTCAAGCAAGGAGATCGCGTCGTTGCTTATATGCCAAACATTCCGGAAACCGTCGTTGCGTTTTTGGCGTGCGCGAGCATTGGCGCGATCTGGTCTAGTTGTTCTCCCGATTTTGGCGCCAACAGCGTCATCGACCGCTTCCAACAAATTGAGCCGACGGTGTTGTTTGCGGTAGATGGTTGTCAATATAACGGGAAAACGTTTGATAAAGTACCAGTTGTGAAAGAACTGCAAGAAAAACTTCCGTCGCTAAAAAAGACGATTGTCGTTCCGTATTTACGTGACGATGTACGCGCATGGGACGATTCCGTTTTATTATGGACGGATCTCGTGAAAGAACGAAGTGAACTTTATTATGAACAAGTTCCGTTCGATCATCCGTTATGGATTTTATATTCTTCTGGAACGACCGGATTGCCAAAGCCAATTGTACAAGGGCATGGGGGCATTTTATTAGAGCATTTAAAAATTTTATCGATTGAATGCAATATTGCGCGTGATAGCACATTTTTCTGGTTTACGACGACGGGTTGGATGATGTGGAACTTTTTAATTGGTGGGCTGTTAGTTGGGGCAACAGTTGTGTTATATGACGGAAGCCCAACGTTTCCAGATGCGAACGTCTTATGGGAGCTTGCCGAAAAAGCAAAAATTACGCATTTTGGCACAAGCGCAGCGTTTATTAACGTTTGTATGAAACAAGGCATTCGTCCGAAAGACACTTACGATTTTTCACACTTGCAAGCGGTTCTCTCGACAGGATCCCCACTGACGACCGAAGGGTTTCTTTGGGTGTATGAACATGTGAAAGACGTTTGGCTCGTCTCATGCAGTGGCGGAACGGATGTATGCACCGCGTTTGTCGGCGGGTCGCCCATTTTGCCGGTTCGTGCAGGCATGCTGCAATGCCGTTCGCTCGGGGCAAACGTACAGGCATTTGATGAACATGGACATTCGCTGATCAATGAAGTCGGGGAATTAGTCATCACGGAACCGATGCCGTCGATGCCACTCTTTTTCTGGAACGATGAAAACGACCGTCGCTACCTCGAAAGCTATTTTGATACGTATCCAGGCGTGTGGAAACATGGGGATTGGATTAAAATTGATGCCGAAGGAAGCTGCGTCATTTACGGTCGTTCGGATTCGACGATTAACCGCGCGGGCGTGCGCATGGGCACGAGCGAAATTTATCGGGCGGTGGAAACAGTCGATGGCATTCTCGACAGTTTAGTCATTGACTTAGAAGTGATGGGAAGAAAATCGTTTATGCCGCTGTTTGTCGTTCTTCAGCCAGGGGTAGAGCTAGATGACGTATTAAAACAACGAGTGAAAGATGCCATTAAAGCGCACGTATCGCCACGCTTTATTCCGGATGCGATTTACCAAGTCGACCAAATCCCAAAAACGTTAAACGGAAAGAAAATGGAAATCCCGATTCGTAAACTTTTATTAGGCTTCCCGCTCGAAAAAGCGGTAAACGTTGGCTCGATGGCGAACCCTGAATCGCTTTCCTTCTTTATTGAGCTGGCGAAACAATGGGAGCATTCGAATGTATAAGCAAGGCTGTTGCCGTTTGGTAACAGCCTTAGTGGTGTGCGCTGCTTTTCTTATTGACTTTTACGTAAACGTAAACTAAAATAAAATTCAGAAAATTAAAAATAAAGGTGGAAGCAATGAATTACTATACAATCTCCCAACTGGCCGAGCAGTTTGATATTAGCACGCGAACGATTCGCTATTATGAGGAACGCGGGCTCATTTCACCCATTCGCACCGAGTCAGGCCAGCGGCTGTATACGAAAAAAGATCGAGCGGTGTTAAAACTCATTTTGCGCGGGAAACGATTCGGTTTTTCGTTAGAAGAAATTCACGAAATGATTAGCTTGTTTGACAACGATCGCACTGGCCGAAAACAACTGGAAAAAACAATCGCATACGGCGAACAAAAATTAAAGGAGGTGACGGAGCGGATTGAGGATTTAATGCAGTTAAAACAAGAGATGGAGTCGATTTTAGCAGATTTTCGCGAACGATTACAAAAGTTGGAGGGGATCGAATGAACATTTCCGAGTTGTTAGCGCGCAATGCGCGAAAGTTTCCGAACAAAATAGCACTCATTGATGGCGACGTGTCGCTTTCTTATCGAGAAGTAGATGATACGGTCAATCGGCTCGCTTCTTCGCTTGCTTCGCTCGGCATCAAACGAGGCGATAAAGTCGTGTTGTATATGCCAAATGTGAAAGAATTTGTATATGCGTATTTTGCCGTCTTGCGTCTTGGTGCCATCATCGTACCAATTAACGCGCGGCTAACTGCCCAAGAAGTGCAATACATTATTGACCATAGCGAAGCAAAAGCGGTCATCGCACATGATTGGATTTATCAAGAACTTGCCTCGCTTGTTCATAAGGTTGACGTCATTTGGGTGAAAACAGGGGAAGCAATAGAAGGTTGGCGTTCGTTATCGCAGCTCATTGCTAGCGGCGATTCTTCCCCAATTGTTTGTCCGCTGAGCGAAGAGGACGAAACGACGATTTTATACACATCTGGAACGACTGGTAAACCAAAAGGAGTATTGTTTACAGCGCGCAATATTTTCGCTGTCGCAACGATGATGGCGCTAGAGACGAAAATGGATAAACATAGCCGCCTGTTGCATATGATGCCGCTTAGCCATTCCGCACCGCTTCATTTATTTTTTGTCGGCGGGATGTACGTCGGGGCCACCCATGTGTTATCACCAACGTTTTCCCCAGAAGCATTGTTAGAACTTGTCACAAAACATCAAATTACCCACTTTTTCGGAGCACCAGTCGCCTATTTACTCACGGCAAAACACCCACGCCTTCACGAATACGATTTATCGTCTGTCCAATATTGGACGTATGGGGGAGCACCGTTATTGGCAAATGAAGTGCAATTTGTCGCCAAACAGTTTCGCACGAATCGGCTCATGTGTTTGTACGGACTAACGGAAGCTGGACCAAACGGAACGTATTTATCACCGGAAGAACATGCGACAAAGGCAGGGAGCGTTGGCAAAGATGCCGCCCTTCATTGCGAAGTAAAAATCGTCGATGAACGCGGCAATGACGTTCCACCAGGTGAAATTGGTGAAATCATCTTAGCTGGTGAAGGCACAATGAAAGGTTATTACAAAGACGAGAAAAAAACAGCGGAAACGGTGAAAAACGGTTGGCTATATACAGGTGATTTAGCGCGCCGTGATGAAGATGGCTACATTTGGATTGTCGATCGAAAAAAAGATATGATCATCTCTGGGGGAGTGAACGTTTACCCGAAAGAAGTGGAAGACGCGCTAAAGTTGCACCCAGCGATTGTTGATGTGGCGGTTGTTGGCGTGCCGCATCCAGAATGGGGAGAAACGGTGAAAGCGTTTGTTGTCACAAAAGAACCGATCGAGCAGCTTGCGGAAGAATGTAAACGTTTTCTTTCGGATAAACTTGCAGACTATAAAATTCCAAAGCTATATGAAGCCATTCCTGAACTACCGCGCAACGCAACAGGAAAAATATTAAAACAGGTGTTGAGGGGGATACACAATGAAACAGCTACGCGAAGTTGATCCGAACTTATTTGCCAATTTAAAAAAATATTTAGACGAAGAGTTTTATGCGTACGCCGAAGAAGAGTTAGAGAAGTTTTGGAAGCTTTGCATGACCGATATCGACCGGCGCGCGGTACATACAGACCGCGAAGGACAGCCGCGACTCCTCAAATATGACCGTTTTGGCAATGATGTTTCTGAAATATGGGTGAACGAAGGATATAAACAAACAGTGAAGGAAACGTATGAAACAGGAATTGTCGGTTATGTCCATAAACCGATTCCTGCGCTTGGTCGTGTTGGCAATTACGTCTATTCGTACGCGCAAGGATATTTGTTATCACAAGTCGAGCCAGGGTTTTATTGCCCGGTGACGCTCACGATGGCAACGGCGTACGTATTAGAGCATTTTGCTGACGAAAAAATTAAAGCGAAATATTTGCCGCACGTCATTTCGACGGGCGAAGTCGAGCTGTATGAAGGCGCGACGTTTTTAACCGAGCGGCAAGGCGGTTCGGACGTCGGTGCCAATGAAGTGCGCGCTGTTTTATGCGGGGATCATTATGAAATTTACGGAGAAAAATATTTTGCGAGCAACGCTGGCATGTGCGGAGTTGCTTTAGTGCTTGCGCGCATCGACGGAAGCGAGGCGGGGACGAAAGGGCTTAGTTTATTTTTAGTGCCGTGGCGCAATGAGGACGGGGCATTAAACGGCATTCACATTCGGCGTTTAAAAGATAAACTTGGTGTTCGCGCTGTGCCGTCAGCGGAAGTCGTATTTGAAGGGGCAAAAGCTTATTTAATTGGCGATGCGAAAAAAGGGTTTTACTATATGATGGAAGCGCTCAATTTATCGCGCGTCTGCAACGCCGTCGCTTCGATTGGCATTATGAAACGGGCGCTAGAAGAGGCAAAGCAATACGCAGTCAATCGTCAAGCGTTTGGACATACACTTACATCATATCCGATGGTGAAAGAAACGTTAGCCAACTTAACGGCGCGTCAAGAAGTGCAAACGAGCGCTTGTTTTGAGCTCATTTCCTTTTTTGACCGTGTGATGCGCACGCCGGACCAAGCGTCTGAGCAAGAAAAAGCGTGGAATCGCTTATTAATTGCGCTTTTAAAAATGCGAACAGCCGAAGAAGCGATTGCATTTGCCCATGAAGCGATTGAAATGCATGGCGGCAACGGCTACATCGAAGATTTCGTCACCCCGCGCTTGCTTCGCGATGCCCAAGTATTGACCGTATGGGAAGGAACAGCAAACATTTTAGGACTTGAGGTGTTGCGCCTCATCCGTAAATATCGCGTCCATGAAACGTTTATTCAAACAATAAACGAACAACTAGCTGCACTTCCTGTGGGAATACGCGCATTTGCTAAACCGGTCGAAAGCGGGTTGCATGAACTCATACAGTCTCTAAAACAACTTCACGGACAGCCAGAAGACGTGCAAACGTATCACGCCAAAAAAATCGCCAATCGCCTTTGCGACTTGTATTTGAGCGTCATAGCGTTAAAAGAAGCGGAAGAAAACGAACGAAAACAAATTATCGCCCGCCTTTTCTTACAGCATATTTGGGGATGCGATTTATTCGATGCCGAGATGTTATCGGTTCGTCATTTTGATTTAGTGATGAATGAAACGAAAGAGGTAGAAGTATAAGAAGGCAAGGGACCAAGTCGGTTCCTTGCCTTATAGTAAAACAAACACCGCCAAAAAATGAGCCACAGACCCGCCTAATACAAACAAGTGCCAGACGGCATGATGAAATTTAAAGCCGCGCCATACGTAAAAAACAGCGCCGACTGTGTACAAAATTCCGCCGATGACTAAATATAACACACCGTTTGGCGAAAGGCTGGAAACGAGCGGTTTCCATGCAAATACAATCAACCAGCCCATGATGATATATATAATCGTCGATGTATATAAAAACCGATCGACGAAAAAGCATTTAAATACGGTACCGAAGAGTGCAAGCCCCCAGACGATGCCAAACAATGTCCAACCGATCGCTCCTCTCACCGCTAAAAACAGAAACGGCGTATACGTGCCTGCAATAAAAAAGTAAATCGCCGAATGGTCGAAAATTTCAAACAATCGCTTCCAGCGCCCTTCCGGCAACGCGTGCACAATCGTTGATGACAAATACAAAATAAGCATCGTGCTTCCAAACAACGTAAAACTAACAACGTGCCATGCATTTCCGTACATCGCAGCCATGACCGTCAAAATAACGAGCGCCGCGATACTAAACACCGCACCGATGCCATGAGTAATCGCATGCACGATTTCTTCTTCTTTCGTAAACGTATGGGTAAAAGCCAATAGTCTCATTCCTTTCATTGAAAGACATTTTGTTTATTGTACCACATCGATATACATTTTTGTGCATTGTTGTTTTCGTTCGCGACATAATGGAAAAAAGAGAGGTGAGGACGATGCAAATACAGGTAGAAAGGCAACGAAAGACAAAAAAATGGCTTGTACCATCGTTTATTGGTGTGTTGTTACTTGCGGCGATTGCGTGTGTCGCCATTTCCATTTACGTCGGTTGGAATTTGACACATAAAGAGCGAAAAGCAGTCGTCGAAACGCCGAAGGCTTATGAAATGGCTTATCAAGATGTGACATTTACAAGTAAAGACGGCGGACTAAAGCTGAAAGGGTGGGTGATTGAGCCAACGAAACAAGCGAAAATGACCGTTATTTTTTCGCATGGATATGGCGGCAATCGCTACGAACCAAACGTCCCGTTTTTGCCAATTGCTAAAGCACTAACAGACGAAGGATATCGCGTCATTATGTTTGATTTTCGCGCAAGCGGCGAATCGGAAGGAGACATGACAACGATTGGCGCAAAAGAAAAATATGATTTGCTTGGTGTCATTGATTATGCAAAACAACATTATGCCGAACCGATTGTTCTGTATGGAGTATCGATGGGAGCAGCAACGTCGATTTTAGCAGCAGGAATGGATAAAGAGGTGAAAGCGGTTATTGCTGACAGCCCGTTTAGCGATTTAGAAGGATATTTGCGCACATATATGCCTGTATGGACGCATTTACCGAATGTTCCGTTTACGTATTTAATCATTACCCTTATTCCGATGATTACTGATTTAGATCCAGCCGAGTCGGTGCCGATCAAAGCGGTTGATGCAATTGCTCCACGGCCGATTTTATTTATTCATAGCAAAGCCGATCCATCTATTCCATATGAAGAAAGTGTGGGGATGTACAACAAACATCCAGAAGTGTTTGAACTTTGGCTCACGGACAAAGCCAAACATGTGAAAAGTTTTGCGATGTATGAAGAGGAATATATTAAGCATATGTTAGCATTTCTAGAAAAAGTGCAAAAATAAAAGACAAACCGTCGTTCCAAGAGGGGAGCGACGGCTTTGTTTTTAGTTTGCTTTTTTGAGCATGTACAACTCTTCCTCTGCGCGTGCAATACGGCCGAGCTGATAGTCAAGTCGTTCGTGGATATAGGCAATGTCCTGCTTTGTAGCCATTTCCTCACGAATGTGGGCAATTTCATGACGCATAGCATCTTGAAGGCTACGTTGTTCTAATTGATTGTCTCGAATAGCCTTGATCATTGCTGTATTTTCTTTCATTTGCTCTTTTAACCAATGAATATCTTCTTCCTGCTTATGCACTTTTGTTTTTAATTCATGCATTTCTTGCTTCATTGTTTGCATTTCTTGCTTCATTGTTTGCATTTCTTGCTTCATTGTTTGTATTTCTTGCTTCATTGTTTGTATTTCTTGCTTCATTGTTTGTATTTCTTGCTTCATCCATTGCATGTCTTCGGATAAGTTTTGGACGAGGTTAACGAGCTGGAGGAGAAGTTGTTCTTGCACGCCTGATTCACCTACCTTTCATCCTAAAGGTATACGGCATTTCTAGTGGGAAATATGAAGAGGAGTTTGATGAAATGCCTTCGCTGTCATCTTATCATAATTTGTCGAAATGGACAAACTATTTTTATATATATGTTTGAATCGCTTATTTTGTCGTATGTGTAGCATACATGCGTTCTTTCGCCACTTGTAATAACTGTTGTAATTGTTCCCCTTCGACTGGATATGTCGCATAGCCGACGAGAAAAGATATCGGGCTATTTTGTTTAATTCTCTCAATCAGTGTCGAAGGTTTTGCGTTATTTTCGACAGCGATAATTAAATACTGGTCATTTGACCATTTGGCTACGATATCACTTTTTCGCGTTGTCTCGACTAACAGCTGTTCGAAGGCAGTTTGTTGTTGGGGATGACTGTCTTTTTTCGTTTGGAGCAAATAGATTGTTAAACGACTATCTGGGTCGCGATCAACGAGCGCTGCGATTTTTTCGAATGTACTCGCAGCAAAGTCTTTGCTTTTTAGCTGATATATTAGATCTTTTACACAAGCTTTTCGATCATATCGATTACCAAAATAAATGCCGATAATCGTCTGAAACACGTAAAAACCAATGACAACATATAATTCTGTTCCATGGAGTTGTGTTAAATCAATTGTACCGTTCATAGCCATTATTTCTGGTAACAATACAAGTTGGCTAACGAATAGCCGATTGTTTTTCCGATATGTTGTTTAAGCATATACGTCACCTCTCTTCATACTATGAATCAAACGCGCCATTGGGATGGACAAATAAAAGTGAAATAAAAAAAGGGCGAGATGACTGCCCTTTTGCGTTAAAAAATGAAATGTGCAATAAAAACGATAATTGGTAACGTAATAAATGTGCGAAGAAGGAAAATGACAACGAGATCCTTAAACGTAATTGGTAGTTTTGACGCAAGTAGCAATCCGCCTACTTCGGACATGTAAATCAATTGTGTTACAGAAACACAAGCGATAACAAAGCGAGTAAATTCGCTTTCAATGCCGCTACCGATAATGGCAGGTAAAAACATGTCCGCAAAGCCGACAACCATCGTTTGTGCAGCGGCTGACGCTTCTGGCACTTGTAGGAGCGTCAAGATCGGTACAAACGGTTTACCGAGCCATTCAAATACCGGTGTTGTTTCGGCGATAATTAATGCGACCGTTCCAATGGCCATAACGACAGGTAATACGCCTAACCACATATCGATCACGGTTTGTACACCGTTTTTCAATAATTTCCCCATGTCGCTATTGCGCTGTGCCACTTCTGTTGCCTGTTTTAATCCCCATTGAAAAGGAGTATAGCCAGCTGGTACTGTTTCATCAACGGGAGCGTGATGTTCATGATAATATGTGTCTGGCTTTTTTGATAATGGAGGGATACGCGGCATAATGATCGCGGCTACAAGACCAGCAACGACGATCGTAAAATAGTATGCGCCAAACATATGTTCAAGTTTCATATACGTGATGACAACGATGCTAAATGTAATCGATACAACGGAAAAAGTTGTTCCAATCACCGCTGCTTCTCGCTTCGTATAAAAGCCGTCTTCATATTGTTTATTTGTTAACAATACGCCGATCGTTCCGTCCCCTAACCAAGAAGCAATACAGTCAATGGACGAGCGCCCAGGTAATTTAAATACCGGACGCATAATCTTTGTTAAAAGTGCGCCACATAATTCAAGTAATCCGAAATCTAATAGTAAAGGTAAAAACAAGCCTGCAAATAAAAAGACGGAAAACAAAATGGGAATGAGACTATACAACAGCAAAGCACCTGTATTTTCTGACCATACCCATTCCGGACCGATTTTCCACAACGTCATCGCTCCTAAAATTGTTCCAACGATGCGCGCAACGACGAACAAACCATTCACATCGAATAAACGCCGAAGAAATGAGCTGTTCATGATGAAAGAAGGATAAGCAATTTTTGCAACGATTGTGCCAACCGTAGCGATAAACATAAATAAAACAGAAATTGTCGGAATGACTGAAGAAAAGTTTCCTTCGACCCATTTAGCTAAAATAGCTACAGGGATCGTCATCTCACCTTTATAAGGAACAGGGATCATAAATAAAAATACCCCAACAAGCGAAGGAATAAGAAATTTCAGTATGTCAGAGAGATGATGCGATTGTGTATGTTTTTCTTTTTGTACGACATTCATTTTCTAAAACCACCTTCCATTTTATGTTTTGAAAACGGATACATAACATTACTACTATCGTAATATAAAAATGAAAATAGTCAATATAGCAAAATGATTCAGAAATATAAATGAGCGATAAGGACTGCATAAATATGAAAGTATAAAATTATACAAATACACAAATACGAATAAATAATAATTAAGTTATAGTAAAATAGGCAACATAAAGCATAATAAAACAAAGTGACGATATAATCAATCATTTTTTTGTATAAACGTTCAAATTCAAAATTTTTTGTTTTTTTCAACACATTGATGCGTGTATTTTTTCTGTTTATGCGATATGATAAGCGAAAATATGTGTGAAAGGGGTACGAGTAGTGTGGCATTATGCAAAACCAATCGTTGTTGTAAGTGAATGTCTCGGTTTTTCCCCGTGTCGTTATAACGGTGATCAACTAAACGATGAAGTCGTACATAAGCTAGCGCCGTTCGTGCAATTTATCCCGATTTGCCCAGAAATGCGCATTGGTCTCGGTACACCGCGTGAGACGATTCGGCTGGTCAAAGAAGATGAACATGTTCGGCTTGTTCAGCCATCAACCGAAATGGACATCACCGAGCAAATGAATGAGTTTTCTGTTTCATTTTTAAAACAACTATTAGAGGTAGATGGCTTTATTTTAAAAAGTCGGTCACCTTCATGTGGGATAAAAGACGTCAAAATATACAGCAGTAAGAAAAAAGGACCTGCGCTAGGCAAGGGAACTGGTATGTTTGCAGAACATGTATTGCGAATGTTTGCACATAAAGCTGTGGAAGAAGAGGGACGATTAACGAATTTCGTTATTCGAGAGCATTTTTTGACGAAGTTATTTACACTTGCCTTATTTCGAGAGGTAAAACAGACAAATTCGCACCATCGACTTGTTGAATTTCATGCGGAGCATAAATATTTATTTATGGCTTATCATCAACAGAAATTGAAGCAATTAGGAAATATTGTTGCAAATCGTGTTCGTTTGCCGATTGAAGAAGTATTTTTGCGATATGAACAAACATTATATGAGTTGTCTGCACGACGATCCCGTCGAAATTCGAACATTAATGTTTGTCAACATATGATCGGTTATTTTAAACATGAGTTGAGTGGTGAGGAAAAACGGTATGTCCATGAGCTGTTAGAAAAATATCGGGCAGGCAAGCTGCCGCTAAGTAGTGTAACAGCCGTCATTCGTTCATGGGCCATTCGCTATCAAAACGAATATTTGTTGAAACAACGATATTTTCAACCTTATCCAGAACCGTTACTTGACGTGACGGATTCAGGAAAAGGAAGAGATTATTAAAAGAAGCGACAAAGGGTTATCCTTGTCGCTTTTTTGTAACGATATAATACACCGGAATGCCAGATATCGTCACAACAATCGATAAAAATGTATCGAGCGGTGCATGGAGTGCCGTACTTATAATAATATATGCTGTGCCAACAATAGCAACAATCGGGGTGAAAGGATAAAATGGCACTCGATATAATTGTTCGTTAGATGGTAATGATTTTCGTAATAAAAATACCGCATAAAAAGCAAAGCCGTAAAATAAAAAGACACTAAAAATAGCAATATCCGTTAAGCGATCTGCATTACCAAGTAACATCATGATAATTGCAATAGTAATTTGCATGAACGTTGCTAATACAGGTGTGCGCCACTTTGGATGGATGCGAGAAAAATAACGAGCAAGTGGAAATAGCCCATCTATTGCCATTGCCAATGGCATGCGAGGGAATGTGAGTACTTTTCCATTTAAACAACCAAAAATAGAAATTAAAATGCCAATAGCGATCAATTTTCCACCAAATGATCCGAATAAAATGGTTGCAGCTTCACTCGCTGCATTCGGACCGAGTGCAACAATGTCATCAGCGCGAAGCACGTGAAGTAATGCTACATTCACAGCTACATAGGCAAACATGACAATAAGAATACCGGTGATAATCGCTTTTGGTAACGTCTTTGCCGGATTTTTCATCTCACCAGCAACAAACCCAACGTTCATCCATCCATCGTACGCCCACAATGTTGCTAAAACTGCCGCCCCGAAGTTTATTGCTTGACTAGAGCCGCTATCCATGCCGAAAATCGGTACATTTCCTTTCACTACACCAAAGACAATAATAAGAAAAATAGGCAATAGTTTTGCTGCCGTTAACACACTTTGAACGATTCCACCAAACTGAGAACCAAGCATATTTACAACGGACAAAAACAAGACTGCCATGATCCCGATCCAAAGTTCGCTTTCTTTTGGTAGAGAAAAAATACCTGCAAACAGTGTACCAAAATACAGCCCTAGTGCACCGATGACGGCAGGCCCATAAATGATGGTTTGTACCCATCCGCATAAAAAGCCCCAAAACTTCCCGTAAACTTTTTCAATATATACGTACAATCCACCTGTTTCAGGAATTTTTGAGCTCACTTCTGCAATCGTTAACCCACTAGCTAACGTAATGATTCCCCCGATAATCCAAGCGAGAAGAGCAAATGTTGAATTTCCAGTTGCTTCAATGACAACAGCGGGTTTCATAAAGATACCGGATCCTATCACAGTACCAACGACGATGGCTGTTGCTGTAATAAAGCCGATGCTTTGTTTCAATTCTGTTTTCGTCATGTTGTTCACCTCTAAAAAACAGTTGTTTTTTTGTGTCGGACAATCGATATTATAGCATGAGATGAATGAAAACTTCTTTTTTTGAAAATTAAAATATTGACAGGGAGAAAAGAAAAGAATAAGATAAAATTAAATTTGGTCTAAAGAAACTTTTTTAACCTTAATCATTATTGTTTGCTTGTTCCACATGTCACACGTTTTTTGTTCATGCATATAATGGGCGGCAAACAAATTTTTTTGGCTTTATGTTGCATTGAGGAAACTTTTATATCCTTATACAACTTTTGAAGGAGGATGCATATGAAAAAATGGTTGGTTGTATGGACCGTTTTATTATTGTTGTTCGGTTGTGAAACGAAAGCACCTAAAAAAGACGTTATTTACGTTGTCGCTACAACGGGGCAAATTGCAGATTTAGTTGAACATGTCGGGGGAGAGTATGTTCATGTGGAAGCGTTGATGGGGCCAGGGGTAGATCCGCATTTGTATAAAGCGACACAAGGTGACATTCAGAAGTTAAGTCAAGCAGACATCATCTTTTACAACGGGCTTCATTTAGAAGGAAAACTCGGAGAAATATTCACAAAAATGTCAAAAACGAAAAAAGTCGTCGCAGTAAGTGAAACGATTCCGAAAGAGAAGTTAATTGAAATAGACGGAGTATATGATCCGCACATATGGTTTGATCTTGATTTGTGGAGATATGCAACGCAAAAGGTAAGAGACGAATTAAGTGTAGTGGATCCGAAACATAAACAAATATATCAAAAACGAGCAGAAGCATATGAATCTCAACTCATGCAGTTAAAAGAGGAAGCCAAAAAAGAGATGAACGCCATTCTAAAAAAACAGCGTGTTTTAATTACAGCCCATGATGCTTTTCATTATTTCGGTCGTGCGTATGATATCGAAGTAGTTGGCCTACAAGGGTTAAGTACAGATGCAGAATACGGATTGAAAGATATTCAAGAACTTGTTGATATGATTGTTGACCGAAATATTCAAGCTGTATTTGTGGAAAGCAGTGTATCGAAAAAGGCAATTGAAGCGGTTGTTGAAGGAGCAAAACAGCGTGGCCATCACGTTTCGATTGGTGGAGAACTATTTTCAGATGCGCTCGGAAAAAAGGGGACTGAAGAAGGGACGTTCATTGGTATGTATCGTTACAATGTTAAAACGATTGCACAAGCATTGAAGGGGGAAGGACGATGAATCCGCTAGTTGTTGACCAAATGACAGTTGCGTATGATCGGCAACTTGTATTAGAAGATGTATCATTTTCTGTTCCAGAAGGAAAGTTAGTAGGGATTATCGGTCCAAACGGAGCAGGAAAATCAACATTAATGAAGGCGATGTTAAATTTTATTCCGCGTATGCACGGGAATGTTTTCGTATATGGTCAACCGTATGAGAAGCAAAGACATCTTGTCGGATACGTTCCGCAACGAAATTCTGTTGATTGGGATTTTCCAACGAATGCGCTTGATGTTGTATTAATGGGGAGATATGGTCATATCGGACTATGGAAACGACCACGAAAAGAAGACGTAGAGATTGCAATGCAATGTTTAGATAAAGTCGGCATGTTGCCTTATGCGAAACGGCAAATTAGCCAACTATCTGGTGGACAGCAGCAGCGTGTGTTTTTAGCGCGTGCACTCGCACAAGATGCTTCTATTTATCTTATGGATGAACCGTTTGTTGGAGTGGATGCCGCAACAGAAAAAGCGATTATTCAACTGTTAAATGAACTAAAAACGCGTGGAAAAACGGTATTGGTTGTCCATCATGATTTGCAAACGGTGCGAGATTATTTCGATTATGTTTTATTGTTAAATAAATGTGTCATAGCGTTTGGTGAAACAGAACGCACATTCACGTATGATCATATTCAAAACACGTATGGTGGAAAAGTGACTTTTCTCTCTACCACACATATTGTGGGGTGAACGAAATGGATGTTAATGTTCAATGGGTATTTACAAGCATGGCTTTGCTCGGATTGGCGAGTGGGATGATTGGCACGTTTGCCTTGCTGAAGAAACAAAGTTTAATAGGGGATGCAATGGCACATGCCGCGTTACCAGGCATTTGTATCGCTTTTCTCTTCTATGGACAAAAATCGCTTCTCGTTTTTTTAATTGGTGCTGCTTGTTCAGGTTATATGGCAACAGTATTTATTCAGTTTATTGTAAAACATACGCGCATTAAAGAAGATGCTGCCATTGGCATCGTATTGTCTGTATTTTTTGGTTTAGGCATTGTGCTATTAACATGGATTAATCAACATGAAGGTGGAAATCAGAGCGGGATCAATGACTTTTTGTTCGGAAAAGCAGCATCGTTAACTGGAAATGATGTGAACGTTTTAACCATAACGGCTGTACTAATGGTTATAACGATCCTCTTTTTTTTCAAAGAGTTCAAAATCATTACATTTGATCGAGCATTTGCGCAAGGAATCGGTATACCTGTGTCGTTGTTGAATGGTGTGCTTATGTTTTTAATCGTTTCGGTTGTTGTGATTGGTTTACAGGCTGTGGGCGTTGTGTTAATGTCTGCGCTACTCATTACGCCGGCGTTAGCTGCAAGATATTGGACTGAAAGACTCGGATGGATGACATTGTTAGCTGGCGTATTTGGTGCTTTATCTGGAGTTGCTGGAGCATATGTGAGTTTGATTGCTTATGTGCCTACCGGTCCACTCGTTATTATTTTTGCGACGGCTCTGTTTCTTTTCTCGTTTTTATTCGCCCCGAAACGTGGTTTATGTAGCAAAATCATTCGTCGACATGTAGAAAGAAAAAAATTGCGCGTGAAACAACTAATGTATGAGCGAGGGGAGCAGTTATGAGTTATACGATTTGGATTTTGCTTACTGCAACTCTTGTCGGGATTAACTGTGGATTAGTCGGTACATTTCTTGTATTACGGAAAATGTCGATGCTTTCTGATGCGATCAGTCATAGCGTATTGCTAGGAATTGTGGGGGCGTATATGGTAAGCCATCAACTGCAAGGGGTGTCTATGCTCATCGGCGCTTTGCTTGTCGGATTGCTAACAACATTTCTCGTCCAATTGTTGCATCAAAAGGGGGTGCAAAGTGACGCAGCCATCGGGGTTGTGTTTACATGCTTGTTTGCGATCGGGGTTGCCCTCATTTCCTTATTCGCAGATCGTGTTCATTTAGATGTCGAACATGCGCTGATGGGTGAAATTGCATTTGTGCCGTGGGATGTGCTGGAAGTTGGCGGACGAAGTATTGGACCGAAAGCCGTTTGGTTGCTTGGATTTGTTTTAGCGATCAATATATTCGTTATTGTTTTTGCTTACAAAGAATTAAAAATTAGCTCATTTGATAGTGAAATGGCAATTACGCTTGGAATTCCGGTCGTGCTGATTCACTACGTATTAATGGGGATGTTGTCGTTAACGACTGTTGCCTCATTTGATAGTGTTGGTGCCATTTTAGTTGTAGCGATGCTTATTGTACCGAGTGCAACAGCTTATTTATGGACGGATCGACTTAGCACGATGCTTATATGTAGTGCTTTTATCGGTGTATTGGCATCGGTGATCGGCTACGTGGGAGCGACAGCATTCAACGTCTCTATTTCTGGAGCAATTGCTGTATCAACCGGTGTCATCTTCTTTGTTTCATTATGGATCGCTCCAAAACATGGGTTATTGCGGAAATGGCTGAAAAAATCTCCTGCCTAGGCAGGAGATTTAGTCTTTTATTGCGGAAAGAAACGAATCAATAATACTTACATCATTTGTAACTAGAAAAGCAGGAAGTAATGCAATAATGGTCACAACCGTCGCGTATGAAACGATAACATTTTTCACTATTTTCACAGTGCTCACTTCCTTTTGAATTTATTTTTTTACTTTTCTGTATTTTTGTCAATCTTTTTATTAGCGAAATTTTTGTGCGAAAATGGTATAATAACAAAATAATTGTTTGGGAGGGGGGATACGATGCGAATACGAGATTGGGATCGAAACTTACGTATTCGTTTAATTGGGGAATCACTCGTTGGAGTTACTTTTTGGATGATATTTCCTTTTATCGCTATTTATTTTTCTGGCATATTCGGTCGAGAAAAAACAGGTGTATTGCTTGTTATTTCGCAATTATTTTCGGTAATTGCTAATTTACTTGGAGGGTATTTTGCTGATCGATTTGGAAGAAAGAAGATGATGGTGCTTGCAGCGTGTGGACAAGCGCTTGCTTTTTTCTTATTTGCACTATCCAATTCTCCGTTATTCTCATCACCGTTGATGAGTTTTATTTGTTTTGCCCTCGTAGGCGTATGCGGCTCACTTTATTGGCCTGCAAGTCAGGCGATGGTTGCAGATGTTGTTTCAGAAAAAGATCAAAGTCGCGTGTTTGCTGTATTTTATACGATGAATAACATCATGGTTGTCATCGGTCCACTCCTTGGAGGAGTATTTTATCCTGAACACCAGTTTTTCTTACTTCTCATCGCAGGGACGTTTTGTGCGATCGTTGCGATTGTTCTTTTTATTTATTTAGATGAAACAGCACCGATATGGAGAAAAACAACAGGAACATGGTATATGTTTTTTATTGAGCAGTTAAACAATTATCGCCTCATCGTAAAAGATCGTACGTTTCTTTTATTTATTGTTGCTGGTATTCTTGTGGCACAAACGTTTATGCAACTCGACATTTTACTTCCTGTTTACATAAAGGAAGTCGTTTCAAAACAAACGTTATTTTCTGTCGGACATTGGTCGCTTTCGTTGAGCGGGGAGAAGGCGTTTAGTGTTCTGATTGCGGAAAACGGATTGCTTGTTGCTTTATTTACGGTAGCTGTGACGAAGTGGATGGAAAACTATAAAGAAAAATGGGTGTTTGTCTTTTCTTCACTTTTTTACGGAATCGCCATTTTTCTTTTTGGTCAAACCACATCTCTATGGATGATGATCTTTTTAATTGCTTTATTTACGCTAGCAGAACTGATGACAGTCGGTTTACAACAAACGTTTGTTGCTAAATTGGCACCCGAGCATATGCGTGGACAATATTTTGCTGCAGCGAGCCTACGTTTTACGCTTGGGCGCATGATGGCTCCACTCGCTTTGACGCTTCCTTTTGCGTATCATTGGACGTTTTTTATTTTAATGTTACTTGCCGTATGTAGCGCATGGTTGTATGCTGTTATGTTTCAAATGATGGAGGGAAAGCGTGCATGATTATTCTCATTCGGCATGGAAAGCCTGTTTGTAAAAGAGGCGGATGGATGACGAGAGAACAATTAATCAATTGGTTAAAAGCATACGATGAGGCGATCGTTTATGACGAGCCTCTATCGTATGCGGAAGCAAAAGAAAGAATAAAATGCGCATCTGTCGTCCTTGTTAGTTCGCTTGCTCGCGCTCGTCATTCAGTGTCTTTATTGGAACCAGTAAGTCCAATTGAGGAGCACAAATGGCTAAATGAAGCCCCACTCCCTCAACCGCCAAAGTGGATGAAAGGTGTATATCCGCTATGGATGTGGCTTATTTTGTTGCGCTTGTTATGGTTTTGTGGATATGGAGAGGAGCCTTATACCAAAACAAAGCAGCGAGCGATGAAAGCGGCACAACAGCTCGTCCGCTATGCTCGAACGGGCACCGTTGTCGTCATTGGACATGGTTGGTTTCATTTGCTTGTTAGTTGGCAACTCCGCCGATATGGTTGGTTTGCAAAAAAGAAAAAATGGGCATATTGGGAAGTTGTGACGTTGTCGTTGACAAGGCGCACACCGTGATGTACATATATGGTGTGTAGCCCCTTCTTTTTCTCATATTTTCCCTTTTCTTCTCATACATATGATGATGTAAATATGAGAAAAGAGGGGAAATACGTGTGAATGAAAAAGGGGGATTACAAAAAGAAGCGATGACACGAAGCGAACGACGAAAACAAAAACGACCATTTGTTTTTGTATGTTTATTATTCGTTGTAAGCGCGTGTGTCGTCGGTGCATGGGGAGTAGCGAAACAAGAGACGAGTGAACAGAAAGTAATTGAGCAATTCATCGCCGCGTTACGTCAAGAAGATATGCATGCGTTGAAACAGTTCATTGATGCTCCATTAGAAAAAGAGGTGTCACTTTCACCACTTTTTGCATATTTACGTAAACATCCAGAGGGTTATGACCAAATAAAGAAAGAGTTAGCGCAACAGAAAGATGATCGAGTTTACATAAAAGGATTAACGTCAACTCCACCGATTTTTTTAATGAAATTGTCGCAAGGAATATACAAATTTGAGCCCGCGTTATACCATGTATATGTGCAAACGAATGAGCAAGGGGCTCGTATTTTGATTAACGACACATACGTCGGTGAAACGAATGCATCGTTAGTGAAAGTAGGAGAGTATGTTCCAGGCTTATATGAAGTGAAAATGGTGACAGATGAACGAGAACAAACGAAGCAAATATCGCTCTTTGGAGGAGAGCGGATTCGTATCGTTCGTTTCGATTCGAACTAAAAGATGCAACGACATGTTGCGTCTTTTTTTGTCAAAGTCGAAACATATCTTCTCGTTCGTACGTAATATAGTCATCATTTTCATTTCATAAAAAATCATAGTAAAATAAAGGATCATAGACGATTGGAGGCTTTTGACTGTTCATGATAAATGTATAAATATTTATAAAAATTTTATAAAAATCTGATGATCATTTTATGTGAAAAAAGTCAAAAAGGAGCTGGGAGAAGATGATTCGCACG